>JAZSBU010000033.1:0-28201 GCA_045602565.1 Eubacteriales bacterium | reverse complement strand
CATCGAGGTGACCCCATCGAAACGGAATCCGTCAAAATGGAAAGTCTCCATCCAATATTTCAAGTTGGAAAGCAGAAAATGCAGAACCTCATTTTTACCGTAATTAAACAGTTTGGTGCCCCAGGCACTATGGTCGCCGCGGGGGCGTTCATCCAAGAATTGATGGACCGTTCCGTCAAATTCGTTTAAGCCTTCGTTGGTATTCTTGACCGCGTGGGAATGGACCACATCCAATAGGACGGCGATGCCCATCTGATGCGCCCGATCGATCAATTCTTTTAAATCTTCTGCCTTGCCATAGCGAGAGGATGCGGCAAAGAAATTCGAGACCTGATAGCCAAAGGAACCATAATAAGGATGCTCCATGATCGCCATGATCTGAATGGTATTATAGCCGCCTTTTTGGATCCGCGGCAGGACATTTTCGGTAAATTCCTTATAGCTGCCCACCGCGCCTTTTTCCTGCGCCATTCCGATATGGCACTCATAGATCAGCGGGGTTTTGGCGGGTTTAAAGCCCTGGTCGGTCCAGGGATATGCGGCATCGGGCTCTTCCAATTCCGCACACCAAAGAAGGGTTTGAGGGTCTTGCACCACCCGTGTGGCATAAAGGGGGATGCGGCGCAGCCATTGCCCTTGATGGACGACGATCGCTTGCACCTTTTGCCCTGCCTGCAAGGTGTCTTTTCCATCCAAGTGCACTTCAAAAACACCGTTTTCCAGCTTTTGCATCGGGCAGGCATCTGCCGACCAGCCGTTGAAATCGCCGGTTAAATACATTGCTTCGGCCGCGGGCGCCCATTCCCGATAGACCCAGCCGCGCTCGGTGCGGCGGAACCCAAAATACTGATGCCCGTTGGCAAAATGCAAAAGGTTTCCCTTACCGCCGACCAGCTCCTTTTTCTTTTGCTTAAAAAGGGTCTCGCGTAGCAAGATATCCTCTTTATACGGAGTAAGATACGGATCGATCTCGATCATTTTACAAATCTTTTCAGCAGGCATAGCGCGACCTCCTTTAATTTTCATACTTATATTATATATAATTTTTCATGAAAACTCAATATAAAAATAAAAAGGTGCCAAAAGCACCTTTTATATAAAGAAGAATCTTGCCGCTATCAGCAGGACACCCAAGAAAATCGCATTGATATAGGTAAATTTCCAAAAATAACTTTTACTATGTCCCGGATAAAGCACCCGATATTCGCTGAAGGTAATGAGACTGGCGAGAGAGGCGATCAACGTCCCCGCGCCGCCAATATTCACACCCAGCAGCAGTGAGGGATAATCGGTGGTGAAGCGGGAGAGCAAAATCGCCGACGGAACATTGCTGATGATCTGGCAGGATGCTGCAGCGATCAGCAACGGTTCTTTTTGCAACACCCCGGAGATCATTTCGTTCACCGCATCGATCCGCGCTAAATTCCCCGCAAAGATAAAGAAAAAGAAAAAGGTTCCCAGAAGCGAATAATCCACCATCAACAACGCCTTACGATCGGCAATCAGCAATACCGCAGGAATCAAAATCAATCCCCACCAAAAAGGAACCACCCGAAAGACGATCAACAGCGAAAAAGCAAACAACGCAAGATATAAGACCGTTTTCCCCACCTTTAGTTTTTCAGAGAAATGGTCGACGATCACCAAGTTTTCCTTTTCCACAAACAAACAAGCCGCCGCCAACATCGCAATGGCAAGCAAGAACGGCGGAAGCATAATCAAGCAAAACTCGCCGGTAGGAATATTAAAATAGGAATAAAGATATAAATTTTGCGGGTTGCCGAAAGGGGTCAACATGCCGCCTAAATTGGCGGCTATATTCTGCAGAATAAAAAGATATGCCATATATTTTTGATTTTTGGTGGCATTGAGTGCAAAATAGCCCAGCGGCAGAAAGGTGATCAGCGCCATATCGTTGGCGATCAGCATCGAGCCGACAAAGGTGATGGTGAGCAGCAACAAAAACAAGCCGCGTAGGTTGCCGGCGGCAACCACCAAACGACGAGCCAGAATTGTGAAGAATTTAACATTCCGCAGGGCGCAGACCACCGCCAAAGTGATAAAAAGGCAGGCCAACGTCTTCCAATCGAAATAATCCCCATACTGACCATCGGGCGGGACGAAAAAGCAGGTGACAAGCGCCGCCGTCGCCGCAATGAAGAAAACAATATTCTTTTTTAAAAAATGCAAAACAGGCATTGCCGATCTCCTTTATAAGCAATCTGTTTGCTATCATACACCAACTTGCCCGATTTTGCAACAAAATATTGTGTTTTTACAAAGAATATGCTATTATAAAACCAGTAAGAAAAAGGAGGATTTCTTTTATGGAAAACCAAGTTATGGAACAAGTACTTACCGAGCAAACCGCACCGACGCAAAAGCCCGAGCAAATCGAGCAAAATGTTGCATTTTGGGAGTTTTTGGGGCTGATCGTACTTTTTGCCATCCCTGTAATTGGCTTTATTGCCGCCATGATCTTTCTCTTTGTTCCTAAGCGCAAGAGTCTGAAAAACTTTGCGGGGGCTACCCTGACCTGGCTGATCGTTCGCGCGATTGCCGCAGCAATCTCCATCATCATTGCTGTTACCGTCATCGGCGGAATGATGATCCCCGCCATCAACGATGCGCTGGGCACCGAATTTCAAGATTTCGGCGAAGCCTTTGATGTAATCAACGGCATCACCACCGGCAACTATTCTGCTGTTATTAAGCAGATGCGTCCTCAATTGGTTGAAATGGTCGGTGAAGAATACGCCCCTTTGCTGGATGAACTTGCCACCGGAAAATATAATGATTTAATTGAAGATATTGCTGAAAGCAATTATTATGATGCTCTGGAAGATTTAAAAGAAGGCGATTATCCGCAACTGAAAAATGTTCTCACCGAGCAAGAATATAATGATTTTGTAAGCGAGTTGGAACGCGCCGCCAAAGGCGAACATTCCGAATTCTTCGGTCAAGTTCAAAGCTTTATGCCGAGTGTTATGCCGTAAGAAAAACAAAAATGCACCCCAATGGGGTGCATTTTTATTTGGCGGAGAAAGAGGGATTTGTACCCTCGCGGCAGTTAACCTACCCTACTCCCTTAGCAGGGGAGCCCCTTCGGCCTCTTGGGTATTTCTCCATATACCAAGCCAAAGTTATGATTTAGTTTGCCAATGTATTATATAATGTTTCCTTATAAATGTCAAGGTGAAATTCAAATCTTTCAAAAAAACATCAACAATGCAGGTGTCAATTTGGCACCTTTTTATTCATTAAAGAATTTTCTCATGACCGAAACATATTCTTCGGGGGCAACGGGATAGGAAAGTCCATGGCCTGCGCCTTGGATGAAATGGATTTTTTTCTTGGATGCACAGGCATCATAGTTTCTTTGACTCATTTCCGCAGGAACATAATCATCGGCATCGCCATGGAAAAAAATGGCGGGGACCTTGATATTTTTTGCCGCTTCAACCGGCGAAAATTCATCGGGGTCAAACCGCCCGAACAACTTTGCTCCCAGCCGCACCAACGGATAGAGCGGGCGGGCGGGAAGTTTCATATCGCGGATGGTTTTTCGGATGATCTCCTTTGCCGAAGTATAGCCGCAGTCTGCCAAAACGCCCACCACATTTTCGGGCAACGGCTGCCCGGCGGCGATCAGAACGGTGGCGGCTCCCATAGAAATCCCTGTTAGAATAATTTTGACATCGAGGCCAAATTCCTCGATGGTTTTCTGCACCCAAGCCAAACAATCGCGGCTTTCGTTGATTCCGAAAGAGATGACCTTGCCTTCGCTTTTTCCCGAGGTGCGCTGATCCACCAGGATCACGCTATGCCCCACCGCGAAGGCGCGGCGGACACCGCCCGCCAGATCCCGCTCCGCACTACCGCGATAGCCATGGAACATAATCTCGATCGGCGCATCCTTTTCATACTCAAAATAGCGACCGTAGAGTTGAAGACCATCAAAAGAGCGGATATGAAGTTCTTTGCACTCCATTGCCCGAATTTCTTCCGCCCATTGGCGTGTGATTTCCCGAAAGGGGGCATATAAATCGCCCGGCGGCAAAATTGCCTTGGCGCTTTGATTCTTTTTGATGCGGGGCTCATAGAATGCCATATAAAAGCAGATGCCGCAGCCGATCAACAGCAATAATGCGATCAGCAGCAAGGCGGCTATCATCCATAAAAACTTCATCCAATCATCTCCTTAAGATTTTTCAATAGTAACATATAAAAGAAAAAATTGCAAACGGTTGCAAATTCAGTACGGATATTGTAAAATATTTGTGTATGCACTAATGGAGGATTTAAGGATTTTATGAATATCGATGTCAATTATAAAAATAAGAAGCGGTATAATACCGCCCATTATCCCATCCGCCAGCCGCTGATCATCGTTTGGCTGATTACGTTGCTTTCCCGCATTATGCTGATCGGCAAAAAATACAAGGTGGAAAAAATTAATATGGAAGGGCTGAAGCCGCCCTATATGCTTTTGAGCAACCATATGTATTTTATCGATTTCGAGCTTTGCGCGATGGGGACCTTTCCCCATCGGGTCAACAATGTCGTCAGCATCGACGGATACTATCGTCGCCCGTGGTTAATGGTGCTCATCGGCGCCATCTGTACCCGCAAATTCACCATGGATCTGCATCTCATCAAATCCATCAGCCGTGTACTCAAGCGGGGCGATATTTTAGCAATGTATCCCGAAGCGCGCTATACTCCCATCGGCACCTTGGCTTATCTGCCCGAATCCTTGGGCAAATTGGTCAAAAAGAACAAAGTACCTGTGGTGGCGGTGGTGCATCATGGCAATCACTTGCTGACCCCTTTCTGGAACTACCGCAAGCCCCGCAAGGTGCCCCTGCATATGACCATGACCAAGATCCTGACCCCCGAGCAGATCGAAACGATGAGTGTGGACGAGATCAATGCCGCTCTGCGTCAGGCTTTATCCTATGATGAATACAAATATCAAAAAGAAAACGGCATCTTGATCACCGAGCCCCACCGCGCAGAAGGGCTGCACAAGGTCCTTTATCAATGCCCTCATTGCCTCAAGGAATCCCAAATGGCTTCCAAAGGGACCGAACTTTATTGCACTGCCTGCGGCAAACGTTGGAACCTCAACGAAGACGGAAGTCTTTCTGCCTTGGAGGGGAAGACCGAGTTTTCTCATATTCCCGATTGGTTTGAATGGGAGCGGTTGCAAGTACGCAAACAGATCGAAGAAGGAACCTATTCCTTTGAAGATGAGGTAGAGGTCTATTCTCTGCCCCGCTGCTGGAAATTTGAAAAGTTAGGCAAAGCCACTCTGACCCACACCGTCGACGAAGGCTTTATTCTGCGCGGGCACTATAACGGCGAAGATTATTTCATTCAACGCACCCCGCCGCAAACCAACAGCCTGCATATTGAGTACGATTATTGCTATATTAAACCCTTGGACTGTGTGGATATTTCCACCGAGCGGGATTCCTTTTACTGCTACCCGACCAAGACCGACGTTATCACCAAATTAGCATTTGCTACCGAAGAATTATACCGTATTAAGCAAGGATGAATTTTATGAAACGAATTACTGCATTATTTCTGACTGTGGTTTTGTTGTTCGGCATTACCTCCTGCAACACAAAACCCGATTTTTCCATGCCCACCGGCTGCAAAGGCAGTGTTTACCATCAATACGGAAAAGACTTTGCCAAAACAGTAAAGGAACAGAGCGGGCTGATCATCGCCCCCCGTTCCACCGATGGTGCCAAGGCCAATATGATCCTCATTGATGAAACCCCCGAAAATATCGGGTTGGCTCAAGCAGATATCCTGAACCACTCCTGGAACGAAACCAATATCTTTAAAAAAGAAGGAAAGATCGATTCTCTGCGCGCCATCGGCTGTATCGGCACCGAGCAGCTCATGCTGGTCACCACCGATCCTGCGGTTCGCTCCATCGAGCAGCTGAAGGGAAAGGTGGTTTCGCTGGGTTCTGTTTATAGCGGAACCCAGCTGAACGCTATGGATCTTTTGAAAAAGATGGGGCTTCAAGAAGAAGACCTGCCGAGACTGCAGAAAAAGAAAAAAATCAAAAATTTCAACCTCACCGCCAGCCTGGAGGCTTTGGAAGAGGGCGAAATCGATGCCGCATTTATTACCACCGCGTTGCCCTCCCCTGCGCTGACAAAGTTTATGAAAAAGCAATCGCTCTACCTTATTCCCTTTGAGCAGGAATATTTAGATCAACTGCAAAAGGAGAACGGCGACTACTTCCAAAGCAAAATTCCTGCCCGATCCTTTACCGATCAGGAGAAGGACGTTCCCACTCTTGGGGTAAAAACCGTTCTCTTCTGCGGTGCCGACTGCGAGAAGGATCAAATCTATGAGATTACAAAAGCAGCCTTTAAGGGTATCGATCTTGATTTTGCCCATCAGGGTGTGGACATTCCGTTCCATGAAGGAGCCGCCAAATATTTTGCAGAACATCAGATATCCGTCTATTCAAAGTAAACATAAAAGCACGAAAAAGCAGTCTTTTTCGTGCTTTTTAGTATATTCAGTTCTTTCCTTGACAGATATATCGTATTTATTGTATAATATTACATTATATAAATTATTTAGGAGGAAATCACAATGATGAAGAAGATCATCGCAATCGTTTTAACCCTTGCACTTGCCCTTTCTTTGGCAGCTTGCGGCTCCGCAGGCATGACTATGGGTACCGGCGGTACTGCAGGTACTTACTATGCATACGGCAATGTTTTGGGTTCCACTATTAAAGAGCATACCGGTATCAACATTACCGCTGTTTCTACAGACGGTTCCAAGGCCAACATTCAGGGTATCGATGCCGGCATCTATCAGCTGGCAACCGTTCAGTCTGACGTTTTGGCTTATGCTTGGGCAGGAAGCGGCACCTTTGCCGAAGAAGGCAAAGTAGATTCTTTCCGTGTTGTCGCAGGTCTTTATGCCGAATCTGTTCAGTTGATCACCATGGATAAAAACATCAAGAGTGTTGCCGATCTGAAGGGCAAAACTGTTTCTATCGGCGCCCCCGGTTCCGGCGTTTATTTCAACGCTTTGGACGTTTTGACCGCTGCAGGTCTGACTGAAAATGACATCAATGCGCAAAAACAAAGTTTTGCCGATAGTGCAGATGCTTTGAAGAACGGTCAGATCGATGCCGCATTCATCGTCGCCGGTGCCCCCACCCCCGCCATCACCGATCTTTGCACCACCAACGACGCTTGGCTGGTTCCCATCGATGGCGATATCGCCGCCAAGATCATGAAGGCTTGCCCCTACTACACTTCCTACACCATCCCCGCAGGAACCTACAAAGGTCAGGAATCCGATGTTGAAACCATCACTGTTAAAGCAACCTTGATCTGCGATGCCAATGCATCCGAAGACGATATCTATGCTTTGACCGCAGCGATTTTTGACAATAAAGATTCCATTGCCCATGCCAAGAGCGCAGAATTGGATCTGACCAATGCCACTACCGGTATGGATGCTCCCTTCCATAAGGGTGCTGCTAAATACTTTGCAGAAAAGGGCATCACCGTTACTGCCGAGTAATTACTCTAAATCGCACATTTCCGGCTGCGGCGATTTTCATCGCCGCAGCCCTTTCAACATTTATTAAGGAGGTAACTTATGGCTTTGCTCGAAAAAATCAAGCGCCTATTCAAGCGGAACAAAGCTGAAGAGCCTCAAGGTCCAATGGATCTGGACGAGGTTATGAAAAAATTTGATCGAGAATCCAATACCCGTGTTTGGGATGGAATTCCGAAAATCATTGTTCAAAGTATTCTTGCGGCTTTCGCTGCATTTTGCATCTATGTCACCTTCGACGGCAGATGGTATTTTCAAACGAAAATCTCTGTTTTTATGGCATTTATCATCCTTTGCGGATTTTTGGTTTTCCCCATCAAAAAGGGAAAGCAAAAAACCAATCATCTGCCTTGGTATGACATCGCCATTATGGCTTTAGGTACCGGTGCATTTCTCTTTTACGCCATCTTTGCCGTGGAGATCGGTAAACTGGGGTTGAATATCGGTCTTCCCCATGTGATCGCCGGTGTCATCGGCATTTTGGCGCTTGCAGAACTTTGCCGCCGCTGTGTCGGCGTTCCCATTCTGATTGTGGCGGGCGCTTTGCTGGTCTATGCCATTATCCATTTCAGCAGTATGTCCGGCTGGAATCAACTGCGTCATATTGTTCAATCCATCTTCTACGCCGAGAGCGGCATCATAGGTCCGCCCATCCGCGCTTGCGGAAACTTTATTGCCATCTTTATTATCTTCGGTGCCTTTTTGGAACGGACCGGCATTGCCGATTTCTTTATTAAGGTCGCCAACCTTGTTGTCGGGCGGTTTTCGGGCGGTCCTGCCAAGGTTGCGGTTATCGCCAGTGCGTTGGAAGGTATGGTTTCCGGCTCTTCGGTTGCCAACACCGTCGGTTCCGGTTCTGTCACCATCCCATTGATGAAAAAAGCAGGCTACAAACCTGAATTTGCCGCGGCCGCTGAGGCTTCCGCCTCCACCGGCGGACAGATCATGCCCCCCATTATGGGTGCGGCGGCATTTCTGATTGCTGAGAATCTGGGCATTCACTACGGAAAACTCGTTGTCTGCGCTATTTTACCTGCGGTTCTTTATTTCGCTGGTGTTTTCATCACTGTCCATCTGGAAGCCAAAAAAGAAGGTTTACGCGGGCTGACCAAAGAGGAAATGCCCGAAGCCAAGCCGTTACTTAAGCAACTTTATCTTCTACTCCCCTTGGCTCTTTTGATTTTCTTGGTAAGCGGAAACTTCTTTACCATCTCTTTTGCCGCGGCGATTGCCATTTTGGCGACCATCGTTGTGGGGTTGTTTAATAAAGAACAACGAATCACACCCAAACGCATCTTTGAAGCGTTGGCGGCAGGCGGACAAGGTATTATCGCTGTCGCTGTTGCCTGCGGTGTTGCAGGAATTATTTCCGGTATCATTACCATGACCGGATTGGCCGCTGTTTTGCAAAGTGCGGTTATCGCCTTCTCCGGCAATAATGTCCTTATAGCGCTGTTCTTAACCATGATTTGCTGTATTATTCTTGGTATGGGTGTTCCCACCACCGCCAACTACTGCATTATGGCCGCCACCTGTGCTCCGATTCTGATTGCCATGGGCGTTCCCGATATTGCCGCCCATCTCTTTGTTTTCTATTTCGGTATTGTTGCCGACCTCACCCCGCCGGTGGCTTTGGCTGCCTATGCAGGTGCGGCGATCGCACAGGCAAATCCGATGAAAACAGCGGTCACCGCCACCAAATTGGCGATCGGTGCGTTCATTATTCCTTATATATTTGCTTTGAATCCTGCGATGCTGCTGATCAACGCCAACATCTGGAATGTTCTGCTGATCTGCATCACTTCGCTGATCGGTATGTTTGCTGTCTCTTCCGGCATCGAAGGCTGGTTGCTGCATAAAATGCCTTGGTGGCAACGCATTATCAGTGCGGCGGGTGGTTTGCTTCTGATCTATCCGGGTCTTACCACCGATTTGATCGGTTTGGCTTTGGCCGGCTGCGTTGTTTTGATGCAATTCTTTACAATGAAAACGTATAAAAACGCATAAAAAAAATTGCCTTCCGTTCGGAAGGCAATTTTTATTTAATTAAACACCGTAAACAAACCAAATATAGATATATGCGGGGATGATCGCCGCCAAGGTAAACGGAATACCGATGCGGAAGAAATCCTTATTTTTGACCGTATAGCCATTCTTACGTAGGATTCCGATACCGGTGATATTCGCCGAAGCGCCGATGGGGGTGCAGTTGCCGCCGAGGGTCGCACCGGAAAGCAAGCCGAAATAAAGAACGGTGGGATCGATGCCAAGTTTGGCACACAACCCTGTAATCAACGGCAGCATAGTGGCAACATAGGGAATATTATCGATGAATGCCGAAAGTGCCACCGAAGCCCAAACAATAATGGTATAGACTAAAAAGAGCTTACCGGTACCGGCATTGGCGAGCAGATTTGCCGCCGCATCGATCACCCCTTGCGAAGAAATACCGCCGATCATCAAAAAGAGACCGAAGAGGATTCCGATGGTGATGAAATCAATTTCTTTCAGCGGAGGAAGAATCGCCTTAAAATCTTTTTTCTTGATCCATGTATAAACCAACCCGATCGCAAGGAGACCGCAACAGATCAAACCGTTGGTGATCTCGGGTTTATTCTCAATAAAGGAAGCGGCAATCAGCAAGACCAATACAGCCGAAAGCAAGATGGTGGGGACAAGGTCGGTGACCTTGGTGCGCTCTGCGCTCTTGGGGATCGCTGCTTTTTCCTTGTGGAAGATGAAATACAGAATCAATGCAGAAAGCACTGCACCCAATTCGACTGCGAAAAAGATACTCGGTTTGCCTTGATACCAGAAGAAATCCAAAAAGCTCATATTCGCTTCGGAACCCAGCATAATCGCTGTTGTATCCCCGATCAAGGTGGCGGCACCCTGCAGATTGGAGGAGACCGCGATGGCGATCAAAAAGGGGACCGGATTGGCTTTGAGCTTTTTGCAGATCTCCAACGCAATGGGAGCAAGCATCAACACGGTGGCGACATTATCGACAAACGCCGAAATAAGACCGGAAAACAAGGCCAGAGATACCGCCGCCCATTGAACATTGGGGACCTTTTCCATAATCAGGTCTGCCAAGAGGGCGGGCATTTTGCTTTCGACAAATATCGCGACCAAACCCATCGTTCCCGCAATCATCATCAAAACGTTCCAATCAATGGAACCCCAGATTTCCTTCAACGGCAACATTCCGCTGACGATGAATAATGCTCCGGAGGTAAGAGCTATATAGGGCCGATACTTTTCGAAGATCATCATCAACACAAAGGTGACAGAAAATAAGATCAACGCATAAATCATCATATATTCATTCCTCCTACGGATTTAATGAAATTATCATACTATTTTTTTGTTTTTTTGTCAATGAACAACCAATCCTTGGGCTATTTTTTATGAAAAATGATGCTTGAATATAGAAATTGATAGTGCTATAATTACCTACGGAAATTTTCCAAAGGAGAAATAAATATGGAAATCTTACTTTGTTTATCCGTTGCCCTTTTTGCAGGGCTGATGCTTTCCCGCCTGGCTAAAAAAGTTCAATTGCCGGCGGTTACCGCCTATCTGGTGGCGGGTATACTGATCGGACCTTATCTTCTGGGCGCATTAAACGTGGAAGGCTTAGGTTTCAACACGATGGAGCAGCTCAAAGGATTGAGCATTATCGCCGATGTGGCTTTAGGGTTCATCGCCTTTTCCATCGGCAATGAATTTCGCCTTTCCCAATTAAAAAAGAACGGCAAGCAAGCCACAATTATTGGCATCGTACAAGCTGTGGTCACCACTCTGCTGGTGGATGCCGCTTTGATCGGGCTGCATTTTCTGATTCCCGATAAACTGCCGTTACCAGCTGCCATCATTTTGGGTGCCATCGCTTCTGCCACCGCACCTGCGGCGACATTGATGGTGGTTCGCCAATATAAAGCCAAAGGCCCCCTGACTGACATTCTTCTCCCCATTGTTGCGTTGGATGATGCGGTCGGCTTGGTTTTATTCGCGGTTTCCTTTGGCATTGCACGTGCTTTGATGAATGGCAAGATCGACTTGATCTCCATTCTGCTAGAGCCTGTTTTAGAAGTGATTTTTTCCCTGCTTTTGGGCGCGGCTATGGGTTTTTTATTCGATTGGTTTGAGCAATTCTTCCATTCCAGATCCAAGCGCCTTTCTATGTCGGTCACCTTTGTCTTTCTGACGGTCGGACTTTCGATGATGAAATTTGAAGTATTTGGTATTCACATCGGTTTTTCGCCCTTGCTGGTCTGCATGATGCTGGGCACCATCTTCTGCAATATCTGCGATTTTTCCGAAGAATTGATGGACCGTGTGGATCGCTGGACCGCCCCGCTCTTCATTCTATTCTTTGTCCTGAGCGGTGCAGAATTGGAATTGCATTTATTCAAGGATCCGTTGATCGTCTGCATCGGTTTGGTCTACATTATTTTCCGTTGTCTTGGTAAATATACCGGTGCCCGCACCAGCGCGCAGATGATGAAATGCGATTCCAACATTGTCAAATATTTAGGCATCACCTTATTCCCCCAAGCCGGTGTTGCTTTGGGGATGGCACTGAAAGCCGAGCAGCTTGGTGCCGAAGGTGCCATTGTTGCCAATATTACCCTCTTCTCGGTCCTGATCTACGAACTGATCGGTCCGTTCCTGACCAAGATCTCCCTGCAAAAAGCCGGCGAGATCCGCCCCGAAGGCAAGGTCAGCGCACGCGACGAGCATATGAAACAAAAACAACAACAAAAATAAGCAAAAAAAGATCCGCAACTTTGCGGATCTTTTTATTTTTTGCGGTATTTTTGCTGAAGTTTTTTTGGAGAGATACCGTAGTGCTTACGAAATTTCACCGAGAAATAGTTACTGTCGTTAAACCCGCAAGCCAGCGCCACATCGGCAATGGAGCCGGAATTAGGCTGCTTGAGC
The DNA here is from genome assembly GCA_045602565.1 of Eubacteriales bacterium. GTDB lineage: Bacteria > Bacillota > Clostridia > Oscillospirales > QAKW01 > QAKW01. Next base: position 15,643 of record JAZSBU010000033.1, on the reverse strand, counting down.
ATCGCCTCCGCCTTTTGCAACCGCAAAAGGTTGACATATTCGCAAAAACCAAACCCGGTTTCTTTTTTGAACATTCGCGAAAAATGCTCCGGACTGACCGAGCAAAGACCTGCAATCTCCGGCAGGGAAACTTCAGACGAAAGATTCTTTTGCAGATAGGCGACCGCGCGGGCAATATACTCATTGCCATCGTCGACAGAGATACACCCTTCCTTGTTGCGCGCAAGTAAAATAAAGAGCATATTCATATAGCTGCTGAGCATCTCTTCACTCAAGGAATCATTAAGCAGATATTCCTTTTCGATCATATCAAAGATCCGAAATAACTCATTGATGATGGAAGGATTGCGGTAAAGATAGACTTTTGGAGGCAACAGCGGCATCACCGAGGCGGGAATAAACCGACGGGAACAATTGATAAGAAGGCGGGAATGCTGGGAATTCTTATATTCAGTGTTATGAATCACCCCTTCGGGTATCAACACCAGATCTCCGGGAATCAACCGATAGGATTTATGGTCGATAAAGTAGTTACAACTGCCGCCGCTGATAAAATAGATTTCAAAAAGATTATGATAATGCTTTTCTTGCTGACGGTCATATTCTGCATTACTGGTCGTTTCATGATGAAAATAAAACTGCTGACCGTCGGCAAATTTTCGAAATTGCACCGCGTCTCACCTCCTTTTTATATATAATAACATTAAATATCAAAAAATTCAAGTATTTTCGCATAAACGTAGCAATTTTTTTATAGAAAAATAATTCTATAAGATTTATAATATAGTTATAAATAGAAAGGATGGTATGTATTTTGAATTACTGCACTCCGGAAAAAATGGGTGTTTCTTCTGCAGATATTCAGGCGTATCTGGAATTGTTGGAACGATGCCAACTGTCGACCCACGATCTGATCATTATGCGGAAAGATCAAATCCTCTTTGAACATTATTGGAAACCTTTTCATAAGGATTTTAACCACCGGATGTATTCAGCGACCAAAAGTTTTGTCTCTTTAGCGATCGGCTTTTTGGAGCAGGACGGATTGATCGGTTTGGATGATAAGCTGACCGATTATTTTCCCGAAGAAGCCAAAGAACTGACCGACGATTATTTTCGTTCGCTGACCATTCGCCAGATGCTGATGATGCGGACCGCCAAGCAACGCCGCAGTTGGTTCCCTGTCAAGCCGCAAGATCGGGTACTGGATTATTTCCAAAACCCTTCCCCCACAGCGCATCACCCCGGAACCTTTTTTGAATACGACAGCAACGGTTCTTTTATTTTAGGTGCTTTGGTGGAGCGAGTCAGCGGAAAATCGCTGATGGACTATCTGCGGGAGAAGTTCTTGGATCAAATCGGCTTTTCCGAGCAGGCGGATATGCTGACCTGCCCCGGCGGTCATTCCTGGAGCGATTCGGCTTTGATATGCAAAGCGACCGATCTTTTAAAAGCCGCGCAATTTTGTATGCATAAGGGAAATTGGAACGGGGAGCAGCTTCTAAACGAAAAATACATTGAAGAAGCCACATCCTGCCAAGTATCGACCATTACCACCGATTATCCCTCTTACATATACGAGGGGTACGGCTATCAATTCTGGCGTACCCACGACAACGCCTATTTCTTTAACGGAATGGGTTGTCAATATGCCATCTGCGTTCCCGACAAGGAACTCATCGTGATCTATAACGGCGATAATCAGGGCAATGATTATGCAAAACCGATCATCATCAACGCCCTTTTTGATATGGTGATCCGCAAGGCGGCAGACAAGCCCTTGGAAGAAGATCTCCAAGCGCAAAAAGCGTTGGCCAACTATTGCTCGACTTTGGAGCTTTTCCACGCCAAAGGCGCGGCCACAAGCCCGATGGCAGAGCGCATCAACGGCAAGACCTTTGCGCTGGATACCAACCCGATGGGCATTACCAAACTGGAATTCACCTTCGATGAAGAAGGCGGCACCCTTGCCTACACCAACGCGCAGGGAGAGAAAGAGCTTGCCTTTGGCCTCAATGCCAACCGCTTTGGTAAGTTCCCCCAAAAGGGCTATGCCGACCGCATCGGAACGGTGGCGGGCGATCGTCTTTTCGATTGTGCCGCATCGGCCGCTTGGGCGGACAACAACACGTTTTTTATCGATGTTCAAATCATCGATACTTATTTCGGTCGTTTGCAAATGATATTCAGCTTCCGCGAGGATCTCAAGCTGGGCATCAAAATGATCAAAAAGGCCGAAGACTTTTTGAATGAATATGAAGGGATCGCCACCGGCGACCCGATCGAAGAATGAGGGAGGATTTAAAAATGAACGAAAAGATTATCCAATTTGGTGAAGGCGGATTTTTACGCGGATTTGTGGATTGGATGGTAGACATCGCCAACGAGCAGACCGATTTTGCAGGGCGGATCACTGTTGTTCAGCCTATCAAAAACGGTATGTGTGATATGCTGATGGCGCAGGGTTGCGACTATACCCATATCTGCCGCGGCATCGAGGGTGTGGAGAGCCGCAAGGTTACCTGCATTTCCCGTTGCGTCAAGCCTTACGAAGATTTCGACGGATATATTGCTTTGGCAGAAAACCCTGATTTCCGCTTTATCGTTTCCAATACCACCGAGGCCGGTATTGTTTTTGATAAGAAGGACAAATGGGAAGATCGCCCCGCCAACACCTTCCCCGGCAAACTGACGCAGTTGCTCAAGCGCCGCTTCGATATTGGTATGGGCGGTTTTATCTTCCTGCCTTGCGAACTGATCGATAAGAATGGTGAAAACCTCAAAAAGTGTATTTTGCAATATGCCGACCTTTGGAATCTGGGCGAAGATTTTAAAGCCTGGATCGAAAACGAAAACATCTTCTGCAACACCTTGGTCGACCGCATCAACACCGGCTATCCCAGAGGCGAGGATCTGAACCTCGGTTGGGAAGACAATATGGCAAACACCTCCGAATATTTCCATCTTTGGGTCATCGAAGGTTGCAACAACCTCTTTGAAGAACTGCCTTTGGGTCAATGCGGGCTGAATGTTATTCTGACCGATAATCTGGAAATGTATCGCACCCGTAAGGTACGCATCCTCAACGGCGCTCATACCTCGTTGGTTCCCTATGCACTGCTTTCCGGTTTAGATACCGTTAAATCCTGTATCGATGATCCCACCATGAATGCCCACCTGAAAAAGTGCATCTACGATGAGATCATCCCCACCTTGGATCTGCCCAAAGAAGAATTGCTGGATTATGCCGATAATGTCATGACTCGTTTTGCTAATCCCTACATCAAGCATTTCCTTTCTTCCATCGCCTTGAACTCGGTCAGCAAATTCAAGGTCCGTGTTCTGCCCTCCATTTTGGAATACATCAAGCGGTTCAATAAGATGCCCGAAACTTTGGTGTTTGCGTTTGCGAAATTGATCGAATTTTATCGCGTGGGTGAGACCAACGATGATGCGGATGTTACCGAATTTATGAAGACCGCCACTGTGGAAGAGATCCTGCGCAACAAAGCACTTTGGGATCAAGATCTGATTTTCTTAAAGGACGAGGTATTAAAGCATGTTAATAACGAAGCTTGACAACGTTGAAGTCAATATCGAAGATGGGCATAAATACGCCGCACGGGACATTCAAGCCGGCGAAAACATCATCAAATACGGCCAGCCCATCGGTCATGCCACCGCAGACATTAAAAAAGGTGAGCATGTACATACCCATAACGTCAAAACCAATCTCTCGGAGAAATTGGAATACACCTATACCCCCGCCGAACTCAAGCAGGAGAAGATCGAAACCGATCGTACCTTTGACGGTTATATCCGCGAAAACGGCGAGGTGGGCATCCGCAACGATGTATGGATCGTCAACACTGTCGGTTGCGTCAATAAGATCGCTGAAAAGATCGCCCAACTGACCGGTGCCAAGCATTTCCCCCATCCCTTCGGCTGCTCTCAGCTGAATGAAGATCAGGAAGTGACCCAAAAGATCCTGCGCGGGATGGTCAATCATCCCAATGCAGGCGGTGTTCTGGTTTTGGGCTTGGGTTGTGAGAACAACAACATCGATGTTTTCAAAGAAGTTTTAGGCGAATGGAACGAAAAGCGGGTACGCTTTTTGAGTGTCCAGGATGTGGAAGACGAAATTGAAGCCGGTGTTGCCATTATCCGCGAATTGCAGGAATATGCCGCTACCTTTAAGAAACAACCCATCCCCGTCTCCAAGCTCAAGGTGGGCTTGAAATGCGGCGGAAGCGACGGTTTTTCCGGTATCACCGCCAATCCCTTGGTGGGTCGGTTCTGCGATAAGCTGGTGGCGATGGGCGGCAGCTGCGTGCTGACCGAGGTACCCGAAATGTTTGGTGCGGAGCATCTTTTGATGCAGCGTTGCGTGGATGAAGCTACCTTCCAAAAGACGGTGGATCTCATCAATAACTTTAAGGATTATTTCACTCGTCATAATCAAGTAATCTACGAAAACCCCTCGCCCGGCAATAAAAAGGGCGGCATCACCACTCTGGAAGAAAAGTCCTTAGGCTGTGTGCAAAAAGGCGGTCTCTCCCCCGTGGTCGATGTTCTGGACTACGGCGATCGGGTGACCAAGAACGGTCTTTCCCTTTTGAACGGACCGGGCAACGATATCGTGGCGGTAACCAACCTGATGGCTGCCGGCGCACATATGATTCTCTTCACCACCGGTCGTGGTACTCCCTTGGGAACCGGCATTCCGACGGCGAAGATCGCTACCAACCATTATCTGGCCACCCATAAAGCCAACTGGATCGATTTTGATGCCAGCCCCATGCTGAAGGGTGAAGATCCCACCGACGATCTGCTGAACTTTGTTCTGGCAGTGGCCAGTGGTGAGAAAACCAAAAACGAACAACACGGCTATGAAGAGATCTCCATCTTCAAAGACGGCGTAACCCTCTAATAACATATACTCCCGCAATGCCTTATGCATTGCGGGAGTTTTTTATTGCTTATTTCATATTTTTATGCTAAAATAGTATCAGTTTTTTGAAAAGGAGGTTCGTGGATGGCAACCCTTTATCCGCTATATTCCACCAGCAAAGGCAACTGCACTCTTTTGGTTTCCGAAGGGCGCGGGTTGCTGATCGATTGCGGGGTCAGTCGGTCCAGCATCATTAAAGCGTTAAACGACATTCATTTCCCCATTTCCGCCATCGACGGCCTGTTGCTCACCCACGAGCATAGCGATCATATCAAGGCTCTGCCGCTGCTGGTCAAAAATGACCATATTCCTGTCTATGCCAGCAAGGGAACCTTGGAGGCGGCTGAAATCGAAGGGACAGACCATCAAAATGAGCCCTTTACGGTCGGGCATTTTCGCATTATCCCCATTCCGACCAGCCACGATGTTTCCGACCCTTGCGGTTACCGCATCGAGGTGGAGGATAAGGCGCTGGCCATCGTCACCGATACAGGAAAGGTCACCCCGCAAATGCACCAAGCGCTCTGCGGTTGCCGCTTGATTATGCTGGAAAGCAACTACGATCCCGACCTTTTGGAGCACGGCGATTATCCCGCCGCCCTCAAGAAGCGGATCTGCTCGCCCAAGGGCCACCTATCGAACAATGATTGCGCCGCTCTGCTCGCCTTATTTGCATTGCAGGGCGAGATGAAGACCGCGGTCCTTGCCCATTTGAGCGACAACAACAACACCCCGCTGACCGCGAAAATGGCGGTGATGAACGCCTTTGCCCAATACGGCATCGAAGATGTCTGCCTGGAAGTCGGCGGTCCCTTTTGCCCGCCTTTGGAGGTATAAAAAATGAAATGCACCGTTTATTGCACCGGCTCGCTGAAAGAAAAATATTGGCGGGACGCGGAAAGTGAATATATTAAAAGGATGAGCCGTTTCGGCGGTTGGAATGTCGTGGAATTGCCGGAAGAACGGCTGCCCGAAAATCCTTCCCAAAAAGAGATCGACACCGCCTTAACCAAGGAAGGCGAGCGGCTGCTCAAACGCCTTCCCGCCAACGCCTATACCATCGCACTCTGCGTGGAGGCAAAGCCCTTATCCAGCGAACAATTAGCAAAAAAAGTGGCGGAGATCGCCCTTTCGGGCAAGAGCGAGATCGCGCTCATCATCGGCTCTTCCCACGGCCTTGCCCAGCAGGTCAAAAATGCCTGTCAAATGCGTCTTTCCATCTCCCCCATGACCTTCCCTCACCAACTGATGCGGGTGCTTTTGGCGGAGCAATTTTACCGCGCACATAAGATCAATGCCAACGAAAGTTATCATAAATAAAAAAATACCGAAGATGCATTGCATCTTCGGTATTTTTTATTTTACTCTTAACCTTCGATCTCTTCTCCGGAAGCCACCTTTTCAAAGACAGCAACCACTTCCTCAGAGGGAGCGGGAGTAAGCAAGGTAACAACAATTGTGACAATGCCACCGACAAGGAATCCGGGGATGATCTCATAAATTCCAAGACTCTTCAAAAAGACCAACCACAAAATATCCACAGCCGCACCTGCCAAAATACCGGCAACAGCGCCTTGGAAATTCAACCGTTTCCAGAAAAGAGAAAGCAAAATAACCGGACCGAATGCCGCGCCAAAGACACCCCAGGCATTTTCAACCAGGCCCATAATGGTACCGGAATTGGGATTGGCGGCGATCATAACGGCGATGATCGAGATGGCAAGAACTACCAATCTTCCCGACCAGAGCATCTCTTTTTCGGATGCTTTATTTTTACGGATGATGGGTTTATACACATCGACCGAGAATGCCGAAGCGGATGCCAACAGTTGGGAATCGGCAGTGCTCATTGCTGCAGCCAAAATAGCCGAAAGCAGCAGACCGCTGATCAATGCGGGGAAGATTTTGCGAACCATGGTGATAAAGACCACCGAACTATCGGCAATTTCGCCCAAGAAGAGGTGCCCGATGATACCGGCGGCTACCGAGAAGACCAAGATCAGTACGGTCCAAGTAATGCCGATTTTGGCGCTCTTTTTCACATCCTTATCGGAACGCAAGGACATAAAACGAATGATGATATGGGGCATACCGAAATAACCCAAGCCCCAACCCAAACCGGAAAGAACATCTTTCCAATTAGCAAATAAATCCCAATAATTTTCGGGAAGCTGGCCCATCGAGACCGCGCCTTCGCCGCCCTGAATCAACGCCAACGCAAAGATCGGAGCAATCAACAACGCACCCAACATCAAAAGACCTTGGAAAAAGTCGGTCCAGCAAACAGCGGAAAAACCGCCCAAGAAGGTATAGCAAATAATAATCAGCGCGGCGACATACATCGCAACGGTGGCATCAATGCCCATAACAGTATTAAACAAAGTGCCGCAGGCTTTAATACTGGATGCAGCATAGATGGTATAAGCCACCAAAAAGATGATGGCGCAGATGACCTGAAGCGCATTATTTTTGCTCATAAAACGATTGGTTAAGTATTGCGGAATGGTGATCGAATCGTTCGCAGCAATGGAATATCTGCGTAAACGCGGTGCCTGAACCAACCAACTGACGGTATAGCCGATACCAAGACCGATCGCGATCCAAGCTTGACCGATACCCATCGCATAAATGGAAGCAGGCAATCCCATCAAAACCCAAGCGCTCATATCCGAAGCGCCTGCTGAAAGGGCGGAGACCCAAGGACCCATCTGACGCCCGCCCAAGAAATATCCCTTATCACCGCCGGACTTGGAGCGTACAAAGAAATACACACCGATGCCAACCATAAATAAGAGATATACAAGAAATACAATCATTTCAGCATTAAACATCTCTATTTCTCCTTATTTGAAATATAAATCTTATTTTACAATAAATAGCAAAAGATTGCAAGTTTTTTTCATTATTTATATAGCAAAAGATCCTACTAATTTGACCGTTCGGCAAAACGAACCGTTTCCATCGCATCTTTGGCATAGAAATCGGCGCCGATCTTATCGGCATATTCTTTAGTGAGGACCGCACCGCCGACCACAACCTTGCACCAAGGTGCCTGCTCTTTGAGCAGGCGGATGGTTTCTTCCATTGCAGGAACAGTGGTCGTCATCAAAGCGCTGAGCCCAACGATTTTTGCCCGCAGTTCCATCACACGATCGACCACCGCTTGCGGCGGTACATCCTTGCCCAGATCGAGGACATCAAATCCATAATTTTCCAGCAATAGATTAACGATATTTTTGCCGATATCGTGGATATCCCCTTGAACGGTCGCCAGAACGATCGGCCCTTTCCCTGCCGCCTTTTCGCCGCTGACCATAAAGCCTTTGATCTCCTCAAAGGCAGCCTTGGCGGCTTCGGCACTCATCAACAGTTGGGGCAGATAGACGGTCTTCTTTTCAAAACCTTCGCCGACGATGTTCAGCGCAGGGATAATTTCATTATTCACCAATTCCAGCGGAGCGGTTGATAAAATCAGTTCCTTAGTCAACTGCGCCGCTTTTTCCTTAAAACCTTTGATGATCGCTTGCTGTAAAGCAGGGCGGGCTTCTTCTTGGTTTTGGGCAGGGGCTGCAGCCGCTGCAGCCGCAGGAATCCATTGCTCTGCCGAGGCAATATAATCGGCGCAGTTTTCATCCAATCCGTTTAATGCACGATAGGCATAATAGGTCTTCATCATTTCGGCGGAATAGGGATTCATAATGGCGGCAGATAATCCACTTTGCAATGCCATTGCAAAGAACACCCCATTCACAGCATCCCGATTGGGTAACCCGAAAGATATATTGGAAACACCCAGCGAGGTATGACACCCCAACTCGGTACGGATACGATGGACCGCCTCCAGCGTTACCTTCGCCGCATTTTGATCGGCGCTGACAGTCATCGCCAAGGGATCGAAGATCAGATCCTTTTTATCAATGCCATACGCTTTGGCGGATTCCAAAATCTTTTTGGCGATGGCCAACCGCCCTTCGGCGGTGGCGGGGATTCCCTGCTCATCCAAGGTCAGAGCGATGACCGCACCGCCGTATTTTTTCACCAGCGGGAAGATGGATTCCATACTCTCTTTCTTTCCGTTGACCGAATTGATCAACGCCTTACCGTTATAACAGCGGAGTGCTCTCTCCATTGCCTTGGGATCGGCGGTATCGATCTGCAACGGCAGATTGCTGACCGCCTGCAGTTCGCAGACCGCGCCCTTCAGCATCGCAGGTTCATCAACTTCGGGCAAACCCACATTGACATCCAAAAGATGCACGCCCTTTTCCTGCTGAGCAATTCCTTCGTTGAGGATATAGTCCATATCCCCCTCGACCAACGCTTGTTTAAACCGTTTTTTGCCGGTGGGATTGATCCGCTCGCCGATCAAAATCGGCTCTTTGCCGAATTCGACCGCGTGGGTATAGGAAGAAACTACCGTCTTATTCTTTGCCGAGATCGGCTTGATTTCAATGTTTTTTGCGGTTTTTACCAATTCTTGAATATAGGCAGGTGTGGTGCCGCAGCAGCCGCCTGCGCTCCGCAAACCTTTTTGCATTAAAGCAGCCGTTTCTTCTGCAAAGTCTTTTTCCTTTACATTAAAAGTGGTGGTATTTCCTTCCAATTTAGGCAAACCCGCATTGGCTTGCATAAAGACAGGGACCGAAGCGCACTCTAAAAGCCGCTCCACCACCGAGGAAAGTTGCTTGGGGCCTAACGAACAGTTGGCACCGATGGCATCGGCACCCATTCCTTCCAGCATCGCGACCATTGCCGCGGGGGTGGCACCGGTCATCAGTTTGCCGTCTTCCCCATAAGCGTTGGAAACCAAAACCGGCAACGTGCTGTTTTCCTTGGCGGGCAGCAGGGCGGCTTTGGTTTCGTAGCAATCGTTCATTGTCTCAATCAAAATGAGATCTACTCCGTATTTTGCACCCAAACGGACGGTTTTGGCAAACAGCTCCACCGCATCTTCGAAGTCCAGATCCCCCAAGGGCTTGAGCAGTTTGCCCGAGGGACCAATATCTAATGCGATAAATTTAGGCTGTTCCCCCGCACTTTGCTTTTGGGCAAGCCGCGCATTTTCAATCGCCGCTTGAATGATGGTCTCTAATTCTTCGGCAGAAAATTTCAGCGCATTAGCACCAAAGGTATTGGTGCTAACCACATGACTGCCCGCATCATAATAGTTTCGATGGATCTCTTGGATGATCTCAGGGTGGCTGAGGTTCCACCGCTCCGGCAATTCGCCCGCCTGCAGGCCTTTGGCTTGCAGCAATGTTCCCATTCCACCATCGAAAAATACGTTATTGGCTTTTAAATAATCGAGAAAGTTCATCCCTTACTCCTTTATTCCAAAAATCGCGGTGACCGATTTAGAGGGGCTCATCATCAGCCCATCGGTCAGGCAAAGCCCGATCTTCTTCTCGCATTGCAATAACGCAAACAGCTCAGGCTGCACCGCAAGGGGTAGATCACCGTATCCGGCACTAAAACGCGGTGTAATTTTACACTCCTGACTTTTACAAAAAGCATCACAAAGGGCTTCGATCCGCTCGGTACCCAAGGCATCCATCATCAGAGCCTTGGCGGGTGAAATACGCAAGTATTTCCCGATCAATCGATCGATTCCTATCCCTAAAGTGGCACCGAAGAGGACCACCTCGTTGCAGCCGTTCAAGGTTTTTGCCAGCGCTTTAGAGCGCAGGTGAAGAGAGCCGATGAGGCAGTCTTTACCATCCATCTCCAGCGGCAGGCGGCAATAACATACGCGATAGGAAAGTTCCCCTTGCGCTTCATCGATACATTCTTTCAGCAGTTCTTCCACCGCCGGATCTGTTTCTTTGCTTCCCGCATAGCGCAGAACTTCCCGCAAATTGATCGGCAACGGTTCAATTTTAGCAATCATTGATCCGCTCATTTGCCTAAAATATCCGAAAGATTCTGCAAAATCTTTTGGGCGACGTCGGGATTATTCATCGAATAAACGTGAACGTTTGTAATACCATTGGCAAACAGGTCGATGATCTGGTCGGTGGCGTAAGCGATCCCCGCCTGCTTCATTGCGGCAGGATCGGAGCCGAATTGATCCACCAAGATCTTAAAACGCTGGGGCATAAACGAGCCCGAAAGAGTGATTGCCCGCTCAATTTGATTGGCATTGGTGATGGGCATAATGCCCGGAATGACCGGAACATCGATGCCCGCTTCGCGAATTTTATAGAGAAAACTATAGAGCAGATTATTATCAAAAAACATTTGGGTGGTAAGAAAATCGCAACCGGCATCCACCTTTTCTTTTAAGCGGCGGATATCTTCTTTTTGGTTGGCGCTTTCGGGATGGATCTCAGGGTAGCAAGCACCGCCGATGCAAAAATCTCCCGCTTCTTTCAATGCCCGCACCAGATCGATGGCATACCGAAAATCCCAATTGCTGCGGTCTGCCCCTTGCAGTTCCTGCGGGATATCGCCGCGCAATGCCAAAACGTTTTGGATCCCCGCCTCTTTCATCGCGGCAATCTTTTGAGCCACCGTCTCTTTAGAAGAAGAAACACAGGTCAGATGCGCCAAAGTGGGAACATTATAATTATCCTTAATATTCTTGGCGATCTGCAGGGTATACTCCCCGATCCCGCCGCCCGCACCGTAGGTGACGCTCATATAGGAAGGGCGCAGTTTGGCGATCTCTTCGGTGGCGGTCTTAACGGTCTCAAATCCGCTTTCGGTCTTGGGCGGAAATACCTCAAAAGAAAGACTCAATTTTTCATTGTTCAGCAAATCGATGATCTTCATTCAAAATCACCTTTCTTTATAGAATAAAAATATTATATCATCTTTTTTTTGCTTCTGCAACCTTGATATAAAAAACAAAAAGCACCCTAACGGGTGCTTTTATATTTGGTGGAGATAACAGGATTCGAACCTGTGACCCCTTCGATGTGAACGAAGTGCTCTAACCAGCTGTGCTATACCTCCATTGCGCGTATTGTATTATAAACCTATTTTGATCGATTGTCAAGAATTAATGATTGACAAAAAGGAATAATTTATTATATACTATATCAAAAATGAGAATCATTCTCAAATTAAAGGCAAAAAGAAAGGCGGTGCGGTATGGCGCATTATCAGACAAAGTCGCGGCGGCAGATCCTGGAACTGATGGATCACAACCCCGATCAATCCTATACAGCCGATGCTTTGGCGGAAGCTTTGATGGCACAATACGGTGCAGACGCACCGGGCAAAAGCACCGTTTACCGCTTGGTCGGCAAGATGGCCGAAGAGCAACTGCTCCATAAAAGCGAGCAGGAGGGCACCCGCTGTGCCCTTTACCGCAAGGCGGGCGAACATTGCCACGAGCATCTGCATTTAAAATGCCTGGATTGCGGGAAATTGATGCATATGGAAGAGGAGCAATCGGCACTTCTTTTAGACGAGATCTTCAAGAAAAACGGCTTTACGGTGGATGAATACCGCTCGGTCTTATTCGGGCGGTGCGGCTGCCGCGCAAAAGGAGGGAGCGGGCAATGAAACGATTTCTTTCCTTTTTATTGATCCCTATCTTTCTTTTGAGTGGGTGTACTGCGCCCAAGCAACAAAATGAAAAACCGCTCATTCTCTGTACTTTATTTGCTTCTTACGATTGGACCCGCAATATTTTGGGCGATCAAGCAGACCGCTTTGACCTGCAACTTTTAGGCAACGGCGCGGATCTGCATAGTTTTGAGCCCTCTGCCTTGGATTTTGCAACGTTACAGCAAGCCGATCTTTTGATCTGCAACGGCGGAACTTCCGAAGATTGGCTCCCGAAAGAACAAAAAAACTTGCTGAATTTGGCGGAACATTCCACCCTTTTGGCACTCCCCCACGACCATACCGATGAAGAACACGAACACATCGAGGATGAACACACCTGGCTTTCCCTTAATAATGCCCAAAAAGGGGTGGATGCCATCTGCGATGCCCTTTGCGCTATTGCACCGGAACTACAGCAGGATTTGCAGGCAAATGCGGCGGCATATAAATCACAGTTGGCAGCCTTAGACAATGAATATCGGCAAGCCTGCGACGCTGCTCAAAACCGCGTTTTGATCTTTGCGGATCGGTATCCGTTTCGGTATCTTGCGGCAGACTATGGGCTGACTTGCTACGCCGCTTTTGACGGCTGTTCTGCCGAAACCGAAGCGAGCGCAGCCACCATAACAATGCTGGCGAATGCGGTCGATACCCATCGGGTGCCTGCCCTTTTGATCTTGGAGCAATCCAAGCCCGATCTGGCGCAGACGGTCATTGAAAGCAGCAACGCCGAGACGTTAGAGATTCGGACCTTGAATGCCATGCAAGCCATGGATCAAGCCGCCCTTTCTCAAGAATCCTATCTTGATATTATGAGGGAAAATTTAGAAACTTTAAAGAAAGTGATGAACTGATATGGCGCAATTGGAATGCCACAATTTAACACTTGGATATGAAGGGAAAATCGTTGCTACGGGAATTGATTTTTCCTTAAACAAGGGCGATTACCTTTGCATTTTAGGGGAAAACGGTTCGGGTAAAAGCACGCTGGCCAAAGCCTTACTGCGTTTAAATCAAGCCTTGGCGGGCGAGATTTTCTTTGCTGATGGGCTCAAAGCCAACCGAATCGGGTATCTCCCCCAACAAACTCCGTCGCAAAAGGATTTTCCTGCTTCGGTCAAAGAAATTGTCCGTTCGGGCGGATTAAACCGCGGTGGGCTTTTCCCCTTTTATTCCAAAGCAGAAAAAGAACGTGCAACGGCGGTGATGGAGCAGTTGGGGCTGCTTTCCTTGAAAAACCGCTGTTTTCGCGAGCTTTCGGGCGGGCAACAGCGCAAGGTGCTTTTAGCGCGGGCGCTGATGGCAACCCGCGAGTTGCTTTTATTGGATGAGCCCGCGGCGGCACTGGACCCTCATGCCACCGCCGAGCTTTATGAGACCATTCATAAGTTAAACAAGCAACAAAATATCACAATTATTATGATCTCCCACGATCTGGAGGCGGCAAAAAAATATGCCGATAAGATTCTGCACATCAGCAAGGATTCTGCTTTTTTCGGTTCCTCCGAAGACTATTTCAAAGGAGGGTTCTGCAATGATTGAGATGCTTCAACAGATCGGTTATATCCTTTCCTATCCCTTCGCCGTCCGTGCCCTCATTGTTGGAGTTCTGGTGGCACTCTGCGCGTCTCTTTTGGGCGTTTCTCTGGTACTCAAGCGGATGAGTTTTATCGGGGACGGGCTTTCCCATGTGGCCTTTGGTGCTTTGGCGATCGCCACCGCATTAAAGCTTTCCGATGAGATGCTGCTGGTGTTGCCGGTCACCGTCATCGCCGCTGTTCTTCTGCTGCGTAGCGGCAAGAAGGCAAAGATCCGCGGGGATGCCTCGCTGGCGCTTTGGGCGGTGGGTTCTTTGGCTTTGGGCTACCTGATCATCAACCTTTTCGGCAGCGGTGGAAATGTTGCCGGGGATGTTTGCACCACGCTATTTGGCTCCACCTCTATTTTAACTTTAAAGACCGCGGATCTTTGGATCTGCGGCATTATGGCAGCGGTGGTTCTTCTGCTCTATCTTTTATTCTATCGGCAGATCTTTGCGGTCACCTTTGACGAGGAGTTCGCGGCAGCCACCGGACTGCACACCCAAGCCTATCAACTGCTGATCGCCGCCATTACCGCCGTTGTCATCGTCATTGCAATGAATTTGGTGGGTTCCCTTTTGATCTCCGCCTTGGTCATCTTCCCTGCTTTGGCAGCGATGCAGGTATTCAAGCGATTCCGCGACGTCATTCTCTGTTCCGCCTTGGTCGGTGTCGGCGCGGCAGCGTTGGGAATTCTCATCTCCTTCGCCCCCACCCAAGCCCCGATTCCGATGGGTGCCACGGTGGTGGCGGTCAATTTGGTAATCTTTTTGATTTTTACCTTGATTGGTAAATTTAAAAGTTTACAAATCCGTAAAAAACATATATAATAAAGATAGAAATTGACGAAAGGATCCTCCAACTATGGCATTACCTATCATTACCATTGGCCGTTCTTTTGGATCGGGCGGGCGCCTGATCGGTCAGAAGGTTGCTACATTATTAAACATTCCCCTCTACGATCGGGAGTTGATCGCCTTAACCGCCGAGCGCAGCGGGTTCCACGAAACGGTGGTAGAGCAGATGCAGCAGGATCGCCCTGCCAGCCTGCTCTATACCTTGACCCATACTGCGATTGAAGTTCCTTTGCAGGATAAGGTCTTTTTTGCCCAAACCAAAGTCATCAAAGAATTAGCGGCGCAAGGGCCTTGCGTTATCGTTGGGCGGTGTGCCGACAGTATTTTGGAGCAGGATTTCCATACCTTAGAGGTATTTATCCACGCACCCTTAGAGATGCGGGCGGAGCGCGCCGAAAAGGTTTATCATCTGGAAGCCAAGAACTTTAAAGATCTGGTCAAGAAAAAGGATAAGGCCCGCAAGGCATATTATGATTATTTCACCCATCGTGTATGGGGAAAAGCAGATCACTATGACCTTTGCATCAACAGCGCCATCGGCATCGATCTGGCGGCAGACATTATTGCCCGCACCGCCCGCGAGATGGCAGAAGAATAAAGAGACAATAAAAATGACGGTTGCATTGCAACCGTCATTTTTATTTGCATTAGTAGCCGACTTTTTCCCAGCACTCGAAGGGAGCAGCCAGCTCTTCGCTGAT
>JAZSBU010000032.1:0-5502 GCA_045602565.1 Eubacteriales bacterium | reverse complement strand
CCGGTGGATTTATTCATTATAAGATTATTCGCCGTAAGTATTCATCAGGTTGACCGCTTTATTAATAATGTTGGAAACCTGCTTTGCAGAAGTAGTGGTGTTATACTTGGTGTTATCGTAGAACGATTTTTCAAACTCTTTATAATAGGTATAATCATCACCGGAAAGGAGGTTTCTCCAACCGCCGGCGGGGTTGAAGTGGTTGTGCTGAGAAACGAAGTTGAAGAATTCAACACGCTCTTCATGGGTAAAGTTGAAGTAGGGCTCTTGCAGATAGTCGTTGATCGCTTCGGTGAAGCGGTTTGCCCAAATCTCCATCACCTTAACAGCATAAGGAATGTTGCTCTGGTTCTTCATCTTCTTGGGCAACATCATGGTGTTACCGTAGTTCATAGCAACACACTCGCCACCCTTATCCGGTCCCTTGGGATAAGGTACCCAGCGGAATTGCTGGCTGCAAGCAAAATCGGAGCTGGACCAGTCTTTCATCAGATAGAGGGTGCAACCCATAATTGCGGAGCCCTGCTCCCACATGCCTACGCCGCCGGAGCCGCCCTCGGTACTTCTGTTCTTATAATCGGCCTGGTTCATCAGATCGGAATAGAAGGTCCATGCACTCAGGCAACGATCATCATTGAAGTTACTGATGATTTCGGTCTTATCTTTGCCGACCTTGAAGTCAAAGACATTGACACCGTTGGTACGGGGCCAGAAGAAGATGGAGTCGCCTGCCGATTGGAAGAAGGTCTGCAGCTTGGTGTTGCCGTTGGGCGCGGTCTCGGGAACGCTGAGGATATAATTTTTGAAAGCATCCCAATCCCACTTATCTTGCTTCCAAAGGGTATAAGGATCCTTCAAACCTAAATCCTTGCTCATCGACGCATTATACCAGATAACGTCTACCGCACCGATAGGAGCGATGCAACGATAACCGTCATGGCGTTTGCTCTGCTCCATGGTACGGGTATCGACACCGGGGGAGTTGTTGACATATTTCATATTGATGTAGGGATCCAGCGGCTGAGAAAGATTCATCAACATCGCCAGAGCGGAACGGTGGGTCGGGATGATATCCAGTTGCTTACCGGTGTTCATATAAGTAAGGATCAGAGAAGGTGCTTTATCCCAGCGGGATTCGACGTATTTAAAGTTGACACCGTAGGTCTTCTTCAAAGATTCAAACCAAGTCCACTCATTGAGCTTCTCGCCCTTGGGACCGCGATAGATGAAGTTCGCTTGCTCCAAAGAAGTGATCGCAGTCAGGCTCTTGCCCTTGAGGTCCTTCACCTTGACGTTCTTAACGAAACCGGTGGTATCGATATCAAAGCTGGGCTCCTCACCGTGGTTGATGGGTTTCGATTTAGCAAACAAGGGGTTGTTCGCGAAGTCGAACTTCATTGTACCTTCATAGTTCTCTTCGATCTTGTTCTGCTCTTTCTCGTTGGCATCGGCATTGTCGGTCACCGCGCCTTGAGAGTCCTTGTCGGAACCGGAGGGATTCTTGCCGCCATCGGCATCTTCCTTATCAGACGAAGGGTTGGAAGAGTCCTTGTCGTCTGTGTCACCGGAATTCTCCGTGTTTTTGTCGCCGACGTCGGTGTTTCCGTCGTCGTCATCGTTGCTGAATCCGGTGTCGGAAGACTCTGCACCATCTAAAAATGCATCAAATTCGTCGTCGGATTTCTTACAGGCGGTCGCCATGGTAACCAGCATCAGCATCGCCAGGATTACCGCAAGTACTTTGCAAAAACGATTCATTCTTGTTTCTCCTTTTCATTTTGTTATTCGAGAATGTCTCTATTGTGATTATATAGGATTTGATCCATAAAGTCTAGATGTTTTTCGAAATTTACGAAAATTTTTTCGTAAATTTCGAAATTTTTTTCGTATTTTTTTTGATATTACTGCTCTGTATCTAAAAAATCGTAAAATAAACCATAAAAAAACCGCCTCGCATGCCAAGTGCCCTTAAGGTCACTTGGCAGGCAAGGCGGGTTTTATTTAATCATTACCGGTGCAAATTGCTCAAATCGGGAGATGCGCCCATTTCAACGGTTTTACTCGGTTCTCAAAGCAATCACCGGGTCTTTTTTTGCTGCCACTCCGGAGGGGATGAGTCCCGCAATAAAGGTCAGAATCATACTGATGCAGACCAAAACCACCCCACCCTGCCAGGGCAGGACCGCGCGGAGATCGGGGATGCCGGTGAGGGCTTGGAGAATGATATTGATGATCACATTCAAGCCTAAGGTCACCAAAATACCGATGGCGCCGGAGGTGAAGCCGACGATCAGGGTCTCGGCATTGAAGACGCGGGAAATATCCCGCTTGGAGGCGCCGATGGCGCGCAGGATCCCGATCTCTTTGGTCCGCTCCAACACCGAGATATAGGTGATGATACCGATCATAATGGAGGAGACCACCAGCGAGATGGCGACAAAGGCGATCAACACATAGGAGATGGCATTGATGACGGTGGTGATGGAAGACATCAACAGCGCCACATAGTCGGTATAGGTGATCTGCTGCTCCTCGCTCTTGCCATCGTTATAGGCATCGATGGCATCGGAGATCTTATTCTTATTTTCAAAAGTCGAAGCAAAGAGGTTGATGGCGGAGGGCTCATCCAGATTCACATAGCCCAAGGTTTTGAGATTTTCCTTCAAGGTCGCTTCTGAAACGGAAGGGGGCATATAGAGATCATAGAATTCCAGCCATTGCGCCTCGGTATAGGAAGGCATCGCCATCTGCAGAGCCATCGCCTTTTGGGCGTCGGGCAGGGTTGCCAACTGAGCACCGGTGGCTTCGGCATACTGCGCGGTGATCTGCTTTTCCAGCTCCTCCCGCACATAGTCGAAGAGGGTCTCATCGTCCATCGAGGCGATATATTCTTTGATGGTATCGGCGTTCATATTGGAGGATTGCTCCGCCGCCTTTTGCACTTGCTCTTCCAAGGTGGCGCGGTCCATCCCCTTGAGCATTCCGTCGATGGTATCGTCCAGATACTCGCGGGAGGGAGTGGTGGTAATTTTTTGATACAGTTCGGCTTTGCCGGCGGTATCCAACCCTTCAAAATGGGCTTTGATCTCTTCGATCTTTTGTTCTTTGGTCAGTTCGGGCTCTTCGCCGGTGGCAAAGGGCAGACCGCTGAAGATATCGATCTTATCGTTCTTCAACTGCTCTTTTACCACCGCCCGCTCATTGGCTTGTTTGGCCGCATAGCGGGTCAGCGCGCCGGTATAGCCGATGGCACCGCCCATCATATTGGAGGTGGCATCCGCATTGGGGCGCAGAACGCCCGAAATTTTCAGTTCGATACCGTTATCGTATAAAAACCGCATTCCTGTATCATTTTCGGAGATGTCGCTGGCGACGCCGGTTTCCGCATCCAATTGATAGCGATCGGCATCCAGGATCAAGCGGAAACTACGCTTGCAGATCTCTTCATAAGACCAGCTTTTCTGGGTGGTTTTAATTTCTTCGGCATTGAGGTAGGCATCCATAATGGATTTCATATGCTCTTCCGATTCCAGACCCAAAGCATAGAGAGCGATATCGCTGACCTCATTATTCTCGTTGAGGATCAACACCAATTCATTGTGTTTTTCGGGCCAATGGCCATAAAGCAGATCGTATTGTTCCTTGACCAAGGGGTTGATCATTTCGCCATTCTCCCCCTCCAGCATCTCTTCCCAGATGCTCATGGTCTTCTGATAGCCCTGCATCATCGAGCTGCCGGTGACGGAGGAATCCATCGCACCGCCCAGCATATTCTCCATCAGCTCCATGACATCGGATTTGAGGATCTTGCCTTCGGCATCCTTGGTATAGATGTTGAAATCCAGATCATAGGAATATTGCACCGCGCTGACATAGGGCGCAATGCCGTTATCTTTGGATTCTAAATATTCTTTAAAGGCTTTTAAGTCGTTGGTCTCGGTCTCGGCGCCGGTCAGGGTATTCATCATTTCATACATTGCCGAGCTGGAATAGACCTTATCGGTCTCATGGGTCAAGGCGCCGGGATCGGCACCCATTACATTGGTCAGCACCGAGGAAAGGTCCACCGTCTCCGCCTCCAGCATCACCGGATAGGAGGTCAGGGTATCTTCCTGCACTCCATCAATATAGGCCTGCACACCCTGGGAGACCGAAAGGATCAGCGCGATACCGATAATACCGATGGACCCTGCAAAGCTGGTCATAAAGGTCCGGCCCTTTTTGGTCAGCAGGTTATTAAAGGAAAGTGCCAATGCGGTGAAGAAACTCATGGAGGGCTTTTTCCCCTTTTTCCCCTTTTCCTTGGCGGTTTCTTCGGGGATATAGGGGTCGCTGTCGCTGACCACCTGGCCATCCAACAGGCGAATGATGCGGGAGGAATATTCTTCCGCCAATTCGGGGTTATGGGTGACCATAATAATGAGTTTATTCTTGGAGATGGATTTTAAGATCTCCATAATTTGCAGGCTGGTCTCGCTGTCCAGCGCTCCGGTGGGTTCATCGGCAAGGATGATCTCGGGATCGTTGACCAATGCCCGTGCAATCGCCACCCGCTGCATCTGCCCGCCGCTCATTTGGTTGGGGCGCTTATGCAGTTGGTCGCCCAAGCCCACCTTTTCCAAGGCTTCGCGGGCACGGCGGCGCCGCTCCTTTTTATTGACACCCGAAAGGGTCAGTGCCAATTCCACATTGGAGAGCACCGACTGATGGGGGATCAGATTATAGCTTTGGAAGACAAAGCCTACCGAATGATTGCGGTAAGCATCCCAATCGCTATCCTTATATTCCTTGGTGGAGCGGTTGTTGATGATAAGATCGCCATCGTTATAGCTATCCAGCCCGCCGATAATATTCAGCAGGGTAGTCTTACCGCAGCCCGAAGGGCCCAGCACCGATACAAACTCGCTCTTGCGAAAATGCATCGTCACCCCGCGCAACGCTTCGACGGTGTTTTCCCCCACCTTATAGGATTTGAAAATGTTTTCTAAACGTAACAACTTTTATGCCTCTTTCCTTTTTTAATAATTGAATTATAGCTCCCATTCTCTTCCATTGCAAGAAGATATTGACGGAATTTATCGTTTGTTCATAAAAAAATCCGAAGATGCTAAAATCTTCGGACTTCTTTTTCTGTAATTAAAAGATCAAGGCGTTGATCGTAGGGCTCGGTGGGGACGGTTTCCACCACCTGCGCCTCATACCCAATGCCGCAACAAATCGGTCGAATCGCGCAAGCGTCCAGATACCGATCATAATACCCGCCGCCATAGCCCAGGCGAGAGCCATCCTTGCCAAAGGCCAGCCCCGGCAAAAGCATCAGATCGCCGGGTTGAGGGGAAACTTCCTCCCCACCCTGCGGCTCCAAAATACCGCGAAAGCCCGCTTGCAGTTTGCCGCCGCAATAAAACTTCATTACTCCATCCCCCAAAACCTTGGGGAACGCCACCCGCGGATGGGCGGCGGCGATCAATGCGGTGGAAAGTTCCTCCCCCGCCGCAGCAT
>JAZSBU010000031.1:0-23337 GCA_045602565.1 Eubacteriales bacterium | reverse complement strand
GTTTGGGCGGTATAGAGTTGTTTTTTGTATATGTATACAGAAGAAAAATCAGTGCTGATGGATGATCCATCAGCACCGATTTTTAAATTAAAATGTGCATTAGAAAATGCTGAAATTTACCACAAGTGCAGCAAAAACGATGGAGACCATCGAAAGAAGCTTGATCAAAATATTGATCGCAGGACCGGAGGTGTCCTTGAAAGGATCGCCGACGGTGTCGCCGACAACGGCTGCTTTATGCTGCTCTGAACCTTTGCCGCCGTGCTCGCCGCTTTCGATATATTTCTTTGCATTATCCCAAGCACCGCCGGAATTGGACATAAAGATGGCCAGCAAAAAGCCGGAAACGGTTGCACCTGCAAGCATTCCGATAACACCGGCATAACCGAGAATCATACCAACGATGATAGGAACAACGATTGCTACGATTGTGGGAAGAACCATTTCGCGAAGGCTTGATTTGGTGCAAAGATCAACACATGAAGCATAGTCGGGCTCTGCTTTTCCTTCCATCAAACCGGTAATTTCTTTGAATTGACGACGAACTTCCAAAACAACGGATTGAGCCGCTTTTCCTACAGATTCCATGGTGAGTGCGGCGAATACAAAGGGCAGGCAAGCGCCGATGAAAAGGCCGATCAGAACGCAGGGATTCATAATATTTAGAGTGCCTTCGGGCAACTCCTGACCGAGAATGGAAACCACTTTATCTTTATAGGACGCCATCAGCGCCAAAGCAGTAAGTGCTGCAGAGCCGATTGCAAAGCCTTTTCCGGTTGCAGCAGTGGTGTTGCCAAGGGCATCCAAAGCATCGGTGCGCTTGCGAACCTCGGGATCCATACCGGACATTTCGGCAATTCCGCCGGCATTGTCAGCAACAGGTCCGTAAGCATCGGTGGCCAGAGTGATACCAAGGGTGGAAAGCATACCCACTGCTGCGAGTGCAATTCCATAAAGGCCGTTGCTTGCGTTTGCGCTGCCTCCGGCAATAAAGTATGCGATCAGTACGCAGACGGCGACAATGGCGATAGGCATTGCTGTGGAAAGCATTCCGAGCGAAAGGCCGCCGATGATGGTAGTGGCGGAGCCGGTCTCGGATTTTGCTGCTAATTTTTTGGTAGGTTTATAGGTCTCAGAAGTATAGTACTCGGTGGCTTTGCCGATCAGAACACCGGCGATCAAACCGGCGAGAATGGCGAAATACAAACCAATATTTTCTTTGCCCAAGAGCCAGAGGACAAGGGGCAAAGAGAAGATCGCGATCAGGATTGCGCTGAAGTTTGTTCCGCGGCTGAGAGCACCCAGCAGGTTCTTTTGGGATGCACCCTCTTTGGTACGAACAAAGAAGGTGCCCAAGATGGAACAGAGAATGCCGATAGCTGCCATCAACATAGGTAAAAGCATCGCTTTAAAGTTAAGGGTAGGGAAGGCGACAACGCCGAGAGCTGCGGCGGATATGATCGAGCCAACATAGGATTCATAAAGATCGGCACCCATACCGGCAACATCGCCTACATTATCGCCTACGTTATCGGCGATTACAGCGGGGTTGCGCGGATCATCTTCGGGAATACCGGCTTCAACCTTGCCAACCAAGTCGGCACCCACATCGGCTGCTTTGGTGAAAATTCCGCCGCCAACACGGGCGAATAATGCCATGGAGGAAGCGCCCATACCAAAGGTCAACATAATGCCGGTGATTTCGGATGCACTTTCGGGGGGGAATACAAATTTTAATAAGAAGAACCAAACAGAGATATCCAACAAACCAAGGCCGACAACGGTGAATCCCATAACCGAACCGGCGGAAAAGGCGACGCGCAGACCGCGATTTAATCCTTCACTGCAAGCGTTGGCGGAACGGGCATTGGCGGCGGTGGCAATTTTCATACCGACAAAACCGGAAAGGGCAGAAAAGAAGCCGCCGGTAACAAACGCAAAGGGTACATACCAAGTCAAGAGTTCGAATGCCGCCATGACGAGCAGAATAACAAACATTACGGCGAAGAAGATCGAAACAATAGTGTATTGCCGCTTGAGATAGGCGTTTGCTCCTTGGCGAATAGAGGTGGCGATCTTTTTCATCAGATCATTGCCTTCGGAATAGTTTAAAATTTTTTTGGCAGTGAAAATTGCATAGAGAAGTGCTAAAACCGCACTGGAAAAGATGGCAATTGTCAATACCATTTCGAGACTAAACATGTTGATTTTCCTTTCATTATTTAATGTTTAAATATGATTATATATTCTATCATTAAAAAATATACAAATCAAGAAAATTTAGCCGATAAGATTGATTTTTATGTTTTCTTACAGTTTAATATAAAAAAAGATGGTTTAAATGATTGATATTTTATAAAAATATGATATAATATCCGCATAAAGTTCGGCAAATCGGCAAATTGCTGATGTTGCGGATATTATAAGATGTCCAATTTTCTCACCTGCACGGCAGGCAACCGAAAATGATGGACAATTATATCAAAATGCGTTGCATTTATGATATAATTTACTCAATTTATCATTTGGGGAGCGATGAAAATGAAGTCGGAATTTGAACTGAGTTTATTGAATGATTTTTATGAGTTTACGATGAGTAACGGCTTTTTCTGTGAAGGAAAAGGAGAACAAATCGTATATTTTGATGTTTTCTTTCGTAGAATTCCGGACCGCGGCGGGTATGCAATTTGTTGCGGTTTAGACCAGGTGATAGACTACATTTCAAATCTTTCTTATTCAGATGAAGTTGTGGAATTTTTGAGGGAAAAAGGGCTTTTTTCCGAGGGCTTTTTGGAATACTTACGTAATTTCAAGTTTAGCTGCGATGTATATGCAGTTCCCGAGGGAACACCGGTGTTTCCGGGAGAGCCGATCCTTGTCGTTCGCGGGCCCGCGATTCAAGCGCAATTGCTTGAAACGATGATTTTGCTCACATTGAATCATCAAAGCTTGATCGCGACAAAAGCATCGCGCATTGTTCGCGCCGCCGATGGCCGTGGTGTGAGCGAATTTGGCGCTCGTCGTGCCCATGGGACGGCGGCTTCTGTGATGGGGGCACGTGCTGCATATATTGCGGGTTGTACCGGAACATCAAACACATTGTGCGATAAATTATACGGTGTTCCGAGCAGTGGAACGATGGCGCATAGCTGGGTCCAGAGCTTCCCGAGTGAATACGAGGCGTTTGCCGCTTATGCAAGGAACTATCCCAATTCTTGCGTGCTTTTGATCGATACTTTTAATGTTTTGAAATCCGGGTTGCCGAATGCAATTCGCTGCTTTGATGAAGTGTTGAAACCGATGGGGTGTCGACCGGTAGCGATTCGGATCGATTCCGGAGATATTACTTATTTGTCTAAAAAAATCCGATCAATTTTGGATGAGGCGGGATATACCGATTGCAAAATAATGGTGTCCAATTCCTTGGATGAATATATTATTCGAGATTGCCTGAATCAAGGAGCAAAAATTGATCTTTTTGGCGTTGGCGAGCGATTGATCACATCGCGTAGCGAATCGGTTTTCGGCGGTGTCTATAAAATCGTGGCTGTTGAAGAGAACGATGGTTCAATTACGCCGAAAATCAAGGTTTCTGAGAATATTGAAAAGATAACGACCCCCTGTTTCAAGCAGGTTTATCGCCTATTTTCCAACGATACCGGAAAGGCAATAGCGGATCTTATTACATTACATGATGAAGAGATCGATCAGACAAAACCGTATACATTGTTTGATCCTGTTCACACTTGGAAGAAACAAGTTGTTTCAAATTATAATGCGGTTCCTCTTCTTAAGTTGATTTTTAAAAAAGGGGAGTTGGTCTATAAAAAACCAACCACAAAGGAAATCAGAGAATACTCTATGGGCCAAATGGAACTTTTGTGGGATGAGGTGAAACGCTTCGAAAATCCTCATGAATATTATGTGGATTACTCTCAAAAATTATGGGAAATAAAAAATCAATTGTTGGAAAATAATTGATTGTGACTGTACAAAACCAACAAAAATGCAGGTGCAAAATTTTATGCACCTGCATTTTTGTTAATTATGCACAAATAATTATGTAAACTTACGCCAAAAAACGCAGTATCTGCTATTTTTTTAACGAAATAATTGTAAAAATTTCAAAATTATATTGAAATTATATATATAATGTGCTATAATAACCGCGTTAGTATGAGAAAAAATGTCTATAAATTTTTTCGGTTAATTTGTTTAATGCCGTTTTGTGCATTTTGTCAAAACGAAAAAACATTTTTTAGTACTGATAATCTTTGTTGGAGGTAGATTATGAAAAACAACAAAAAGATGAATTCTTTTTGGCGCTCTCTTCTTGCTATGGTGCTTGTTTTGTCTATGATGGCGACAATGTCTGTTGTTGCATTCGCAGACGATGAAGAGCCGGAAGCAACAGATGTTGTGGCAGATGTTGAAAGCGCTGAAACAGAAGAAAAAGTTGAGGATGCCGAACCGGTGCCTCCTGCCGAAACAGTGAATTCTGCCGAGGCGGGTAATGCGGGCGAAGTATCTGTTGTAGGCTTCTATCGCGATGGTCGCTATGTGGACTATTATGCCAAGTATGCAGATCAAATCGCCGTGATGCCTGAAATCAAAGTTCCTGCTGAGTCATTCACAGAGGTGACCGCTCCCAGCGTGGTTCAACCGGTGTATGAAGGCCGTGATCAGGTGTTGGTGATGTCCGATATCGGTTCTATCACTTATAAGATCACCGTCGCTAAGACCGGTATGTATGCAATGCAGCTTGACTATTTCCAGCTGCTTGGCGATGGTAACGGCAAGGATTATGAACTGGCTGTCTATGTTGATGGAAAACTTCCTCATAACGATTCCGACCGTTTTTCTTTGAAGAGAGACTGGAAAGACGAAGACGAGGAACGCAAGAAGGATTCCAGTGACAATGAGTTGTATTCTAAACAGATCGAAGATCCCAAGTGGTTGAGCAACTCTTTGCGCGATCCCGACGGTGTATTTGATGACCCTGCTATGTTCTATCTGACTGCTGGGGAACATGAGATCAAACTCGTGTTCAATCAGGGTATATTGGCTCTTGACGGTATTCGTTTCTACAACGATGGCGATACCATCTCTTATGCGGAATATCTGGCTCAAAATGATGCCAATGGCGCTGTGGATGTCGACGCCGATTTTGGACTGCAAACAGAGAACTATGACGATAAGAGCGAATCCTTGATCCAACCCGATTTCGATCGAAGCGATCCGAAGGTTACTCCGTACAGCATCAGCAAAACCCGCTTGAATGTTTTGGGCGGTGAAAACTGGAACGGAAACGGTCAACGTGTAAACTGGACAATCAAGGTTCCTAAGGATGGTTACTATACCATCGGTGTACGTTATCGTCAGTCTTATGTTGAGGATTCCGTTACATATCGTAAGATCTATATTGATGATAAGGTTCCTTTCGCGGAAGCCGAGACGATCGGATTCCCTTATGGGATCGGTTATCAATATAAGAAGATCGGCGGAGTTGATGAAAACGGAAATGAGGTTTCTTATAAGTTCTATCTGACTGCCGGGGAACACAAGTTCTCTATGGAAGGTATTATTGGTCCGATGGAAGAGGTTACTCGTGTTTCCGAAGATCTTGTTTACCAATTAAACTATATCTATCGTAAAATCATTATCATTACCGGTCAGAATCCTGATGTTTATCGCGACTATGAACTGGAAAAGAAGATCAGCGGTTTGATGGATATGTTTGAATCTGTCTATGATGATTTACTTGACATAGAAGAGCGAGTCATTGAAATCAACGGCAACCTTGGTTCTGCTCAGATCATCACCACTCTGAAGAAGCAATTGGCCGATTTGATTAAGACACCTTATGCAATTCCCGAGCAATTATCTACCTTCAAAGATAATATCAGTACTTTGAGTACCTGGATGTTGGCGTTGCGCGATCAACCTTTGCAGATCGATAAGATGGTTTTTGCGGGCGAAAATGCTAAAGTTCCCTCTCAAATCGCTAATTTCTGGGAAGGCGTTTCCCATGAGGTTCGTGCTTTCTGGTCTTCGTTTGTTGACGACTATACAACGGTCGGTTCCGAGGATGAATCCGAGCGTTCCTTGACTGTTTGGGTTGGTACCGGACGTGACCAGGCAACGGTGTTGAAGACACTCTGCGATAACTATTTCACACCGCAGACCGATATTGCTGTCAATGTTGGCTTGGTTCCGCTTGGAATTTTGTCTAAAGCAATCGTTGCGGGACGTTGCCCCGATATTGCTCTGCATGTATCCCGTGCTGAACCTATGAACCTTGGCGTTCGTAATGCAATTTATGATCTTACTCAATTTGAAGATTATGAAGAGGTCATCAAGCGGTTTTCTTCTTATGCAATGACTCCGTATACCTTGAGCACGACGGATAAGGATGGGAAGATGGTCAAAAAAGTATTTGCGCTTCCCGAATCTCAAAACTTCAATATGATGTACTATCGTAAAGACATTTTTGCTGAGTTGGGTATTACCGCTCCCAATACTTGGGATGATTTTGATAATATTCTTCCCTTTATTCAAGCAAACAATATGACGGTCGGTATGGATTCATCGATTGCGAACAGTTCGTTCTATGTCTTTATCTTGCAATCGGGACATACTCCCTTTGCAGAGACCGGCGAAAGAACCAACTTTACCGAGCAGTATGCAATTGATGCCTTTGAAAAATGGACCAGATACTATCTGCAATACGATTTGCCGACAGACTATAACTGGTATACTTATTTCAGAAATGGTCAAATGCCGTTGGTCATTCAATCCTATTCTCAGATCACATATCTTCAAGAGTCTGCTCCGGAACTGAATGGTCTTTGGGATGTTGCTCCGATTCCCGGAACATTAGATCCCGAAACTGGAATTGTAAATCGTTCCGAAGAGTCCGGTTCACTTTCGGCTTGTATGATCGTTGATAAAGCAATTCGTTCTTCTAAGAATCCCGAGCAAAAGACGAAGGATGCATGGGAATTTATGAAATGGTGGACTTCCGGCGATATCGCTGCTGAATACGGCAACCGTATCGAAATGGCGATCGGTTCGGTAGCAAGATATACCACTTCGAATATTGAAGCATTCGAAAAGATCAGATGGTCCTCTGATGAGGCAACAGCCATTCGCTCTCAACGCGAATGGGTACGCGAATTGCCCGAGCTTGTTGGCGGTTATTATGTTGGACGTAACGTTGTCAACGCATTCCGTAATGTTACTAATAACGGTTCTAACCCGCGTGAAAAGCTATTCTATTATAATGAAGAAATTAACGGAGAGATTTGGCGTAAACGTATGGAATATAATCTTTCTGTACCGGAGGAGGCGAGAAAATAATGGCAGCAAAACAACGTGAAATTGAATTACTGAAAAAGAAAAAACTCTCCTTTTCCGAGAAAATGGCGCTCACATGGCGGCAGATTTGGGATAATAAAATCAACTATGTTTTGATGTTCCCGTTCTTGCTGTTCTTTACATTATTTACCGTCATCCCGGTCGGTGCGTCGATGGTTCTTTCATTCACCCGTTACGACGTTTTAAACGATCCTGTTTTCGTCGGTTGGGATAACTACCTGAGAATGTTCCTGGAAGATGGCATTTTCTTGATTGCATTGAAGAATACTTTGCAATTCGCTATCATTACCGGACCGGTCGGATATATTCTTTGCTTCGTATTTGCATGGTTTATCAACGATCTTCCTCCGTATGCAAGAGCGTTCTTTACCGTTGTTTTCTATGCGCCCACCTTGGCCAATGTATACTTTATCTTCCAATATATATTTAGTGCAGATATGTATGGTTTGATCAACTCGATTTTGATGAACTTGGGTCTTTTGGATCAGCCGATTGCGTGGTTGACCAATCCGGCCTATATGTTGAACATTGTTATCATTGTCCAATTGTGGTGTTCTCTCGGTACCGGCTTCCTTTCGTTTGTTGCCGGTCTGCAGAACTTGGATCCTTCGCTTGCCGAAGCCGGTGCGATCGATGGCGTTCGCAATCGTTTCCAAGAACTGTTTTATATCACATTGCCCCAGATGGGCGGTATGTTGATGTTTGGTGCGGTTATGCAGATCGCTTCCGCTTTTGCGGTTGGCGGAATTTCTGCTTCGATGTTGGGTAACCCCTCTGTCGACTATGCAGGTCATACTTTGGTCTTGCATATTGCCGACTTTGGTAATACTCGTTTTGAACTTGGTTATGCATCTGCGATTGCGGTGGTCTTGTTCTTGCTGATGATCTTGACAAAGGCCTTAATCAATAAGCTGCTTGCCAAATTCTCACATGATTAAGGAAAGGAGAGTGAACAATAATGTCTACTAAATTAAGAAGAACCAAAGCCTCTGTTGTTGGCGATATTTCTACCTATATTTTGCTCGCTCTTTACGCTTCCTTTATGTGTCTGCCCTTGCTTTATGCGATTGTGCAGTCCATTAAGCCGTATAACGAACTCTTTATTTTCCCGCCGCGTTTCTTTACAAAGAACCCCACTTTTATGAGTTTCAGAAAGCTGTTTGATCTGACTTCTGCTTCGTGGGTTCCTTTTTCCAGATATGTTTTTAACTCAGTTGCCAACACCATTGTCGGTACTGTGATTCATATTTTTTCTGCGGCAATGTGTTCTTATCCCTTGGCTAAGAATAAATTCCCCGGTAAGAAGATCATTTTCAAGATTGTTGTTTGGTCGTTGCTCTTTACCGGTGGTGTTACCGAAATCCCGACCTATCTGGTTATGTCTAAATTAAATATCATTGATACTTATTTTGCCTTCTGGCTTCCCGAGATCAGTGCGACGATGGGCGTCTTCCTGCTGAAACAAAATATGGCGGAAGTTCCCGACGCAATGGTTGAAGCGGCACGAATCGATGGGGCAGGGGACTGGAAAATTCTGTGGTCTATTATGATGCCTTCGGTAAAACCTGCGTGGTTGACACTGGCGATCTTCTCTTTCCAGAGAAACTGGAATGCCACTGCAGCTTCGTACATTTATACCGAAACATTGAAAACCTTGCCTACCGCGTTGAGCCAAATTACTGCTGAAGGCGGTGTAGCTCGTGCCGGTGAGGCATATGCAGCATCGGTTCTGATGATGATCCCTCCGATTATCTTCTTTATCTTTGCCCAGAGCAGTACAGTTAAAACCATGGCACATGCCGGTATTAAGGGTTAAGGAGGTGTGCGATTATGAATAAAAAATTAATTAAAATCGGCGCCGCTCTGATGACTGTGATTATGCTTGTTTCAATGTTCACCTTCTCTTCTTCTGCATACATCGCGTATAACACCTATGAATTCAATTTCTATGGTGAAGCGATGGCCGCACCTTCCACTTATGCTCCGGAGAAGACTTATTATGGAACCGACTTGGGTGTTGGATCCTTCAATAATGCGGTGGATCTTTATGTCAGTCCGCAAAATGAACTATATGTTTTGGATTATTTCGGGACAGAAAATGAAGCGAGACTTCATATTTTCGATTCTGAGTTCAAACATATTAAAACCCTTACTACTCTGAAAGCAAACGGCAATGATTATAAGATGCGTTTGCCGGAGAGTGTCACGGTTGACCAATATGGTTACATTTATGTTTGCGATACCGGCAACAAGCAGGTAATTAAACTTGATAAAGATAAGAGCGGTACGATCGTTCAGACCTTCGGCACTCCGAAAACCGAAATCTTCTCCGGTGAGTTTAAGCCTTCCAAAGTTGCAATTGCGAAAAATATGTCTCTTTATGTAATTTCTACCGGTACTTTGGATGGTATTATGGAATTCAATAAAGACGGTGTATTCCTTCGCTATTTCGGTGCTCCTGATGTCGCACTTACTTTGATGGATATGGTAACAATGGCGTGGCGCCGTGTTTACCGTTCCATTCTCGGTCAACAGGCAAGTGACAATTTCGTTACATTCGTTCCTACCGAATTCGTTAATTTGGTTGTAGACGATTATGGTTTCGTTTATGCCGTTGTCGCATCGACCGGTGGTAATGATAACACCAATCAGCTTAAGAAAATGAACTTCCTGGGCAATAGCGTTTTGGATCCGAATGCCAAGAGTACTCAGAAAATATCCACAAGTCTTTCTGAAACTTACGGTGACCTCGTTCGAAGCAACACCCTTGGTAAGAACGTTTTTAGAGATGTTGCGGTCGATTCCGACGGATTCATCACAATGATGGATACAAACCTTGGTAAAATCTTCGAGTATGACGCTGAAGGAAATATGACAGCGATTTACGGTACCAAAGGTAAGCAATTAGGTTTGTTCCAAAAACCCATGGCGATTGCAAAGCTTGGTAAGAAGACATTGGTTCTCGATAACTATTTTGGTTCGATTACAGTGTTTGATCTGACCAAGTATGGAAAAACACTTCATAACGGTATCAATTTGTATGACCAGGGTCTTTATGAAGACGCGGAAAACTATTGGCAAGAAATTCTGAAGAATAATGCCAACTGCGAATTGGCTCACATCGGTATTGGTAAAGTTTATTATCAATATGGCCGTTATAAGGAAGCAATAGATCACTTTAAGATTGCAAACGATCGAATGAACTATGAAAGTGCATTCGCTTTGTATAGAGAATCGTTGCTTGCAGAACATTTTGATCTTTTGATGACTTCGTTGGTTGTTTTGGTAGTATTATTGCTTGTCTGGAAATTTTTTGGAAAAGCAATCATTAAAGCCATAAAAGAAAAGAAGCAAGGAGGTGGAGATGATGACACAGATCTTGAATAATTTAAAACGCATTTCAAATCGGTTATTTGCGGGTAAAAAGAATCCTTTTCTGATGCTGTTCCATCCGGGTGAAACCATGGAAGATCTCAAGTATAAGAGAAATGGATCCACATTTTATGCAACATTGCTTTTGATTGCATATACCGTATCTGCGATCATCGTTAAAGTCGCCACCGGCTTTATGTACTCCACTATGCGGATTCAGGATTTTAATATCGTCACCGTTCTTTGCACTTCCGGTGCGCTGGTATTGCTCTTTGTTGTTGGCAACTGGGCATTGTGCACATTGTTTAGCGGCGAAGGTCGGATGAAAGATATCTATATTATGACCTGTTATAATTTGACGCCGTTGATCTTATATAACATTTTCGGCACAATTATGTCGCAGTTTATGATTCCTGATGAATATGTGTTTGTCACGATTATCGGAACCTGCTGCTCATTGTGGTTTATTTGCCTGATGGTGTATGGTGCTATGGTTATCCATAATTACACTTTTTGGGGAACGATCTTGAATTTGGTAATGTCATTGGTAGCAATGGCAATTATCTTCTTCTTGATTTTCTTGTTTGTCGTTTTGATGCAACAACTTTATGTATTCGTTATGACTCTGTATACAGAGTGCCGGATGCGGTTGTATATTTAAGAAAGGAGAAATGAATTTAATGAAGAGAACTATTAGTTTTATTTTATCATTCGTTTTGCTCCTTTCCTGCATCTCGATGATTACATTTGCAGCTCCCGCTGAAACTTCCGAAGCACCCCTTGAAACTGAAACAGCGGCGATCCCCGCTAATTATGTTTTAGCGGATCAAAATTCCAACGTTGCTCTCTATGTGGATAGCAACACAGGCGATTTTGCCATTGTGAATCAAAAGAGCAAGGCTGTTTGGTATTCGAATCCTTTGGATTGGGAGTCCGACAAAATCGCTCAAGGTGACTCTTATACCGATCTGACCTCGAAGCTGACGGTTCAGTATATCACCAGCAGTTATGACGAAGGTTCGGTAAACTCCAATAAAGCCGCTATTATCAGCGAACGCGTGGGGAAGGATTGGATCATTACATATTATTTCAAAAATGCAAATACCAACTTTTCGATTCCTGTAAAATTGTCCTTAAAAGAGGAATATGTTCATGTTGAACTGATGATTGATCAGATCGAAGAAAAGGGCGATACTCGTATTCTCTTTGTAAACCTGTATCCCTATTTCGGTGCTGCAGGTTTGAACGATACCGGCTATGGTTTTGTTCCCGATGGAACCGGCTCTTTGATGGAGTTTAATCGTGAATTAAACAATAACTATATGTTTGGTAATGATAATGAAGGTTTAATGTATGCCCCGAATCCCACCGAGATGGCGACAAACAGTTATTTCCAAAACTGGAATGAAGCTCTTCGTTTGCCGGTCTACGGTATGGTGAAGAATAACGAAGCTTTTCTTGCTATCATTGAAAGCGGTGCGGCTGTTACCGAAATTCAAGCAAGTATGAGCCGGTTGTGGAATAGCTATAACGTCGTTAAGACTTGCGTCAACATTCGCGACGTTCAAGCGCGTAAGACCGCTACAGGTGATCAGGGTGCGGGCTCTTATTATTCGGAAATCCGTCCTGAGAACTATATTGTTCGATATTATCCGTTGGATACTGAGAATGCATCCTATATCGGAATGGCCGAAAGATACCGTGAGTATTTGATCGAAGAAAAAGGAATGACTCCTGTAAAGGATGTTGCTTCTAATGCGCTCAATATCTCTCTTTACGGTGCTGTTAAAAAACAAAAACACTTCTTGGGAATTCCTTATACCGGAGCGGAATATTTGACCACCTATTCTGAAGCAGAAGCGTTGGTTGATCGTCTGGTAACCGATAAAATTGATAAAGTATTTATTGATTATTCCGGATGGACTTCCGGTGGCTTGGATACCACGACAGAGGTTACCTTGAAGCCCAGCTCTAAGCTTGGCGGTAAAAAGGCAATCAATAGTTTGATTGATAAAGTAAACGAGATTGATAACTATACATTGGCTTTTGATTTGGAATTGCATGAGTTCCATAGTCAAACCAAAAATATCAAGAAATTTAAGGATGTTTCTCACGGATTGGATGCATCTCCGATCGCTATCTGGAGAGGGAGAATTTCTGCTGCGGGTTCGGTAACGAAATCAAATATGGGCTATATGTTGATTCATCCCGCTCGTATGCTTGGTTATGCGGATAAGTTTATCAACAGTGCATCTTCGAATGATGTCAAGAGTTATTCCTTTAATTCTCTCGGCGATTCTCTTTATTGCGCTTATAACATCAATGATGACTCTACGCGCGATAAATCCGAGCATCATATGGAAGCGATCTTCAATCGCGCTCAAGAAGCAACAGATAAAAACGGTATTCTCAACACTACCGGTGGTAATGGCTATGCCGCTCCGTATGTGGATAACATTATGAATGCACCGGTTTATGCAAGCCATAACATTTTGCTTGCAAAGGAAGTTCCGTTTTATCAAATCGTTTTCCGTGGGTATGTCAATCTGACAAGTAATCCGATCAATCTGGAATCGGAGCAAGATGATTTGCTGTTGAAATTGGCAGAGACCGGTATGAGTTTATATTATCAGTTGATTGATGCAGAGTCTACAGCTTTCCACAACACGGACTATACCCAGTTGTATGCTTGTGAATTAGACGATCATTATGATGATATGATCGCTGCTTATAATCGTATGAAACCGCTATATGATGCGGTTGCTGACAGCTCCATTGTTAATTATGAAATCATTTCTGACGATGTGAAAATCACAACCTTCAGCAACGGTGCCAAAGTTTATGTAAACTATTCGGAAGCCGAAGCAAATGTGAACGGTGTTAAAGTTGCAGCAAAAGACTTTACAGTAGTAGGAGGTGTAGCGGCATGAGCAAAAATGAATTAAATAATGATGCATTAGAAATTCAAGCGAATGTTGATGACATTTCTGAAATCGAAAGCGCTGCCACTTTTGCAAAATGGGATCCCGAAGAAAACAAAAATATTGCAACAAAGTTGATCGAGAAAAATCCCGAACGTGCAAAGGAGATCGTTCGTGAGCGTCTTTCTAAGATGACTCCGGAGCAGATTGAAGCATTGCGTGCAGCAAAGGCTGCAAAAGAAGAAGCAGTAAAGGCTGCAAGCGAAGCTGCTGAAGAAGAAAAGAAGGCAGATGAAGTTGTGGTAGAAGAAGCGGTTGTTGAACCTGCGGAGGAATCCGTCGCTGCACCGGTTGTTGATGAAATTCCCGAAGTTCTGGAAGAGGCTGAACCGGTTGTTGATGAGATTCCCGAAGTTCAGGAAGAAGTTGTGCTGGTTGCCGCTCCTGTTGTTGCGGCACCGAAGAAAGCGGAAAAGAAAAAATCGGGGAAGAGACGCGGCATTTCTTATGAATCTCGCCAGGCATTTACAGGTTTTATGTTTGTTCTTCCTTGGTTCATCGGATTTTTGCTTTTCTTTGCAATTCCTTGCTTCCAGTCCCTCCAGTTTTCCTTCTCCAAGGTCGCCGTTTTTGACGGTTACGCATGTTCTTGGGTGGGGTTGGAGAACTACATCACTCTTTTGACCAGTGGTGCAACATATTTACAAGCGTTAACAAAGACATTGACCGATTTAGCGGTTAACGTTCCGGTTATCTTGATCTTCAGCTTGTTTGTGGCGGTTCTTTTAAATCGTAAGTTTATCGGACGCGGTTTGGTTCGTAGCATCTTTTTCCTTCCTGTTATTGTTACCACCGGTGTTGTTATGACAACATTCCAATCGACCGGTGACGCAAATGAAGTTATGCAAGGCGATGTTAATAACGGTGTTATGTTCCAAGCTGGCAATGCAACGGAATTTTTGCTTAATCTTGGCTTGAATGAAACATTGACTGAGTATATGTCGATGGTTGCAGACCGGATCTTTGGCGTTGTTTGGGATTCTGGTATCCAGATTTTGTTGTTCCTGGCTGCTCTTCAAGGCATTTCTCCTTCGCTGTATGAAGCGAGCAATGTTGAAGGTGCAACCGCTTGGGAAACTTTCTGGCTGATTACTTTCCCGAATGTGGCTCCGATTATTTTGGTCAATATTGTTTATACGATCGTTGATACCTTTAGTGATACCGATAACCGGGTTCTTGCACAAATCGATACTTTGATCAATGTAACCTTTAACTTTGGCGGTGCCGCCGCTGCGTCTTGGACGTTCTTTATAGTTGTTCTTGCTTTGATCGGTATCGTATTCGCTGTCTTCAGATTGCTTGTCGGAAAGAATGATTAAGAAAGGAGGAACAAATTATGAATATCATTAAGCTCTTTAAACATCAGTTTGGCGAAAACAAAAAGAATGCTGATAAGAGAATGTGGGGTTATATGATCGGCAAATTTGTTGTCGGTGTTTCAGTTGCACTCATTCTGCTTGGTTTATGTTACATTATTTTGTATCCTCTGATCTTCAGCGTTTCTCAAGCAATTCGTACTCCGGACGATATGTATGACAAGACGATTATCTATATTCCGAAGCATTTCACTATGGATAACTTTTCTGAAGCGTGGAAAGTTTTGGATTTTGATAACACTCTTGTGAACACATTCAATGTTTCCATCTGGCCCACTCTTTTGCAAGTATGTATGTGTGCTTTGGCCGGTTATGGTTTTGCTCGATTTAAGTTCCGCGGTAAGAACATTTTGTTCTTGCTGGTGCTGCTGACCATCATCATTCCGCCCTCCACAATTATGATTCCTTTGTATACCAGCTTCCGTTATTTTGACCCCTTGTATATTGCAACGGCGATGAATTCGTTTGGTTGGTTGAGTGAACCATATTTGGATCTTACAGACTCGTTGTGGGCATTTATCCTGCCGGCGCTTTTTGCTGCAGGCTTAAAGAGTGGCTTGTTTGTCTTTGTATATCGTCAGTTCTTCCAAGGCTTCCCGAAAGAATTGGAAGAAGCTGCATACATCGACGGTTGCGGCGCAATGAAAACCTTCTTGCGTATTCTTGTGCCGAACGCAACTTCTGCTTTTGTTACCGTATTCTTGTTCTGTATCGTTTGGTATTGGAACGATTATTACACCGTTCCGATGTTTATTCCCAACATTGATACATTACCGGATGTATTGGGCAATATGTATGCAAGCATGACCGGCTTCGGTGGTGAATATGCGAGCGACGATAAGATCTCGTTGTATCCCATTTTGCGTGCAGGTATTGTTTTGTATATTTCTCCGTTGTTGATTACATTTATTATCTTCCAGAGAAAGTTTACAGAATCCATTGCACGAAGCGGTATTGTAGGTTAATGAATAAAAAAGAGGCAACGTATGTTGCCTCTTTTTTATTTTAGAAACTCATGTGTTCCACAAAGTTCCCGACTGCTTTGATTGCATTTCCCGCAGTTTTGGTAATTACTTTTTTTGGTTTTGTCTTTGACACAAGCATACTTGCAGTTGCGCCCAACGCGGCTCCGGCCATCATGGAGATAATTACTGATTTTGTCGATTTCATTTTTTTGTATTCCTTTCTGTTGTTTTCTTATATTAGTATGGTGAATTAATGTTTTTTTATTTACAATTTATCTTATCTATTATATAATAAATTTGTAAAAAAACGTAAATAGGGGTAAATATGCAATATTATCAGATGAATGAGGAACAACTGGTTTCTTATTTTTATAATCAGTTGAATGATGAAGAAAAGAATAATGAAGAGCAAGGAAGAAAGTTTGGGGTTCTTTGCAGTGAGCTTTTGAATATTTTTGAAATATGCAAGGTGCGTTTTTCTTTTGTCTTTATAATTTTATTGATATGTCATTTCATTAATTTGGTTTTTTCAATATTAAATAAAGACTGGCGGCTGTTTTTTATTGGGCTCTTCCTTTTAGTGGCAGTTTGTTTGTTTTCTGTCTGTGAATGTTTTGTTTTATATTATAAAAGAAAACAATACGACAAAAGAATTCTAGCCGATGAGCGTAAGGTGCAAGTGATCAAAGATGGGAAAGTAGTCGAAATTGATGTCTGTCAATTGCAATGCGGTGATCGTCTGATTCTCGCCAAAGGAACGGTTCTTCCTGCTGATTCGCGCGTTATCACGGCGGATAATCTCTATGCTAATGAAGAAGAGATTTTTGGTAGAACCATTTCGTCTCTAAAAACAGCAAATAGATTAGAGGAAGAAAATTTATATCCCGAACAGCAAAGCAATATGGTGTGGAAAGGAACCTATGTTACCGAAGGCTTTGGTGAAGCAATCGTGGTTGCGATCGGCGAAGATTGTTTTGTCGAAAAAATCGGCTATCAGAAAAAAACAATTCAAAAATCTGCAATTTATAATCAAAAAAATAATATTGGTAAGATTACTACGATCATCTACGTTGCGTTATGTGTACTGTTGCTGGTGCTTTCCGGTGCATTGACCCAAAGGTGGTTGGAAGCGCTGCTTGTGTTTGCTTCGTTCATCGCTTTATTTGTAATCGATCCGTCGTCTTTTATTACAGAATGGACATACTATAATACTGCAGAAAGCCTTTATAAAAGGGAAACATTAATCCGTAATATTCAAGCGTTCGATGGAATAAACAAAGAAAAAGAATTATATGTTTTGCCATCGGATCTGATTAATGATACGGCGACTTATGATGAAATATTAAATATTAACGGTTCAGAGTCAGACAATCGTAAATTTAGAAACGAGGCTAAAAAGTGTTTTGGTAACGCAAAAATAACCTCTGTTCAAAGTGAGGGCGAAACCTTTGCAGTGGCATCCGGATATTGGCAGGAGATGCTGCCGTATATCAAAGTGATTGATGAATCTTTGGTGGGATATATCGCCGAATATGAAAAACACGGCTATATGGTTGGTGCCATATGTGTAAAGGGAATTTACTTTACACAAAAAGAGGCAAAAATAAGCGAGTTTTATGGTGAATTGACGCTGCAGTGCTTGGTTTTAAGAAAGATTCAGCTGGATGAAACTCGATGTGAAGAACTCGCTCGCTTAAAGAAAAGCGGAATGAAGGTGTGCTTGGTAAAGGAATACTCAGATGAGATCACCGGTTATGTTGCCGGTTGTTGCGATATCAAAATAGTTGATGTAAACTCCCTTCCTAACAATACTTATTCTTTTCCTGCTAAAAGCGATTATGCGGTTTTTTCGAATGCTTCTCAAATTCAAAAAAGGAACGCAAAAATCATTTTTGATCGAGATAGCCATCCAATTCATACAATCTATGAAATTAAGTGTATGATTTGCGGAATTGAACGAAGTTTAAATTTTCTGTACATCGTACTGATTGGTTTGATGGCGGGATCATTTGTTTGCTTTTTAAAAAATACTGATCCGATCGTGGCGTTTCCTGTATTGTTGTTGCATCCGCTTTTGATTTTTCTTTGCCATCATATTGTCCATTCGGTGAAGAATTGCAATCAATCAAAGCTCAGCCTGGTGATTGGCGGCCTTTTCGGGATCATGATTTTTGTTTCTGCATTGATTTTGGCGAGCGGTTCGGTTGCGGCTTGGGGCTTTTCCTTCGTTATATATGCGGCATTGTTGTATTTGCGCAGAGCCGTCAAATCAGCGTGGGATAAAAAAGAGTTGATCGGATTGGTGTTGACTCTTGTCCTTTCGATTATAATGTGCTTTTTTATCGAATTTAATGTGACGGTGGCACTTTTATTTGCGGCTTTTCCGGCATTGGCAACGAATTTGATTGATTTAATTTATTAAATTTAAAAAATACCATCGAAAATTTGCGCTTTCGATGGTATTTTTGTTTTTTATGTAGTATAATTAGATTTAGATTATTGTTTGAGGTGTCTATTATGGGATTTGAAGAAAGAATACAGCAAGAATTTGTTTTTGGAAAAAATAATGTCACAGAGCTGCTTTTGTCGGAAGCAACAGTGGAACGTGTGTATTTATCGGGCGATGTCAAAAACGCAAACTACAAAAAGATAGTTGCGTTGTGCAAAGAAAAGGGAACACCGATCGTTCATATTGATACTGCGGCAATGAACAGGAAAGCACCGAATGTGAATCACCAAGGGGTTCTTGCTTATGCGGCTCAAAAAGAATATGTAAGTGTAGAAGATATTTTAAATGTCGCAGAAGAGCGTGGTGAGCCTCCGTTTATTATCGTTGCGGATGAATTGGCGGATCCCCATAATTTAGGTGCCATTTTACGATCGGCAGATGCCTTTGGTGCACATGGCGTCATTATATCAAAGCGTCGCGCTGTCGGACTGACTCCTTCGGTTGCGAAGGCGAGCGGTGGCGCGATCCATCATATGCCGGTAGCAAGAGTCTCCAATCTTGCACAAACGATTGAGCAACTGAAAGAAAAAAATGTATGGATTTATGGCTGCGATATGGCCGGTGAAAATGTTTATTATGAGCAGGATTATTCCGGCGGGGTTGCATTGATCGTAGGTAGTGAGGATACGGGCATTTCCAGACTTTTGCGGGAAAAGTGCGATTTCTTTGTTCGTATTCCGATGAAGGGCAAGGTGTCTTGCTTGAACGCTTCGGTCGCTGCTTCGGTTATTATGCAAGAAATATCCAAACAACGAAATTAAGGATGTGAATTGATGGATTCAAGGAATCAAAATGAAATTTTGGATGAAATTATGGCGCAGATCGATGCAATTCAGCGCGAGTCTCAACTTGTTGAAGAAACCAAAAGAGTGATTAATGACCATGAGCAACATCGGTCTTCGGAGGAGTTTTCTTCGGTGGTGGACGAGTCGCTGTTTGATCAAATTAAAAACAGTAAAAGTGAAACGGAGTCTGCATCAAATAAATCTGCGCTGCGCCGGTTTTTGGACGGGGAAGAAGATGAAAACGATGAGGAAGAAGAGTATGTCGGCAATCTTCCGTTGAGCGATGAGCAACCGCAGGATATTGACGATTTTGAAAACGAAGACGAACGCGATGAGATTTATAGAGATCTAAAGAACATTGTGGGTAAAATGGCGGTAAAGACGCTGGTGTTTTTCTGCATTTCACTTGCATCTCTGTATTTATTTGCGGCGCAATTTTATCCCGTATTGTTTGGCGGTGATGCAAGCGGTATATTCTATAACGCTACGCTTTTATTGGTTGATGTTTCGTGTTTGCTTTTATCCTTTGGTATCTTTGCTTCCGGTTTGAAACTTTTGTTGCGGGGGCGGGCGGATACGGATAGTTTATTGGCGATCATGACAATTTCTTTGATCTTGGTCCGTGTCGTTGAAATGATTAAACCGGAACTGATCCCTTTTTCGATGGTGCTTGAGCCGATGCTCGCCATTGGTTTGTTTTTTAATGTTCGAGCAAAGAAAAAGATTGCATCTAATATTAAAAACAATTTCAAACTTGCCTCTATGCGGGATTATAAACTTACCGTCAGTACCCCTGCTTCCTGCGAAGCAATCAACGACTTGATTCTTGAAACGGGCGAAGGGGGTGGCGCGATGTTTGCGCATAAAACCAAGCTTTTGTCGCGCTATATTGATCATAGTTATTCGGATTTTAATTATGACGAAAAGTTTTCTCGCTATTTCTTTGTTTGTTTGAT
The DNA here is from genome assembly GCA_045602565.1 of Eubacteriales bacterium. GTDB lineage: Bacteria > Bacillota > Clostridia > Oscillospirales > QAKW01 > QAKW01. Next base: position 3,016 of record JAZSBU010000031.1, on the reverse strand, counting down.
TTTGATTATTGGTGGTACTGTGGCGGTAACTCAATTGGGCTCGTTGGGTGAGGCCTTGCTTTTTCCTGCGGCAGCTTTGGCACTTTCGGTTCCGTTTTTTTCGAGATATTATTTTGCACTCTCGATTTTTAAAAATGGCAAAAAAATACGAAAAAAAGGTGGGGTGCTCACCTCTGCTGCATCTGCAAAAGCATTGGAAGATTCCGATTTGATGATCATCTCAGAGGAAGACTTTTTGGAAAACGATGCTGTACTTCTTCAAGGGGTCAAGGCGATCGGAAATCTTCAGATCGACGATCTGATTACGAATATTGCGGCGTTGTTTAATTGTGTCGGAACGCCTTTAAAACCGTTATTTTTAAAGATGATCGATCAAAATTCGATTGCATTGCCGCGTGTGGATGATATTTATTATCATGAGGGCTTGGGATATTCGTGTTTGATTCATAGTAAATTGTTCTTAATTGGAAATAAAGAATTGATGGAACAATTTAATATTGAGTTCCCTGCGGGGTTCTTTAATCTCAAATTGAAAGAATCTCATTTTCCTGTTTATGTTGCTTATCATAAATCGGCAGAAGGTGTATTTATCACCAGCTATGAGCGGAGTAAACGAACTGCGGATGCGATTGCATTGATTGAAAAAGAAGGTGTTAGCGTTGGAATTGTTTCGGGCAATTTCTTGTTTAACCTGGATATGTTAAAACACCTTTATCCGTCGATCCAATTAAATCTGTTTCATTTGATTTCTCCCAAAACCGGAGCAGAGTGTAAAAAACTATTAGAATGTCAAGAAAAATCGTCGGATCTTCTGGCATCTATTTCCGGACCCAAAGGACTGGCCGCTTGTCTTTATGGGGCGAGCAAGTTGCTGTCGGCTTTAAAGATCAATACTGTGATCCGAGTGGTTTATCCTTTGATTGCCATGGCATTGATGTTTTTTATTGCTTTGGCCGGCTATTCGGCAAATACTGCGTTGCAGATCCTTGCCTTTCAAGCGATCTGGTTCCTTCCTGTATGGTTTGTTTGTACTTTTTGCAAATAATTGATTAAACACTTGCAATTTATTTGTTCATATTGTATAATGATTTCATAATATTTTTTGGCTTTAAAAGCCATGAAGGGAGATCTTATCATGAGTACACCTGCAAAATGCATCCGTAACATTTGCTTAATTGGTCACAAAGGAAACGGAAAGACAACATTAGCCGAATCGATGCTTTATTTTTCTAAAGCTACAGAGCGGTTGGGTAAGATCGAGCAGGGAAATGCGGTTTTGGATTTTGATGCCGAAGAGATCAAAAGAAAGTTTTCAATTTCTTTGTCTATGGCATCCTTTGACTATAAAGATGTTAAAATCAATTTAATTGATGTCCCCGGAAATTATGACTACGAGGGCGATCAGATTTCGGGTCTGGAAGTGGCGGATATCGCCTTGATCGTTCTTTCTGCCAAGACCACTGTGTCGGTCGGTACCGAAAAAGCTTGGCAAAAGACCGAAAATCGCAAGATGCCGCGTGCATTTTTTATTACCGGTCTGGACGATGAAAACTCCGATTTCTACAGTATTGTCGAGCAGCTGCATGCGAAGTTCGGCAGCCATCATATTCTGCCCATCACATTACCGATCGTTGAAAACAATAAGTTGGTTGGAACGGTTAATGTAATTACCAATGAGGGGTATCGTTTCGGCGAAGGCGTTGTTCCTGTCCCCGGAAATATGCAGGACAAAGTCAATAACTATTATAATGAGGCCTTGGAAGCGATCGCTGAAACTGACGATGCTTTAATGGATAAGTTCTTTAATGGCGAAGAATTTACCGCTGAAGAGTTGGCTGTCGGAATGAAAAAGGCGGTTGCCGAGAACTTGCTGTATCCGGTTTTCTGCGGTGTTCCCACAGAAGTACGCGGCATTTATCAGCTTTTGGATGCTGTCATTCATTATTTCCCGACTCCGTTGGATTCCGGTTCGGTCGAAGCGACCAAAGGGGGAGAGGTTGTCGAGATTCCTTGCGATCCTGCAGGGAAGACGGTATTGCGGGTTTTCAAAACAGTTGCAGATCCGTTTGTCGGAAAGATGTCTTTCTTTAAGGTTTATTCCGGCACTGTGAAAAAAGATAGTTCTTATCTTAATACCACGCGGGATGAACAAGAAAAGATCGCACACGTCTATGTTCCCTTCGGCAAAAAGCAAAAAGAGGTTGAAGAGTTGCAGGCCGGTGATATCGGTGTGTTTACAAAACTTGCGGTTACCGGAACTTCGCAGGCTCTTTGCGATAAGGATTTCCCTGTTGTTTTTGCTCCGATCGAATTCCCGAAATCGAACTATAGTAAAGCGGTAGTTTCCAAAGCGAAGGGTGATGAGGAAAAGATCGCCCAAGGTATCAATCGTATGATCGAAGAAGATCCCACCTTGCGGTTGAAGGTTGATCCCGAAACAAAACAGATGGTTCTTTCCGGTTTCGGTGATCTTCAGCTGGATGTCGTTGTATCCAAACTTGCTTCTAAATTTGGCGTTAATGTCGATTTGGAAGATGTTAAGGTTCCTTATCGTGAGACGATCCGCAAAAAGGTGAAGGTCGAAGGAAAACATAAGAAACAATCGGGCGGACACGGTCAGTATGGCCATGTGTGGATCGAATTTGAACCGTTGTTTGAGGGCGAATTTGAGTTTTCGGAGACGGTTTTTGGCGGCGCTGTTCCCAAGAACTATTTCCCCGCAGTTGAAAAAGGTTTGCGTGAATCCATTGCCAAAGGGGGCTTGGCTGGTTATCCTGTGACCGGTTTGAAAGCCACTTTGCTGGATGGTTCATATCATCCGGTGGATTCTTCCGAAATGGCATTTAAGACCGCAGCTTCGATTGCGTTTAAAGAAGGTATGAAGGCGGCAAATCCTGTTTTGCTTGAGCCTGTTGGAACACTTACTGTCCATGTGTCCGATGCGTTGATGGGTGATATTATCGGCGATATCAATAAGCGTCGCGGTCAGATCCTTTCGATGGATGCTTCGGAGGTC
>JAZSBU010000030.1:0-2664 GCA_045602565.1 Eubacteriales bacterium | reverse complement strand
AAATCCAGTAATCGTGACGAATACGGTTATTTTTCATTGTGCTTGGGCGGAAAAGATGCTCTCAAAACCGCTTTGTCTTTGCGGTGGGTAGACCGAGATGGTTCCTATTTATTATTTATATCGGGGCGATTACTGATCCCTAAAATATAGTCGGCGGAAACGTGGTAAAATTTGCAGAGTTTAATTAAAATATCGGTTGGAATATCGCGCTGACCAAGTTCATAATTACTATAAACTTGTTGCGAACAGTTTAATTCTTTTGCAATTTGCGTTTGCGTCAGATCGTTATCTTCGCGCAATTCCCGAATCCGCTTAAACATAGTTTCACCCGCCTTCGATGTTATTATAACCCACTGCAATTTGCGGTATTGACAATTACCGCAAATTGCGGTATAATGTTGCAAAAAAAGGAGGAATAAAAAATGTTTTGTAAAAAATGCGGGAAAGAAATCGACGATAAAGCAGCAAGCTGTATTCATTGCGGAACCTCGGTTGAGAATAAGCCTGTAAAGAAACCGATCTTTAAAAAGTGGTGGTTCTGGGTAATTATCGTTGTTGTAGTGCTCGTCATTATCGGCAGTTCGGGTGGCTCGGAAAGCGGGGAAACGCCGTCGGGCGGTGCTGATTCGACGCAATCTGAGGTCGATTCACCGAGCAAGCAAGAAGAGAAGATCGCCTTTGAAAAAGTAGATTTAAAAACGATGATGGATGACTTGGATGCCAATGCATTAAAGGCGGAAAAAACATACCAGGATAAATATGTTGAGATCGTCGGGAAAATCGTTAATTTCGATAGCGACGGTGCTTATATCAGTATCCAACCGGTTGATGCCGATGAATGGAGCTTTGACTCCGTTCGATGCGATATAGAAAATGACGCGCAACGCGATTTTCTTTTAGAAAAGAAAACCGGAGACACCGTTACCATTAAAGGTCAGATCGTCTCCATAGGAGAAGTCTTGGGATATTCCGTTGAAATCGCTGAAGTATATTAAAAAAAGAACCTGCCTTTCGGCAGGTTCTTTGTCATTTATATTGTTTTTAGAGATTGGCCAAATCCTCGTTCTGCAGGACCTTAAAGCCGTGGTTGATGAGGGTCTCATCGGTCAGGGCGGGGTCGTGGACGCGGAGGACCACGTAGGCGTTATTGGCTTTGCCGTGGTTGAAGGCGTAGAGGTATTCCACATTGACGCCGACTTCGTCCAGCAGGGCGATGACATCGTGCAGGGCGCCTGCGGTATCGGGCATCATCACCGCGACCACATCGTTGGCGCGGGTAAGGTAGCCTGCGCGGGTGAGGGCGTTGCCGGCGGCGTCCGCCTTATCCACGATCATCCGCAGAACGCCGTACTTGGTGGTATCGGCCAGAGTCATGGCGCGGATATTGATATTCTCTTTGGCAAGGACTTCGGCGGCATCCGCCAGCGCACCTTGCTTATTTTCGATAAATACAGATAATTGACGGATCATAGTAGTTGTTCTCCTTAATCGTGTAATTTGCGCTTATCGATGACGCGCACCGCTTTGCCTTCGCTGCGTTGGATGGACTTGGGCGCCACCAAATGCACCTTGGGACCGATGCCCAGCATGGTGCGCATTGCGTCGGCAAGGTCGCGTTCCCGCTTTTCGATATCCTTAACGGTATCGCTGAAATGCTCGGGGTTCATTTCCACCAAAACGTCCAGAGTGTCGTTATTATTGACACGGTCGACTTCGATCAGGTAGTTGGAGCTATAGCCCTTTTGGATCAAGACCGTCTCGATCTGGGAGGGGAAGACATTGACGCCGCGGATGATCAGCATATCATCGCTTCTGCCCATCGGCTTACGCATCCGAACAAAGGTTCTGCCGCAGGAGCATTGCTCGCGGGAGAGAACGCAGATATCGCGGGTGCGGTACCGCATCATCGGGAAGGCTTCCTTATCGATGCAGGTAAAGACCAGCTCGCCCTTTTCGCCCTCGGGCAGGACCTCGCCGGTCTCGGGATCGATGATTTCGGCAATGAAGTGGTCTTCGTTGATATGCATTCCTGCCTGCGCCTGACATTCAAAGGATACGCCGGGGCCGGAAATTTCGGTCAGACCGTAGATATCGTAGGCCTTGATGCCGAGGGATTTTTCGATATCACGGCGCATCTCCTCGGTCCAGGGCTCGGCGCCGAAGATGCCTGCCTTGAGGTGGTTATCCTCCGGCTTATAGCCCATCTCCTTGAGGGTCTCGCCGATATAGGCGGCATAGGAGGGGGTGCAGCAGATGATGTTGGACTTGAGATCCATCATAAACTGAATTTGGCGCTCGGTATTACCGGAGCTCATCGGCAGGGTGAGGCACCCTACTTTATGGGAGCCGCCGTTGAGGCCGGGGCCGCCGGTGAACAAACCGTAGCCGTAGCAGACCTGGCAGACATCCTCTTTGGTGCCGCCCACCGCCACAATGGCGCGAGCACAGCATTCTTCCCACATATCGATGTCGTTCTGGGTGTAGAAGGCGACTACACGCTTACCGGTGGTACCGGAGGTGGACTGGATACGGACACAGTCCGAAAGGGGCTTTGCCAAAAGACCGTAAGGATAAGCATCCCGTAGGTCGGCTTTGGTCAAGAAGGGCAGCTTATGAAGGTCGTCTACTCCCTTGATGTCCTCGGGCTTGACGCCCTTTTTATCC
>JAZSBU010000029.1:0-6006 GCA_045602565.1 Eubacteriales bacterium | reverse complement strand
CGATGTCCAATTTTCTCGCCTGCGTGGCAGGCAACCGAAAATGATGGACAATTATATCAAAATGCGTTGCATTTATGATATAATATCCACACATAACATCGATGGATATCGATGTTTGCATATAACACAAAGCATCGATGGACATCAATGTTCGCAGACATTGTGGATATTATACGATGTCCAATTTTCTCGCCTGCGTGGCAGGCAACCGAAAATGATGGACAATTATATCAAAATGCGTTGCATTTATGATATAATGGTCTATATAAATTTCGTTAAAAAGGAGGTGGCTGCCTTGTTCGAAGAAGAGCAGATCGAAGGTACGGTGGAAGAGGTCATTTATGAAAACGAAAGCACCGGCTATCGTGTCTTTGTTCTGGATTGCGATGGCGACCGCGTGGTCGCGGTCGGGACCTGCGTGTCGATTTTTGTCGGCGAACTGGTCAATGCGGTCGGGAATTGGGCAGACCACGCTACCTATGGAAGGCAGTTTGTCTGCACCGAAATCGAAAAGAGTTTCCCCGGCGAGCTGGAGGGGATCACCAAGTTTTTGATCAGCGGTGCGGTAAAGGGCATCGGCCCCGCCACCGCTCGTAAGATCGTCGAATACTTCGGCGAAGATAGCTTTGATATTTTAGAGCACGAACCAATGATGCTGACCCAAATCAAGGGAATCACCAAGGAACGAGCGCAAAAACTCTCCGATGCCTTTCGCGAGACTGTCGGTACTCGCGAGATCTTAATGTCGCTGCACGAGATGGGGATCGCTCCCGCTTTCGCGGTTAAGGTGGCGCGGGAATACGGCAGTCTGGCTCCTAAGATCATTCAAGAAAACCCCTATCGGTTGTGGGACGATATCGAGGGCTTTTCTTTTCAAAACGCAGATAACCTTGCCCTTTCTTTCGGCATTAAAGAAGCCGATGAATTGCGGGTGGGTTATTGCGTGAAATATATTTTGACCCATAATTTGCAAAATGGGCATTGCTTTTTGCCAAAAGAGAAACTGATCCCGCTGGGCGCGCAGTATGTCGGCGTTTCGGAGGAAGAGGTGGAGATCGCCATCGAAAATATGTGCGAACGCCACCAATTAGAGGCGGCGATGATCCATAACCGCGAAGCGGTCTATCTGCCGAAGTATTATCGCGCAGAGACCCGCTCCGCCGAAAAACTCAAGCTGATGCTTCAGTTTGGTAAGCAAGAGATCCGCAATGTGGAAGATCGCATTAAAAAGAGCCAAAATAATCTGGGCATCTTTTACGATTATCCCCAGGAGCAGGCGGTGCGTTGCGCGGTGGAAAATCGGGTGATGGTGTTGACCGGCGGCCCCGGTACCGGTAAGACGACGACCCTGCGGGGAATGATCGCCTTGTTCGAGGCGCTGAACTATCGGATCGAATTGTGTGCCCCCACCGGCAGAGCGGCCAAGCGTATGACGCAGGTCTGCGATCGCAAGGCGCAGACCATCCACCGCCTGCTGGAGGTGCAGACAGGCAGTGGTGCTTTTACCCATAACAGCGCCAATCCCTTAAAATGCGATGTGCTGATCGTCGACGAAATGTCAATGGTCGATAGTTTATTGTTTGAGGCATTGCTGGAAGCATTGCCGTTGGGCTGCCGCTTGATTATGGTGGGGGATGCCGATCAGCTTCCCAGCGTCGGCGCAGGAAATGTCCTTGCCGATCTGGTCATGAGCGGAATCGTTCCCACCGTCAGTTTGACCAAGATCTTCCGTCAGGCAAAGAGCAGTGCCATCATCCGCACCGCCCATGAGATCAATAACGGGGAACGGCCGGAATTGGAAAGCGGCGGCGATCTGTTCTTTATCTCCAAGAAGACACCGCAGGGAACCTTGGAAGCGGCGGTCGAAATGATCGTCAACCGAATTCCCCGCCGCTATGGTGTCGATGTGATGGATGGGCTTCAGGTCATTGTCCCCACCCGCAAGACCCTGACAGGAACGATCAATCTGAATTCCGTCATCCGCGATCGCGTCAATCCCGCGCAACCCAATGTTCGAACCGTCGCATTCCGCGACCAGACCTTCCGCGAAGGCGATAAGGTAATGCAGATCCGCAACAACTATGACCTTCCGGTGCTGACCTCCGAAGGAAAGGACGAAGCGGGTGTGTTCAACGGCGATATCGGTATCATTACCGAGATCAACCACCGCGATAAAAAACTGAAGATCCAATTCGACGACCGCTTGGCGACCTACGGCTTTGAGCAGTTGGACGAATTGGAGCCCGCCTACGCCATCACCGTCCATAAAAGCCAGGGCAGTGAATTTGAGGCGGTGGTATTAGTGCTGGGGGAGATGACCCCCTTACTGCAGTACCGTAACCTGCTCTATACCGCCGTCACCCGCGCCAAGCAACTGCTGGTCATCGTCGGCAGTAGGCAGGTGGTGGACCATATGGTCGCCAATAATAAACATACCAATCGCTACAGCGGCTTGAGGTATCTCTTGCAATGAAATTAAAAGACTTGATTTATCCTCCGCGCTGTCCCTTTTGCGAGACTATCCAAAAGGATGCAACGCCTTGTAAGCAATGCTTGAAGAATACAACCGAACTGACCGCCATCGTCTGCCCGACCTGCGGGGCTTATCCCGAAGATTGCCATTGCGGTCTGCGGCAGTTCGCCTTCCGCAGAAATGTGTCGGCGTTTGCCTATGCGGGCGCGCCCAGAAACCTGTTGCTCCGCTATAAGCAGAGAAACCGTCCGCAGTTGGCGGAGTTTATGAGCCGCCGGATGTATTTTCATATCATCGCGCGGTTGGGTACGGAATTTTCTTGTATTACCTATGTGCCGCAGACCCGCCAAAGCAGTATCAAGCGCGGCTACTATCCCTCGAAGGTGCTGGCGGAGCACCTTGCGCAACGCTTGAATCTTCCTTGTTGCGACGTGCTTCGCCGCGTGGGCGGAACGCAACAAAAATATCTCTCTTCGGAAGAGCGTTGGGCAAACGCCAAAGAAAATTATGCCCTCTTGCCTAAGGCTTCGGTCTCGGGTCGGGTGCTGTTGATCGACGATCTTTTCACCACCGGAGCGACCTTAAATGCCTGCACCGAGCTTTTGCGTTCGGCGGGCGCGGAAGAGGTGGTTTGCGCCACCTTTGCCAACGCTGTAAAAAAGAGTTGAATTTTCAGGAAGAAATAGGTATAATTAAATAATAGAAGTTCAATTTTGTTGGAGGAACATTATGTTGGGATATGATATCGGTATCGATTTAGGTACCGCAACCGTTCTGGTCTATGTCAAGGGAAAGGGTATCGTTCTGAAAGAGCCCAGTGTTGTGGCAATCGATAAGACCCATAATAAAGTTTTGGCGGTCGGGGAAGAAGCGCGCCGTATGGTAGGGCGCACCCCCGGTAATATCGTTGCTGTCCGTCCGTTGAAGGATGGGGTCATCTCCGATTATGAAGTGACCGAGAAGATGATCAAATATTTCATCACCAAAGCATCCAAAAATTCCTATTTCAAGCCCCGCGTCATCATTTGTGTCCCCTCGGGTGTCACCGAAGTGGAAGAGATGGCGGTGGAAGAAGCGGCGAAGAACGCAGGCGCGAAATTCGTCACCTTGATCGAAGAGCCTAAAGCGGCTGCCATCGGCGCAGGCATCGATATCTATAAGCCCAACGGAAATATCGTCGTCGATGTCGGCGGCGGTACCGCGGATATCGCTGTTCTTTCGCTGGGCGATGTGGTTCTCTCCGATTCGGTCAAGATGGCGGGCGATAAATTCGATGAATCCATCATCCGCTATCTCAAAAAGAAATATAATCTGCTGGTCGGCGAGCGTACCGCCGAAGCCATCAAGGTCGAGATCGGCTGTGTCTATCCGCAGCAAGAGGTCAAGACGATGGTCATTAAAGGAAGAAGCCTCAATACCGGCCTGCCCCAATCCATCGAGATCCGTTCCGATGAGATTATGGAGCCGCTGCAGGAATGTGCGCTCACCATTATCGATGCTCTGCATAACGTTCTGGAGCGTACCCCGCCCGAGCTGGTCGGCGATATCTATCAGAACGGGATCTGTATGACCGGCGGCGGTGCAATGATCTGTGGTTTTGATCAATTAACCTCTCAAAAGATCGGCATCCGCGCCTATATCGCGGAAGACGCCGTCTCCTGCGTCGCCAAGGGCACCGGCAAAGCCTTGGATTACTTGGATAAAATGGAAGCCGCCGGCCGCACCAAACGCTACCGCAGCTATTAATAATAGAATTTGTAGGGGAGGGTCGCCCTTCCCGAATTAAAACCAAAAATTCCCACCCGAAGAAAAACGGTTCGTTTTTCTTCGGGTGGTTTTCTTTTTCCTTGTAAACCTTGTAAACCTTGTTTTTTTCTGTTTCTTGATTTTTTCTGCAATATGTGTTACACTTTAATTGCGACACAAATGAATATTCTCTGCATAAAGCGTGTATTTTTATTTTGGTAAAAATGCAGGCTCTTTTTCACATGCTTTTTGCAGAGGAAATTTGTGTCGCAGCAAATGAGCTATGCGTTTTTCGATGCGTAGTTTCGGCTGCGCATTTTTTTTATTTTAGGAGGAAAAAGAAAGAATGAAAAAAGTTTTATCCGCACTTATCGTAGCAGTAATGTTGATCGGAATGTTGCCCGCTATTGCCATCCCCGCCTTTGCCGAAGTTACGTCCGGCACCACCGGAGATTGCACCTGGACCTTAAACGGCACCGAACTCACCATCAGCGGCAATGGCGCAATGAAAAACTATACATCTTCATCTCCTGCTCCTTGGGGAACATCAATTACAAAAGTAACAATTGGAAATGGTGTCACAATCATCGGTAAGTATGCCTTTGATTGTTGCAATGGCTTGACCTCGGTGATCATCGGCGATAGCGTCACCAACATTGAAAATTTGGCCTTTTATGATTGTTCCAGCTTAACTTCCATCGCCATCCCTGATAGTGTTACCACCATTGGTTCTTCTGCCTTTGATGGTTGCACCGGCTTAACTTCCATCACCATCCCGGATAGCGTCACCACCATCGGCGAGTATGCCTTTGATTATTGCACCGGCTTGACCTCGGTGATCATCGGCGATAGCGTCACCACCATCGGTTATGGTGCCTTTCGCGACTGCGCCAGCTTGACCTCAATCACCATCCCGGATAGCGTTACCGCCATCTATAGTAGTGCTTTTAAGGATACCGGCTTAACCTCGATCACCATCCCAGATAGCGTCACCATCATCGACGGTTCTGCTTTTGCTTATTGCCCCAGTTTGACCTCGATTCAAGTGGCTGTAGGAAATACAAACTATTCATCGATGGATGGAGTTTTATTCAATAAGGCAAAAACAGAGTTGATTTGCTGCCCGGCAGGGAAAACCGGTTCTTACATTATCCCCAACGGTGTCACCACCATCGGCGATTGTGCATTTCAAGGTTGCACTGGCTTGACCTCGGTCACCATCTCGGATAGCGTCACTACTATCGACGATAGAGCCTTTTGTGATTGCACCAGCTTAACTTCGGTCACGATTGGCGATAGCGTCACCGCCATTGGTATATGGGCTTTTGCAAGTTGTTCCGGCTTAACCTCGATCACCATCCCGGATAGCGTTACAACTATCGGAGATTGTGCCTTTTCCGGTTGTTCCGGCTTAACCTCGATCACCCTTCCCGATAGCGTGACATCCGTTGGTCGGCATGCTTTTGAAAATTGTTCCGGCTTAACCTCGATCACCATCCCGGATAGCGTCACCACCATTGGCATGTATGCCTTTCGTGATTGTTCAGGCCTAACTTCGGTCACGATTGGTGATAGCGTGACATCCATTGGCGAAGGTGCCTTTCGTGATTGTTCAGGCCTAACTTCGGTCACGATTGGTGATAGTGTGACATCCATTGGCGAAGATGCCTTTTTTGAATGCACCGGTCTAACCTCGATTCAAGTGGCTGTAGGAAATAAAAAATATTCATCGATGGATGGAGTTTTATTCAATAAGGCAAAAACAGAGTTGATTTGCTGCCCGGCAG
>JAZSBU010000028.1:0-6467 GCA_045602565.1 Eubacteriales bacterium | reverse complement strand
ATCCCTGCCATCGGCAAGGATGTAGGCGATAGTGTCGCCTTCGGCGGGTTGCTGGGTGAAGCTCCTATTATGCCCATCCACCGCGAAAGCAGCGAGAAATTCATCTCCCGCGGCGGCAGGATCCCTGCCCCGATCCATTCTTTGAGAAACTAAAGGGTTATAAAAAGGAGGACGTAACGTATGAATCAACCGTTATTGCCGAATATTTGGGGAAGAGACGCACTCTTTTCCTATTCCGGATTAGAAGGGGAATGCTCGATGTATGGCACCCTTTGCGGGCAGTTGCTCCAGGATAACTTGGGAATGCGGCTGGATAAAAAAGCGGGCGAATTTTATTTTCTGCCCCGCACCGATAAATGCCAATTAGAGATCGTCGCGTCCGATGTTATCAAAGGCGTGTTGAATTCGGAATATCCTTTTGCCATCGTCGCCTTGAATCAAAAGACCATTGTCGGCTGTGCGCCCAAGGACTATGCCTCTTTTGTTTTTCATCCCATCCTTCCCGATCGGGAACTTGACATCGAAGGCGGGCAGGGCTGCGAATTTCGCGCAAATTGTTATGTCTGCTTCAGCGAGGAGCAGGGTGAGAATATTGTTTTCGCGGTAGCGAAAGCCAAAGAGGAAGCGGATGCGATCGCGGCCGCCAAAGAAGGGCTGAAGGCGGATATTCTTGCCATTGCCGAACAGCGCATTGCTTTCTTTGAGAAGGTTCCGCAGGTGGACTCTTTGACCGAGGTGCAGCAAAAGACCTTGGGCAAAGCTTTTTCGATTATGAAAGGGCAGGTCAATTCCCCCGAAGGGGTGCTGACCTGCCGCTATACCACTCCCGACCGTATTCCCCATCGAAAAATGTATCTTTGGGATTCGGCATTCCATTCCATCGGGAACGTCTATCTTGATCCCGAGCTAGCGCACGAGACTCTTTATGCGGTGTTGCTCGGTCGGCGGGAGGACGGAATGGTCTTCCATTGTATGGGTCCCGAGGGAGGCACCCTCGAGCGCACCCAGCCGCCGATTTTGGCTTGGGCCTATTGGAAGCTTTATAAAAAGACCGGCCGCATCGATTGGCTGGAAGAAGCCTATCCCCTTTTGGCAGGCTACTTGGATTGGAACTTTAAAAATCGCGATCAGGATCAAAACCTGCTGTTTGAGTGGTTTATGACCCCCGAAACCCCCGATTGCCGCTGCGGCGAATCGGGAATGGACAACACTCCGCGGTTTGATACCGATACCGAATGGGATGCTATCGATTTTTCCTGCTTTATGGCTAATGAAATGCGGTATATGTCGGTGATGGCAAAGGTGCTGAATAAGCCGGAAGATGCGGCCAAATATGCCTACCTTTATCAAAAGATGGGCGATAAGATCAATGATTGCCTTTATGATGAGCAGGATGGGCGGTATTATGACCGCGCCATGGGCGGTACCGGATTTAACCGCGTCCCCACCGTTTCCTGCTTCCTGCCCCTTTTTGCCGGCATCTGCCCGCCCGAGCGCGCCAAGAAATTGGTGGCAGATCTGATGAATCCCGAAACCTTTGGTCTCCCGCATATGGTCCCCACCGTCGCCGCCAACCACGAAACCTTCAGCATCGATTATTGGCGCGGCAACACCTGGATCTGCTATAACTATCTGATCGAGCAAGGGCTGCGGGAGAACGGCTTTGCCGAACTTGCCGACCGCATCGTTGATGCCACCATCGATATGATCAGCCATTGGTATGGCCGCGAAGGCGCCATCTTTGAGGTCTATGATCCCAAAGGCATCCTGATGCCTTCGGAACTGCACCGCAAAGATCCTTCCCCCAACCCCACCTATCCCGGCGCCAAGATCCAGATCGTCCGTGATTTCGGTTGGTCTTCTACCCTCTATACCGCAATGGTAATGGAACGCGAAGAACGGAAAAATAAATAAAAAAGAAAAATACTTGAGCCCTGTCTCTCCCAAGAGGCAGGGCTATTTTATGTTTTTGATATCGTTTGCGCATTTTTAATTGATACATTGATGAGCATCAATGTCGGGGGTGATGCATACATTGATGAATATCGATGTAACGTAAACGTGTGTGCTGCTTGGCTATACATTGATGAGCATCGATTCCGAACGCCAACAGATACATTGATGAGCATCAATGTCGGGGGTGATGCATACATTGATGAATATCGATGCAACGTAAAGGTGTGTGCTGCTTGGCACACATTGATAAACATCGATTCCAAACGCCAACAGATACATTGATGAGCATCAATGTCGGGGGTGACATACATTGATGAATATCGATGTAACGTAAAGGTGTGTGCTGTTTGGCACACATTGATAAACATCGATTCCGAACGCCAACAGATACATTGATGAGCATCAATGTCAGGGGTGATGCATACATTGATGAATATCGATGTAACGTAAACGTGTGTGCTGCTTGGCTATATATTGATGAGCATCGATGTCAAATGTAACATATATGTTGCTTGATGATACATTGATGGGTATCGATGTTGGTTGTGATATGTGCGGTGATTGGTGACAATGTTTCGGTGGGCATTTTGGGGAGAACTATGCAAATTCGAGGCAGTGGCAGATGTTGACAAATCTTCCTCAAAATGCTATGATTTATACATTGATGACCATCAATGTATAGGAGGATACGATGATTATGAGTGACATGAGTGATCAGGAGATGATCCAATGTTTGAAGGTGATGGCGGATCCGATTCGCTATGCCATTTTGAATATGCTTCGAGAGCGACCGGCACACTCTTATGAGTTTTTGGCCGGATTATCCATCACGCAACCGACGCTTTCTCATCATATGAAGGTATTGCGGGAATCCGGTCTGGTAACCGTTACACAAGAACCGCGGTGGAAAACCTATGCATTGAATGAGGTAAAGTTTGGTATCTTCATCCGACAATTAGAATCGCTTTTAAAGTGAGATGGTTGAATATATCTTTTTCCGCTGTTCTTATCGGAATGTCTACAGGAAAAGATTGTTAGACGTATCCGGAAAAAATACAATCATCATGCGTTTTGCTACAGTATCAAAAATAAAAAGGAACTCCTACGGGAGTTCCTTTTTATTTTATTTTATTTATTCTAAAGTATCAACAACGACATTGGGGTCGTTCAGCAGCAGTTCCAAAACCTCGGTGTAGGCGCCGATAGCGTGGTCGCTTTTGACATTGTCGGCGGTCTGCGCCAAGGTGCGATCGTGGAAGGTGAAATGGTAATTACCCTCTTCATCCTTGGTGATCAGCCCGCGCTTACTCAGGCGGTTTTTGACATCGGGGCTTTCCAGCGCATCGCCGTTGATATAGGAAAAGTCGATCTTTTCAAAAATTTTGGTTACCGTATCGGTCTTTTCTTTTTTATCAAAGGCTTCTTCCACCGCGGCGGTCACCACCGATTCATTGACCGCATAGACCGCGCGGCGATATTTCGCCGATGCGGGGTCGGCCTCCGCACTTTCCAGATAGGTCTTGGCTTCGCTGACGCTCATATCGGGAACCTCTTTTTTGAAATCAACGATATTTTCTTCCGGCGGCTTCATCCATTCGGGATCTTCCTTGGGCAGCGGCTTTTTGCAGGAAGCCAGGCTCAGCAGGGCGATCGCTATTAATATAAAGGATAGAATTTTCTTCATAGAAAGCTCCTTTGACAGTTCGATTTCTTTCATTATAACGCATATATTTTAAAAAGTCCAAAACATTTTAATTTTTTTTAAAAAAGCGGTTGACAAATGCATAAACGCGTGGTATGATATTATCACTTTAGTGAGATAAAGCAATAAATTTTTTCGGAGGAACGAACAATGAAAATGACAAAGAGAATTTTGGCAATCGTATCCATCTTAGTGATGGTCTTTTGCATGGCCGCTTGCGGCGCCAAGAAGGAAAGCGTAGTGGTCGGTTATACCATCTATGAGCCGATGAACTATAATAACGAAGAAGGCGAGCTGGTGGGTTTTGATACCGATCTGGCCAAGGCTGTTTTTGAAAAGTTGGGTTATGAAGTTGTATTTAAACTGATCGATTGGGATCAAAAGTACACCGAACTCAATTCCGGTGCCATCCAATGCATCTGGAACGGCTTTACTGCAAACACCGCCGATGACGATGGTGTTGCCAGAGCCGATAAGGTTGATTTTTCCTATAACTATATGGGCAATAAGCAGGTCATCGTTGCCAAGGCAGATCTGAACGCCGCCATCACCGATGCAAAGAGCCTGGCAGGTAAGGTCGGCGCTGTGGAGAACAGTTCCGCCGGTGATACTTATCTGACCGAGAAGTTGGAAGGCGCTATTAAGAAGGGTGTTGCTTCCCAGCTGGATGCGATGAAAGAGTTGAGCCTGGGTGCCGTTGATTTCGTCGTTGTTGACGAGCAGTTGGCAAAGGCTTATGTGGGTAAGGGCGACTATGCCGCATTTGAGATTTCCGATAAGCTCTACAGCGATGCAGAGTACTATGCCATCGGCTTCAAGAAGGGCTCCGAGTTGACTGCCAATGTCAACGAAGCTTTGGAAGCACTGGCTGAGGACGGCACCATCGCCGAGTTGGCGAAGACCTACGGTGTAAGCAACACCGCCATCACCGATTTCTCCGACCAGAAATAATTTAAAAAACATATTTTAAGAAACTTGCAAGGCAAGAAATTGCCTTGCAATTTTCTGCTGTTATAAAGGAAATTATAAACTATGGATTTTTGGACGATTACAGGGCTTCTGCTGCAGGGCTTTGGCATCACCTGCCTGCTCTTTGCGCTGACCTTGCTCCTTGCAATCCCGCTGGGGCTTGCATTATCTTTTTTATCAATGAGTAAATTTAAGTTCATCAAGGCACCGGTGAAGATCTTTATCTGGATCATCCGCGGCATCCCCTTGATGCTCTTTATCTTTGTTATTTATTACCTGCCCAGCCTTTTGGCCGATGGCAATGCGGGCGCGAATATCTTCAACAGTATCGACCTGCAGATGACCATCGCCGCCGGCAGTACCGAGCTTTTATGGCAGGGGCGGTTTTTGGCGGTGCTCATTGCCTTTGTCATCAACTATGCCTGCTATTTTTCGGAAATTTTCCGCGGCGGCATCGAAAGCATCTCCCAGGGGCAATATGAGGCGGGGTATGTGCTTGGCTTGACCAAGAATCAGGTCTTTTTCAAGATCGTCTTGAAGCAGGTCATTAAGCGGATCGTTCCTGCCCTTTCCAACGAAATTATCACGCTGGTAAAGGATACCGCGCTGGCAAACGCCATCGCCATCCCCGAGATCATCCATTGCGCCAAGATGATGGCATCGTCTCAGGCGCTGATCTGGCCGATCTTCTATACGGCGGCGTTTTATCTGCTCTTTGTCGGTCTTTTGACCGTTCTTTTGGGTAAAGTGGAGAAGAAACTCTCCTATTTTAAGGCGTAAGGGGGAAGTGCAATGGCATTATTGGAAGTAAATCATATTGAAAAGCATTTCGGTTCCACCCGCGTTTTGGAGGATATCGGATTCACCTTGGAAAAGGGCGAAGTGGTCGCCATTATCGGCTCCTCCGGCAGCGGGAAGACCACCCTTTTGCGTTGCCTCAACTTTTTGGAGACTCCCGACCAAGGGCAGATCATTCTGAACGATCAGGTGCTCTTTGATGCGGAAGACCCCGCCACCTTGGATAAAAAAGAGGTGCGTAAAAAGCGGTTGCATTTCGGGCTGGTATTCCAGAATTTCAATCTCTTTCCCCAATATACCGCGCTGGAAAACGTGATGCTTGCCAAGGAACTTTTGGCAAAGGAGCAGCCCGACTATAAGGTAAATCGCAAAGAGATCCATCAGCAGATCGAAGCGCAGGCCAAAGGCTTGCTCTGCCGCATGGGGTTGGAGGATCGGATGAACAACTATCCCCAGCAGCTTTCCGGCGGTCAGCAGCAGCGGGTCTCCATCGCCCGCGCGCTGGCAATGGAGCCGGATATCCTTTGCTTTGACGAGCCCACCTCGGCGCTAGATCCCGAGCTGACCGGCGAGGTCTTGAAGGTTATCCGCGAGCTGAAGGATTCCGACCATACCATGATCGTGGTGACGCATGAAATGGAGTTTGCCCGCCATGTCGCCGATAAGATCATCTTTATGGCAGACGGTATCATCGAAGAAGTGGGCACTCCGGAGGAGGTCTTTGACCATCCCAAGAGCCCCAAGACCTGCGCATTTTTGCAAAAATCAACGGAGATTTAATGAAAAAAGAACTTCGCAAAAAAATGAAAGAACTACGTGCCGCTCTCCTTCCGCCGATGCGGGAGGAGGCGGCTTTGCGCGTTTATCAAGCGGTGACGACTCTGCCCGAATTTCAAGCGGCGCGAACGGTCTTTTGCTATGCTGCGGCGGGGGAGGAACTTTCCACCGCATTGATCGCCGCCGCCCATCCGCGGGTGGCGTTCCCCAAGGTTTTGGGGGATGGAGTAATGAAGTTTTATTGCGGCGGCAAACTGCAAGCGGG
>JAZSBU010000027.1:0-14827 GCA_045602565.1 Eubacteriales bacterium | reverse complement strand
TCAAGAGGGTTCCTTTGGGTAGCATTGCCATCCGTTCTTCATTCAGCACCTGCGCCGGAACGGTATTCAAAACCAAGCGAAAACGGCGATAAGGAAGGTCCTCATAAAGGGCGGAATTCCAGCCGAAGGAACGGCAGAGGGCAACCGTTTCCTCGCGTCGCGCGCCCACCCAGACTTGCGCGCCGAGTGCCGATAATTTTGCCGCCAGAAATTGACCGATGCGGCCGCCGCCCAAAATCAAAGCAGGGTTTCCCGCCAGCATAAAGGGGGTGCGTTCAATGGCCAGGGCCAATGCTGCTTCAGCGGTGGCGGCGGCATTGGGCAAGAGGACCTCCTCGGCTTGATAATAATCGATGGCGTTGGCGGGAGCATCCGCAGGCAACATTCCGCCAAAGATGCGCTTGCCGCGGAATGTTTGAAAAATTTCTTGCAGCGAGATGGATTCTTGGCAGCGAGGGGTATGTAGGGTCATTTGATTCTTGGTGGCGGGTAGCGGAAGGATCAAAACCTCCGCATCCCATTGGGGCGATCCGCCGGGAAAGGATTGGGAGGCGATAAAGCCTCGCTCTTGCAGGTAGGCGGCAAGTAGGGTTTGGCGGCGGTCACCGCCCATCAGATGAAAGGTCATAGGCTTCTCCTTCATTTCTTATTTCTATGGTTTATATTATGTGTAAAAAACAAAAAGGTGAAGATTGACGAATGCAACCTTTCATGCTATAATGTACTAAATCATTTCGTATTAAAGGAGAATACATATGGAAAGAGAAAAACTCGGCAGCCGCCTTGGTTTTATTCTGCTCAGCGCAGGATGCGCCATTGGTTGCGGTAATGTCTGGAAATTCCCTTGGATGGCAGGGCAATATGGCGGCGGCGCCTTTGTTCTGGTCTATCTGATCTGCTTATTGGTGCTGGGTCTGCCTGTCATGGTGATGGAATTTTCTTTGGGTCGCGCCAGCCAGGCCAGCCCCATCGGGATCCATCATAAATTGCAGCAGCCCGGTCAGAAATGGCATTGGCACGGCAAGATGGCCTTGGTTGCCAACTTCCTGCTGATGATGTTCTATACCTCGGTCACCGGCTGGATGCTCTATTATTTCATTCAGTTTTTGAGCGGCAATATGACCGGCCTTTCTGCCGAAGCATCGTTGGCGCAGTTTGGCAATATGTTGGGTAACCCCTGGATCATGGTCGGCTTTATGGCGATCGTTGTCGTATTGGGCTTTTTGATCCTTTCCTTCGGCCTGCAAAAAGGCGTGGAAGGGGTGACCAAGTATATGATGATCGTGCTCTTTGGATTGATGATCGTCTTGGCGGTCAACAGCTTCACTCTGGAAGGCGCCAAGGAAGGCTTGACCTTCTATCTGAAGCCCGATTTTTCCAAGATCGACGGCAATGTCATCGTCGGTGCAATGAATCAGGCGTTCTTTACCTTGAGTTTGGGTATCGGTTCGATGGCGATCTTCGGCAGCTATATCGGCAAGGAACGCTCTTTGATGGGGGAATCGCTGAACATTCTGGGCTTGGATACCTTTGTCGCTTTGATGGCAGGATTGATCATCTTCCCCGCGTGCTTTACTTATAATATTGAGCCCGGCGCAGGCCCCGGCTTGCTTTTCCAATCGATGGCTTCTGTATTTAATAATATGGCAGGCGGTCGTTGGTGGGGCAGCTTGTTCTTCCTATTTATGTTCTTTGCGGCAATGTCCACCATCATTGCAGTATTTGAAAACATTCTGGCAATGCTGCGGGAGATCACCGGCTGGAGCCGTGTCAAAGGCTGCATCATCGCCGGCATTTTGGTATTGATCCTTTCCGTTCCCTGTGCCTTGGGCTTCAACCTGCTTTCCGGCTTTGTTCCCTTCGCAGCGGGCTCCGGTGTTCTGGATCTGGAAGATTTTCTGGTTTCCAACTGCTGCCTGCCCATCGGCGCACTGCTCTATGTCCTTTTCTGCGTCAGCAAGAAGGGTTGGGGATTTGAGAACTTTATCGAAGAGGCCAATGCCGGCAAGGGCTTGAAGATGCCCCGCTGGCTTAAGCCGTATCTCACCTATGTGCTGCCCTTGATCATTGTCGCGATCTTTGTTATGGGCATTTTGCAATTCCCCTTTGCCGATAACTTCACCATTCTCGGCTGGATCCAATCTCTGTTTTAAGAAATAAAAAATACGCCCCATCGGGGCGTATTTTTTTATCTTTATAATTCTTCTTCGGTAAGAACTTCGATTCCGTTTTGCAGCAGTAGGTCGGCGGTGATGCCGTTGCCTTTAATGAGGGTTTTTGAAAAACTTCCGTCGTAGATTGCGCCTTTGCCGCAGGAGGGGCTGCGACTTTTTAAGATCGCTTTGCGGATCCCAAGGGTTTGGCAAAGGAGCAAGGCTTGCTCTGCACCCTTGCGGTATTGGGGTGTGACATCCGCCCCTTCCGCATTAATCACCCGATCGCCTTGCACTTCGGCAGGCGGGCGCGGGGTGGGTAATCCGCCCATACATTCGGGGCAGAACGGAATCAAGGTTTCGGTATCGTTGAGTTTCAAAACAGCGCCGCAGGGCTTTTCTTTGCCGTCGTAGCGGCAGGGCAGCCCTAAAAGGCAGGCACTAACTAAGATCTTGCTCATTTTGCAGGGGTGATATCGGCTTTTTCGATGATCTTTGCTACCGCATAATCCAAAACAAACTGGTCCTCCAGCATATGACGGCCCTTGGCATTGATATAGGTGCTGGGGTCGGAATAGCCGTAGGCGGTGGCATATTTTTTGGCGCTTTCATTAAAATCTTCTTCCGAAAGGGTGTAGCCCTCGGCTTTGGCGATGGCGTAACCGATCAGAACGTTCTTTGCCTGCATCTCGCCTTCGATCTTCAAAGAGGCCTCGAAATCTTCTTTGGATACACTGCTGGCCTCCAGCATCTTATCCAAAGAAGCATAGTTGTATTGCTTTGCCATCGTTTCGTAAGTGGCGCGGCAGGACTCAATGTAGGGCTTGAGGAGGGAGGCGGGCAGATCCTTTTCGAAGGTGCAATTTTCAAAGACCTGATTCCAAAGGGTGCTCTTTTTCAGCATATCCACTTCGCTCTTATTGGATGCTTCCACGCTTTCTTTGGTCTTCTTGCGCAGTTCATCGGCGGTCTTCACCTCTTTATCGATTTCCTGAGCGATCTTATCGGTCAGTTCGGGATACTCTGCTTTACCGGTGATGGCGTTGACGGTGACCTGGAAGACCACATCCTGCCCTGCCAGCTCGGCCGATTGATATTGGGCGGGGAAAGTGAGGTTGATTTTAACCGTCTCGCCCACATTAACACCCACCAACTGCTCTTCGAAGCCGGGAATAAAGGTGCCGCTGCCGATGGTCAGCTCGGCACCTTCGGCGGTGCCGCCTTCAAAGGCTACGCCGTCTTTCATTCCTTTATAATCGATGTTGAGAATGTCGTTGATCTTGACCGTGCCGCCCTCTTGGGTGTTATCGTAGTGTTGGGTGCTATAGCCGAGTTCGCTCATAGCGGCGTTGAGTTCGGTCTCTACCGCAAAGTCGGTGGCTTCGGTCTTGCGGTCTTGGAATTTCAAGTTCTTGTAGTTCCCTAAAGTAACATAGGTATCGGGATCGATCTCGGCAAAGGTGGTGGCGGAACCACAAGCCGAAAGGGTGAGTGTGGCGATCAGCGCCAGCGCGATGAGTGCGATCTTTTTCATTGGTAAAGTTCTCCTTTGAGTTTTGTTTGTTCTTCACTGATAATGGCGCGTACCCGCTCGGGCAGCGCTTTTTCTTCGGGGCGGGTAAGTTCCTTGGTTTCGATGGGCGGCAAAACAGACAGAATGACCTTTCCTTTACGCAACCGCTTGCCGTTGCCTTCAAACATCCGATGGGTCCCTTCAATGGCGACCGGCAAAATGGGCGCACCTGATTTGGTAGCCATCATAAAGGCACCGCCTTTAAAGTCCAGAAGTTCTCCGCCGTCGTTGCGGGTCCCTTCGGGAGCGATGGTAACATTGATATTATTTTTCAAAAGCTCCACACCCTGCATAATGCATTGCATACCCGCTCTTGCGGAGGAGCGGTCGATGAAGATACATTTTCCCGCCTTCATCCAGGAGGCCAGCAGCGGAGTGGATTCCAATTCCTTCTTGGCGACCATCGATTGGGTATTGGGCATATGGGCGATCAGCGGAAAGGCATCTAAAAGGCTTTGATGGCTATAGGCGGTCAGGGTGGCGCAGTCGGGAATATGTTCCAACCCCCGCATCTCCAGATCCATTCCCATCACCTTGATGCATCGGCGGCAAAAGTTCATAATCTTTTTGCGGCAATAGGCTTCGTGCTTGATGGGATCCTTTTCTAAAAGCTTTGCTTTAAGAAGAGCGGGCAGGTTTACCAATAAATAGCCTGCCACATAAAGGATCATGCCGATCGTATGCAGCATTTGAGATCAACTCCTTTGAAAATTTAACTTCATAATTATATCATATATCGGAAAAATCGTCAATTCATATTGAAAATTTTACAGATAGCTGATAAAATAATAAGAAATCCAATTTCAATAAATGTAAAGTTAGTGAAATTGTATAAAAATGTGAAAAACCGCATTTTTTCAAGGATTTTCCTTGATTTTTTAAGCGAAATATGGTATTCTGTTCTTACTTAAAAAGCATATGTCCTCCTGTTGTGGACATTTCTTGAATTTGTACGGAGCAGGACGACAAAAGGAGATTAAAATGGTAATAGGACTTATGGGATTCGGCACCATCGGCGCCGGCGTTTATGAGCTGGCGAAGGGGCTGGAGGAGCTTTCAATCAAATATGTGTTGGATATTCGTCAAGTGGATATTCCCGAGCTGACCCACCGTCCCGAGGATCTTTTTGAAGATGCCGAGGTGGATACCGTTGTGGAAGTGATGGGCGGATTGCATCCGGCCTATGAATTCGTTTCGGCGGCATTGAAGGCGGGGAAGAACGTCGTTACTGCCAATAAATATCTGGTTGCCACTTATTATGACGAACTGTTGGCATTGGCAAAGGCCAACGGCGTTGCTTTCCGTTGTACTGCAGCGGTGGGCGGCGGCATCGGCTGGCTGACTGCTTTAGAGCGGGTCCGCCGTATCGAGCCTATCAACGCGGTAGAAGGCATTATGAACGGCACCACCAACTATATCCTTTCCAATATGACCCATAACGGTCTTTCCTTTGATACCGCCCTTTCCGAAGCCCAAGCCTTGGGCTATGCGGAGGCGGATCCTTCGGCGGATATCGATGGCTTGGATGTCAAGCATAAAACATTGCTTTCTGCCAATGTCGCCTTTGATGTCTCTTTGAATGTCGAGGATATCTTTACTGCGGGCATCCGCAGCATTACCGATGGGGATATCAAGAATTTCAAAGAGCGCGGTATGGTCTGCAAGCTGCTGGGCGTGGCCTGCAAGGAAGAGGGCAAGGTGGCTGCCTTTGTTCAGCCCAATTTGTTCCCTGCCGATGCGCTGACTGCCTCGGTCCCCACTAATTTCAACCTCATTACCTATGATACCGCCTATACCGGCCGGATGAGTTTCTACGGTCAGGGTGCGGGCAGATATCCCACCGGTGCCAATGTGGTGCAGGATCTGCTGGATATCGTCGGCGGCAAAGAAGAGTTTTATTCCAAGGAGAGCGCACCCTGCGCTATTGCCAATGAGATCGTTTCCTTCCAATATTATCTGCGTACCACCAGCGCCAAAAAGGATGCGGTCAAAGCAGAAAGTTGGGGCGATGCGGTGCTGACCCAAAAGATGAGCGTCGCCGAAATGGCAAAGCTTTTGGAAGAGATCAAAGAAGAAGATCCCCGCGCATTTATTGCGGCGGTTCGTTCATAATTTATAGTAGGATTTATTTAAGGAGTATCAATGATGAAAAATGTTGCTGTTTTAGGTGCTACCGGTGCGGTAGGCCGTGAAATGTTAAAGGTTTTGGAAGAGCGTAATTTCCCCATCGGGAAATTGAAGCTGCTGGCAAGCGAACGCAGTGTCGGTAAATTGATCGAGTTCAAGGGCGAGCAGATCGCGGTGGAATTGGCAGACGAAAACGCCTTCGAGGGAATGGATATCGTTCTCGGCGCCGCGTCCAACGAATTGGCAAAGCGGTTGGCTCCCGCCATTGTCAAGGCCGGCGCGGTCTTTGTGGATAACTCCAGCGCGTTCCGTATGGACCCCGAGGTTCCCTTGATCGTTCCCGAAGTCAATGCGGAGGATGCCAAAAACCATAAGGGCATCATCTCCAACCCCAACTGCTCCACCATCATCACCATCACCGCGGTCAACGCGCTGAATAAACTCAGCCCTATCAAGACGATGATCGCCTCCACCTATCAGGCGGTGTCCGGTGCCGGTGCCGCAGGCCCTGTGGAATTGATGGATCAGGTCAACGCCGTTGCCGAAGGCAAGGACTTTGAGACCAAGGTGTTCCCCTATCAGATCGCCTATAACCTCATCCCCCAGATCGGCGGCGAGGCCTATGAAGGCTATACCTCCGAAGAGATGAAGATGCAAAACGAAGGCCGCAAGATCATGCACCTGCCCGAACTGCTGGTCAACTGCACCTGTATCCGCGTTCCTGTAGTTCGCAGCCATTCCATTTCGGTCACCGTCAAGACCGAAAAGCCCATCAGCGTGGAGGATGCTCAAAAGATCATCGCTTCCGCTCCCGGCTGTAAGCTGGTGGACGATCTCAATAATCAGCAATATCCCATGCCCCTCGATACCACCGATCAGGACCTCGTCTTTGTCGGCAGAATTCGCAAGGATCTGACCGATGAGTGCGGGCTGCAGATCTGGTGTTGCGGGGATCAGGTACGCAAAGGAGCAGCCACCAACGCCATCCAAATCGCCGAACTTCTGTAAAACGAATGAAATCGGCGCAGACCGACGAACTAAGGAAAGAACCTGCCAAGGCAGGTTCTTTTTTATGTCATTTTCCGTTTTTTCACCTTCGGCATATCATTATATAGCCGAAGGATGAAAGAAACGAAAATCTGCATCCGATTTGATTCGTTTTCAAGAAGTTCGGAAGAACTGTCATAGACGACATACGCCTTCGCCCGAAGAAATCAAAAAATCCATCCAATTTGAACGGTTTGATTGTACGAAGTATATTATATGGTATAAAGAAAGAACCTGCCTTGGCAGGTTCTTTCTTTATTTGGGATTGATTTATAAGAGATCAAATGATATAATAAATATGTATTGCAATGTGTTGGGAGGTTGGCAGATGATCGCGTTATGGATTTCATTGGGCATTTTAGCGTTGATCATTTTGCTGCTTTCGGCAGTATTGGCGTTGCCGGTGGACTTGCTGTTCTTTTTGGATCCGTCCCAAGGTTTTCGCATTCGTTATCGGCTATTGGGCAAGATCTACGGTGAGGATGCCAAGAAGCAAAAGCCCAAGGTAAAGAAAAAAAGCAAGCCCAATCCCATCATCGAAAGTTTGAAAAAATCGCTGGGGATCGAGCATTTAGGCAGTGTGGAAAAGTTGAAAGATTCCTTGAACCGCAAAGGTGCGGAGGCGACCTTGAAGGATACCATCGGTGCGGTTTGGGAACTTTTGGATCGGGTCTTTTGGATCTTAAAGCGCTGCCGCATTATTCGCTGCAAGATCGCCGTTTATTGCGGCGGGGAAGATGCCCCGCTGGACTACGGCACCGCCTGCGCGGTGGTCTATCCCTTGGTTTCCTATCTGGAATCGGCGGCGGGTCTGCGCCCCAAGGCAGAGGAGTTGATCATCCTTTGCGATGATGAGCGGCAGCAGACGGAGTTGGAATTGGAAATTTTTGTGCGGGTGCGGGTGGTGCACATTCTGCGGGCACTGCTGCACATTATCCGCAAAAATATAGAAAAGGACGTTCAATAGGAGGAAAGAGCAATGGAGCAAAAAAATCAATCGGGAAATGTGATGAATGTATTATCCTTTGTGGCGGAGCAGACCATGGCGCTTTCCAAGCAGAACAGTGTATTGGGCGCGCCCATCGAAAAGGATGGGGTGACCATCCTTCCGGTCTCTAAAATCTCGGTAGGCTTTGCCGGCGGCGGTGCCGACCTTTTGGATGAAGGGCGTAAAAAGCAGCGTCATCCGGCGGGTGGCGGTGCCAAGGTGACCTTGACCCCGATGAGCTTTTTAGTGATCGAGGGCAGCAATGTCCGTGCCGTTTCGGTGGAACTGCCCGAACGCACTGCGGCGGCAGAGATCGTCGATGCGGTTTTGGAGCAATTCCATAAAAAAGAAAAATAAAAAAATCCCCCATCGGGGGATTTTTTATTTTTGATAAATAGAGAGGACATATTCTTCCGTTACGATTTGCTGAAGATGGGGAAGAAGATCAAAATAGCAGACGTTTTTCAGATTGGTGATGCCGCTCCCTTGCCATTTGAAATAGGCTTCCTTGGCCGTCCAGATCTGCAAAAAACGCAGGTGGGCATCGGCTTTTTGAAGGGCAAGGAACTCTTGCTCTTTTGGGGTGAAGAACCGCTCTGCGATTTTGAGATCGCGCGGCTTGAAGACCTCGATATCCACCCCCAGCGGCTGATCGCCGACCGCGCAAAGGAGCCATTGGCCCGAATGGGAAAGGTTGAATTCCAAGGGGGAACCCTCCGCAAAGGGTTTGCCTTTCGGGGTACGTTTAATGATAAAGGTTTCGGCGGCTTGGCCGGAATATTCCTCCAGCAACTGCCGAGCAAAAGCTTCCCCGATTTTGGTACGCTCTTTGGCATCGGTCGGTGCCATTTCTTTGACGCGCCAGATCATTTATTCGATCACGCGGATGGATTCGATGACTTGGGGCTCTTCGGGCATATCCATAAAGTTGGTCTGCACCGCGGCGATCTTATCCACCTCTTCGATGCCTTCGACTACCTTGCCGAAGGCGGCGTAGTTACCGTCCAGAAAAAAGCCGTCGGCGTGCATAATGAAGAACTGGCTGCTGGCGGAATTGGGATCGTTGGTCCGCGCCATCGAGATGACACCGCGCTCGTGCCGAATGGGGTTATTGAACCCATTGGCGGCAAATTCGCCCTCGATCTCCTGTTCGCTGCCGCCCATACCGGTGCCGGTGGGGTCGCCGCCTTGGATCATAAAGCCGCTGATGACCCGATGGAAGATCAGCCCGTCATAAAACTTTTCTTCCACCAGCTTTAAAAAGTTGGCAACCGTCTTGGGTGCGGCTTCGGGGTAAAGCTCCAATTTGATGGAGCCGCTGTTTTTAATCTTAATTTCAACCATGATGGAATCTCCTTTTAGATCATTTATGAAAATATTATAGCACATTTTTTGGGTTTTTCAACACCTTTTAGGCCTTCCTTCATTTAATAGAATAGGAGGTAAAAAGGATGAATATACTGATTTTTTATGCCTTGGCGGCTACATTAGGCACCTGGCTGGTCACCGCATTGGGTGCGGCGACGGTGGTGTTCTTTAAAACCCCAAGCCCTAAGGCAATGAATATGATGATGGGCTTCGCTTCGGGGGTGATGATCGCGGCGAGCTTTTGGTCGTTGCTGCAGCCTGCCATCGAGCAGGCGGAAGCGGCAGGGGATCCCGCCTGGCTGGTCGCCACCCTCGGTTTTCTTACCGGTGCTTTATTTATGTGGTGCTCCGATAAGGTGGTGACCTATGCCCGCAATCGTGCGGATGGCGGGCAACCCAACGAACGGATCAATCGGATTTTGATGCTGGTTCTTTCCATCACGCTCCATAATATTCCCGAGGGGCTGGCGGTGGGGGTCGCCTTCGGTGCGCTGGGGCATGGATTTTCGCCGGAAGCCTTGATGGGTGCCGCCACCGTTGCTTTTGGGATCGGGTTGCAAAATTTCCCCGAAGGTGCGGCAGTCTCTCTGCCGCTGAGAAGGGAAGGATATTCTCGCGGTCGTGCCTTTTTATTGGGGCAGGCATCGGGGATGGTGGAGCCGATCGCGGGCGGTTTAGGCGCGATTTTGGTGGTCTACGTGCAGGCACTGCTACCCTTCGCTCTTTCCTTTGCGGCAGGGGCAATGGTCTTGGTGGCGGTCCACGAACTGATCCCCGAATGCCAGCGGCATCGCAACGATTGCCCCTATCTTTCGACGATGGGCATCGTCTGCGGCTTTGCGGTAATGATGCTTCTGGATGTAGCCCTGGGATAGAAAAAAGCACCCGATCGGGTGCTTTTTTCTATATGGTTAAACTAAAAAGAAATATCATTACGCAATAGAGGATCAGCAGGATCATTCCCCAATTCAGCCAAGCGGCATTGAATTGGGAAGAAAGCTTGAGCCCTTGGGCGCCTTGGCTTGAGAAGCGTACCTTTTTGAACGCGCGGATCAAGAAGATGCCGCCGCAGACCGCCAAGACCAGCATCGCCATAGAATAGAGGGTGGCGACGATCATCCAAGGAGTGATGGCGGCAGAGGGATCTTGGGGCAGCCGTTCATTGAAGAAAGAGGCGATGATGCTGCCGATGAAATTGATGATGGCGTGCATCCCGATGGTATGGAAGATGTTTCCGGTCTTGACGTAAACGACCGCAAACAACATTCCCAACATCGCCGCATAGAAAAATTGATAGAAATTGCCGTGGATCAGCCCAAAGAGCAACCCCGAGGTCACCACCGCCAGCACTTCGCTATAGGGTAGCAGGCGGTCGATGATCCACTTACGGCAGATGAGCTCTTCAAAGAGGGGAGCCAACAGAACCACTACAATAAAATTGACCAAGGGGGAAGAACTGTTGATCTGCTCTTCTACCGCATTGGAGATTTCCTGCCCTTTCATTGTTTCGATGGCACTCATTAAAGAACCGGCGATCATCGATCCTGCTTCCATCAGCAAAATGGAGATGGCGAGAAAAGCGATCCATCCTCCAAAGCCCAGCCGCGCTTTTTGGGGCTTTTGCTTGGGCATGGAGCCAATAAAGCCAAAGAAGATGGGCAAGCCCACCGCATAGCCCAGCAACGTGCAGGCGATGAAAAACCAATCCTGCAAATAAATTTGGGGCGCAAACCGGCTGCAGAGGAACATTGCTGCCGACTGCACGGAAGAGGTGATTATAAGATAGACCAGCAACGCCAAGCCGATCCGCAAAAGATTTTTGCGTGCTTCTTTGGTGCGCTGTTTTTCGACATCGATGATGGGTTGATAGGGTTGATAATAGCCTTGGGGTTGGATAAAGATCACCGCCTGTAACATAAATTATTGTTATTATTTTACTATATCGGCGGTGATAATTCAATGAATAAATTATTAAAAGAGGGCAAATGCCCTCTTTTTAATCGATTTGAACTTGCTTGAAGATTTTATCGATATCCTTTGCAAGCGGGGGATGGGTTCCTGCCTGCAGGCACGCGGCAGAGCCGTAGGCAACGGCGTAGCGTAACCGCTCTTCAGGGGTATCGCCGCAACCCAAAAAGCCGGCAATGGCGCTATCTCCGGCGCCGACGGTGGAGACTGCCTCAATGGCGGGAACATACGCCCGATAAAGCTTGCCATCCGCGGCTAAAACGGCACCGTCGCCGCCCAGCGAGATCATCGCGTTGGCGATACCCACTTGGTGCAGTTCCATCGCCGCCGCGCAAAGTTCTTCTTCCGATAGAGCTTTTCCGCAATAGGCTTCCATCTCTTCGGCGTTGGGCTTGATCAGCCAAGGCTGAATACGCTTGAGCATTTCTAAGGAAACGGATCTGCTATCGATCACCAAGCGCGCGCCCTTTTGCTTCAGCCGCAGCAAAAATTGCTCGATCTCTTCGGCGGAAATCCCGGCAGGTACACTGCCGGTAAAAGTAACGATCCCTTGGGGATCGATCCGCTCTTCTGCCATTTTCAGCAGCGAAGCATCGCATTCAAAGCCCTTAAAGGAAAGGCGGGTCTCCGGCTCGATTTCGGGGTGGATGGTAATGTTCTCCCGAATCCGCCCCTCCCAAAGCAGCGTTTGGTAGGTCAACCCCGCCCGCTCCATTCCTTGGATGAAATCGGCGCTGTTCTCTTTGCCCAGCACCACCAAGGCAGTATTTTCAATGCCGTTCTCGGTAAGCGCGCAGGAAATATTGATGCCCTTGCCGCCGATATCCCGCGAGACTGCATCCGCCAAACTTTCCCGCCCCAGCGGGAAGGAACGGAGGGAAACGTGGATATCAAAGGCAGGGTTTAAGGTCAAGGTGGTAATTTTCATTTTAGTAGAATCCCCTTATTTTAAAATAATAAGCAATAAAAAGGGACCTTCAAAGAGGTCCCTTCATTATTTTAGTCGGTCTTCGCTCATTTCAACGGTTTATTCAATGGGTTTGAGGTTCCAAATGTCGTTGGCATATTCCTTGACCGCGCGGTCGGAAGCGAAGATGCCGGACTTGGCGATATTGACCAAGGACATTCCGTTCCAATGCAGGCGGTCGCCATAGGCTTCGTTGATCTTGCTTTGAGCGTCCTTATAGGCGTTGAAATCCGCCAGAACCATATAGGGATCGGGCCCGATCAGGTAACGAACGATGGATTCAAAGCCCTTACCGCCGATGCCGTCCTTGAGGATGGAATCCAGCAGATCCCGCAGATGGGGATCATTGCGATAGATCTGGTCGGGATGGTAGCCATCCGCTTTCCAGGCGTTGACTTCGGGGGTGGTCAGACCAAAGAGGAACATATTCTCGTCGCCGACCTGCTCGTGGATCTCCACATTGGCACCGTCCAAGGTACCCAAGGTCAGAGCGCCGTTGATCATAAACTTCATATTGCCGGTACCGCTGGCTTCTTTACCTGCCAACGAGATCTGCTCGCTGACTTCGGCGGCGGGCATCAAAATTTCTGCCAGAGAAACCTTATAGTCGGCCAAGAAGACCACCTTGATCATATCGTTGATGGCGGGATCGTTATTGATCATATCGCCAAGAGCGCAGATAAAGCGGATGATCTCCTTTGCCATCACATAGCCGGCGGAGGCTTTCGCACCGAAGATAAAGGTTCTGGGGTGGATCTTGAGGCCCTCCAGCTTGATGCGGCGATAGAGATCGTAGATATGCAGTGCGCAGAGTAACTGACGTTTATACTCGTGCAACCGCTTTGCCTGCACATCAAAGATGGAATCAGGGTTGACCTTGATGCCGCAGGAATTTTCGATATATTTCCCAAGGCGGATCTTATTTTCCCGCTTGATGGCGGTCAGACGATCCAAAACCGCAGCATCATCCTTATAGGCCAGCAGTTTTTCCAGCTCCGCGCCGTTTTTGACAAAACCGTCGCCGATCAACTCTTTGATGAGAGCGGTCAGGCCGGGGTTGGATTCGCAGAGCCAGCGGCGGTGCACGATGCCGTTGGTGACGTTGGTGAGTTTGTTGGGGAAGATATCGTTGTAATCTTTAAAGAGATCGTCCTTTAAGATCTGGCTGTGCAGCGCGGAAACGCCGTTGACGCTATAGCAGCAGGCAACGCAGAGGTTTGCCATCCGCACCATCCCGTCGCCGATGACGGCGAGGCGATCCATCACGCCGCGCTTTTCGGGATGGTCGTTATAAACCATTTCGCAGAAGCGGCGGTTGATTTCCTGAACAATGGTATAGATCCGGGGCAGGCGGGCAGAGAACAGCCCGATGGACCAGGTCTCCAACGCCTCGCTCATAACGGTATGGTTGGTATAAGCTAAGGTCTTGCAGGTGATCTCCCAAGCGTCTTCCCAGGAATATTCGTGATCGTCCATCAGCAGACGCATCAGTTCGGGTACGCAAAGGGCGGGGTGGGTATCGTTGATATGAACGACAACCTTATCCGCTAAGTTATCCAAGGTGCCGTATTTCTTCAGATGATCTTTCAAGATATTCTGCAGGGAGGCAGAAACGAAGAAATATTGCTGGCGCAACCGCAGGGACTTGCCTTCTTCATGGTCATCTGCAGGGTAGAGAACGCGGGAGATGGCCTCGGCTTTGGCATCCCCTTCGCAGCTTTTGAGGTATTCGCCGCGGGAGAAGAGGTTCATATCGAAGTTCTCCAGGCTCTTGGCACCCCAAAGACGCAGTTTATTGACGATCTTGGAATCATAGCCGGAGATCAGAAGATCATAGGGAACGGCCAAAACTTTATAATAGTTGGAGTGGACGGTCTTTAAGCCATCTTCGCTCCAAAGCTCTTCCACATGGCCGTCGAAATGAATTTCCTGCGCTTCATCAAAGCGGGGAACCAGCCAGTTGCCGCCCAGCTCCAGCCAGTTATCGGGAAACTCCATCTGCCAACCATCGATGATGACTTGCTTGAAGATACCGAATTCATAGCGGATGGAAAATCCGGTGGCGGGATAATCGCAGGCGGTGAGAGAATCCAGATAGCAAGCGGCTAAGCGGCCGAGACCGCCGTTGCCCAAACCTGCATCGGGCTCCATATCGTAAAGCTGCTCCAGATCGATGTTCAGATCCTTCAATACCGCACGGACATCCTCTTCAATTCCCATATTATAGAGGTTATTTTTCAGAGAGCGGCCGATGAGGAACTCCATCGACATATAGTAGACTTTTTTGGCCTCCTGCTCGGAAACCTTTTTGTGCCCTGCCTTGCGGCGGCGGGAAAGCTCCTGCACCACCATCGAGACAACGCTTTCATACATCTGCCGAACTGTCGCATCCTCTGCATCGCAGGCGAACTTTGCGGCAACGACCGATTGAATCTTTTCTTTGATCTCGCTTTGGGTCATTTCAATTTCTCCTTAGTTAGATAGAATCTATATAATATTATTTTAAATAAAATATCTAATATAATACCATTTTTTTAATATAGTGTCAAGAAAAGACTACATAAAAATAAAAGAACTGCGAAATTATTTTCGCAGTTCTTTTAGCTTAATGGTGAGTTATACTATCAAGTGCAACA
>JAZSBU010000026.1:0-5923 GCA_045602565.1 Eubacteriales bacterium | reverse complement strand
GGCAAAGGTATTATCAATGATCAAGGGAACGCCATGGGCATGGGCGGCGTTGGCAAACCGCTCGATATCCAGAACGTTCAGCGCGGGGTTGGCGATGGTCTCGCCGAAGACCGCCTTGGTGTTGGGGCGGAATGCCGCCTCCAATTCCTCATCGGAGCAATCGGGAGAAACGAAGGTAAATTCAATACCCATCCGCTTCATCGTCACCGCGAAGAGATTATAGGTGCCGCCATAGATGGCTGCGCTGGCGACCACATGGTCACCGATCCCCGCAATATTGAAAACCGCAAAGAAGGATGCCGCCTGACCCGAGCCGGTCAGCATCGCGGCAGAGCCGCCCTCCATCTCGCAGATCTTGGCCGCCACCGTATCGCAGGTGGGGTTTTGCAAGCGGGAATAGAAATAGCCGCTGGCTTCTAAATCAAACAGTTTGCCCATATCGTCGCTGGACGCATATTTAAAGGTGGTGCTCTGAATGATCGGCACCTGGCGAGGTTCGCCATTGCCGGGAGTGTAGCCACCTTGCACACATTTGGTCTCAATCTTAAAATTGCTCATTTTTAAGTTCTCCTTTCAAAAAGAACACGCCTCAAGGCAACATGCCTTGAGACGAAAAAATTCCGCGGTACCACTCAAGTTGCATTTTTTAAAAATGCCCCTCTTCGCCTTAACGCAGCGGCTACGGAAACGCCCTACCTATCGAACGCTTCGGCTCCGGAGCCATAGGTCTCATCATCCTCCTGCCCGTCGGCTCGCACCGCCCGCCGACTCTCTGCGTTGCATTCCGATGAAGGACCCTCTCCTTCTTCGCCTTTAATAAAAATTATTATAACAATGGATTTTCGGTTTGTCAATATTGAAATCCCATCTGATCTATGCTAAACTATCAATGAAAATGATCGGAGGTTTTAAAATGAACGAGCTTCTTTTACATATCTGTTGCGCCCCCTGCTCGGTGGCATGCCTTGAGCAGCTTGCCGAAGAGGGCATCGACCCCACCGGCTTTTGGTATAATCCCAATATCCATCCCTATCAGGAATATAAAGCCCGCCGCGATACCCTCATCGACTATGCCCAAAAAATCGGATTGGATCTAATTATCCACGATGAATATGGCCTGCAAAAATTCACCAAAGCGGTCAGCGGTGATATCCAAAACCGCTGCGCCTATTGCTACGCCGTGCGGTTGAACGAAGCCGCCCGCACCGCCAAGGAACAGGGTTTCAAATCCTTTTCCACCACCCTCACCGTTTCCCCCTATCAGAACCATGAACTGATCCGCCAAATCGGCGAAAAAGCCGCCAAAAAATATGGGGTGGAATTCCGCTACTATGACTTCGCCCCCCGCTTCCGCGAAGGGCAGCAAAAAGCCCGCGAGGCAGAACTTTATATGCAAAAATACTGCGGCTGCATCTATTCCGAAGAAGACCGCTACCAAAAACAAATCCAAAAGGATCGGGAAAAATTTGATAATCAAACCACCTGATCCCATCTGACTGCCGTACCAATTCATTTGGTTGCGACTGCGACCGCTGCCGGTGGCAGATAAAGGGAGCAGGTTAGCAGGTGCCGTAACACAAAAGATATCGAGCGCATCGCGCGAAGAATATTTTGATGTTACAAACGGATCGAGTGTCCAATTCATTTGGTACAATAACCCAACTTCCTATCCCAATGTGCTGCTCTGTACCAATTCATTTGGTACAGCAGTCTATCTTCCCATACCAAAGTACCGCTCTGTACCAATTCATTTGGTACAGCAGTCTATCTTCCCATACCAATGTGCCGGTCTGTACCAATTCATTTGGTATAGATCTTCCAACGAATATTATTCTTACATTTTTCAAAAGAAAGGGATCTATAAAATGAGAAATCAACTTTTTCGCAGAAGATTACGCCAATTACGCTTTAAAAAAGGGGTCGATGCCAAAACAATGAGTTTGGATTTGCATATGACCAAGAATTACATCTACAACATTGAAAACGGCTATGCGTATCCTTCTATGGCGCAGTTTTTCGGGATTTGCGAATATTTAGATATTACGCCTTATGAATTTTTACTTTTTGAACCCGAAAATTCAGAAAAGCAGGAAGAATTATTGCATATTACACGCGGCTGGACCGACGAACAGCTTACCGATCTGATTGAATATGCAAAAAAGCAAAACCCATGATGCAACGCATCATCGGTTTTTAATTGCTTTGATCAGTATTTCTTTTTCATTAGGCAAGCCCTCTGCCACCTGCTCCAGCAGGTATTTTTGGGCATCCCCGATGGAAGAACCTTGCAATCCCAAAGCCATTAGTGCCTTACCGTCGATCGCCAGATCGCGAATGGAAAGACAAGGTGATTTTTTCAAAAAATCAAGCAGTGCTGCACGATTCCAGCCTCGCCACCGATAAAGAGTTTGCAGATTTTCCGCCCCCAAGCGGATCACCAAGCGGTGCAATTCCCGCTCATTTTCGGGTTGCTTGATTTCATCGTTTTCCAGCAGCATCCGCACCGTTTTTTTTAAAATATTGGGTGCTTTCAACCGTGCCAAAACCAGATCGGCCTTCTCTTTTTGCAGTACTGCCGCCAACCGCATCGCAGGGTCGGGCGGAAGTTTTTTCAACCGGTGAACTTCCCGCAATTCGGGCAAAATCACTTGCACTACCTTTCGGTGTTCCGCCAGCGTTTCGGCGGCATAATCCCCTTTTAAAAGGCCGCAAAGTTCGGCAAAGATCCGCTCCGCCGCAACGGTTTTCAGCAGATCTTTTTTGCGTTCCATCGCCGCTTGGGTCTTTGCCTCCAAAGAAAAGCCAAAGCGGGCGGCAAACCGCAACGCTCTCAAGATCCGCAAGGCATCTTCTTCAAACCGACGCTCTGCGTCCCCCACACACCGAACGATTTTGGCATCAATATCCGCTCTGCCGCCATAAAGATCCACCAAATTCTGCCGCCGATCCATTGCCATGGCATTGATGGTAAAATCGCGGCGGGCAAGGTCCTCCTCCAGCGAGCGGGTAAAATAAACCGCATCGGGATGGCGATGGTCGGAATAATCCCCATCCTGCCGATAGGTGGTGATCTCCACCGGTCCGCAATCGGTCAGCACCGTCAGCGTACCGTGGGCCAGCCCGGTCTCGATCACCCGCGCATCGCGGAACACTTCTTTCGTCTGCTCGGGGAGTGCCGAGGTGGTAATATCATAATCCTGCGGGGCTATGCCCATATAGGCATCCCGCACACAGCCGCCCACCAGATAGGCCTCATATCCTACCTGCTCCAGCCGCGCCAAAAGGACGGAAACGCCCGAAGGAATCGATATTTTCATTTTTCCGCCCCCTTTTCTCAAAATTCATGTCACCTTATGATACCATTTTTGAACAGATATTGTCAATTTTTCTTGCATTTCTCATATTTTTTCTTTATAATATATAAAAAAGGAGGTGTATATGGTGCCTTATGAGATCGAACGCAAATACCTGATCGCGCGGCCGGATCTGCTCAATTTAGCCAATCTTTGCAAGATCCAGAAAATCTCCCAGACCTATCTGAGTTCCACCGAAGGAACGGTGCGGGTGCGGCGTCTGGAAGAAAAAGGGCAGGTTTCTTATATCGAAACTGCGAAGCGTACCCTTTCTTCGATCAAGCGGCTGGAATTGGAACGCCAACTGACCGAAGAAGAATATAATCGCCGCTTGGCCACCCGCGATCCCCGCCGCCAGACCATTCATAAGATGCGCTATTGCCTCCCCTATGCCGGTCATATTTTTGAGATCGATATCTTCCCCTTCTGGAGCCACCAAGCAATTATGGAGGTGGAGCTGCAGGATGAAAACGAAGCGTTTACCCTTCCCCCCTTCATCCGCGTTCTCCGCGAGGTGACCGACGATCCCGATTATTCCAATCATTCCCTGGCACGGACCATTCCGCCCGAAGATGAATTTTAAAAAATCTCTC
Source organism: Eubacteriales bacterium (assembly GCA_045602565.1). GTDB lineage: Bacteria > Bacillota > Clostridia > Oscillospirales > QAKW01 > QAKW01. The sequence continues at coordinate 1,977 of JAZSBU010000026.1, read as the reverse complement.
AACACCTTTCTGTTCAAGCGACGTTGAGAGATTTTTCTTTTTCATAACAAAAACAATAAAACCGTTCAAATCGGATGAAGATCGCGTTGGGGCAATCCCGACAGCGTATATAGATACGCCGAGCGGTTGCACCGACGCGAAGACATAAAAAAGAACCTGCTGAAGCAGGTTCTTTCCTTATATTTCGTCGGTCTTCGCCGATTTCAACGGTTTAGTTAAAAGGGAAAAGCAGAGGTTTGTTTTTCTTCTTCCTGGGGCGTATACTCCGAAAGGGTCAGAGTGATCGTCTTTTCCTTGTTGTTACGCTTGATGACGACGGTCAGGGTCTCACCCACCTTTTTACCGTCGATGGCCGCATTGGCCTCCGCCTCGGTGGAGATCTCCTTGCCCTCGATCTTAAGGACATAGTCGCCGGACTTAAAGCCCGCTTTTTCCGCATCGGAGCCATTGGCAACCGAGGAGATATACAGCCCCAACTCGTTGACACGATACATCATCGCCGTCATGGTATCATTGATCTCCACAAAAACGAAACCGGGATCGACCCGCCCGGTCACATAGCCGTGGCCGATCAGATCTTCGATCACCGCCTTGGCGGTATCAATGGGGATGGCAAAGCCCAGCCCTTCGATCTCTTCACCGGCAGATTTGGCGTTGATAATTCCCACCAACTGCCCGCTGGTATTAAACATACCACCGCCGGAATTACCGGGGTTGATGGCGGTATCGGTCTGCAACAAACGCATCGTCGTATTATCAATGGTGATCTCGCGGTCCAAGGCACTGATAATGCCTTGGGTGACGGTTCCGCCCAATTTGCCCAAGGGGTTGCCGACCGCTACCACCTCTTCACCCACCAACAGCTCCGAAGATGCGCCGAAGGCGGCGGGTTTTAATTCTTTGGCATCGATTTTGATGACCGCCAGATCGGTCTTGGCATCGCTGCCGATGAGTTTGGCTTTATATTCTTTGCCATCGGCAAGGCGGACATTGATGTTGGTCGCTCCATCGATAACATGATGGTTGGTGACCAAATAGCCATCGGCGGTGATAATAACACCGCTGCCCGCACCTTCGCTGACATACTGCTGCATAAAAGAGCCGGTAACGATCTGCTCGGTGGTGATCTCCACCACGCTATCCTTCACAAGCTCTGCCACTTCGGGGATGGTCAGGGTGTCTTTGGCGGTCTTGCCATCGGCATCCTTCAGCTTGGCGGTTTGATAGACCACCGCTGTTCCTTCGGGGATGATCTCTTCCTTATTCCAAAGGCGCGCGCCGAGCGCACCGCCGACGAAACCCAGCACCAAAGAGACAGCGGCCACCCCTGCCAGCAGGGGAATGAGCACTTTTTTGGTCAGCGGCTTTTCCGGCTCCTTTTGGGGCGGTTGCGGCGCTTCATACTGCGGCGGCTGATAGACCGGCGGCTCGGGTGCAACATTCTGCTCCGGGCGGGTATAATGATAAATAGGTTGCTCCGCCGAGGGTGCGCCTTCGGGGATATTATTATAGGTATTATTTTGATCCATTCAGATTCTCCTTTTAACGAGGAAGTTTTTATTTAGTATACCATATTTTAGTATGAATGTATGAAAAAAGTGTGAAAAATTTTGAAAAAAACAGTAATCTTTAAAAAAACTTGCATTTTTGAAAGGTTTCCATTATAATATTTTAGAAGCTTTGATCTTTCCCGCAAAAATAGTAAAAAGAAGGCTCTTTTTTCAGAGAATCGGCGCCGTCGGCTGAAAGCCCGATAAAGAACTCTTTTGAAGCGTGCGTTTTGCGGTGTATTCCCTTTGCGATAGTGAAGGGCGGCAAGCCGCCGTTATCGGTATTTGAGTGATAAATGCGAAGTGGAACCGCGTAATTTCTGCGCCTTCGCTGCCGTTTGGGAGCGGAGGGGTTTTCTTTTAAAGGAGAATGTATATGTTTAAGAAAATCCGCCGGGGCTTGGAAGCTTTTAAAGAGCGCGACCCC
>JAZSBU010000025.1:0-8683 GCA_045602565.1 Eubacteriales bacterium | reverse complement strand
GCCGCCACTAAAACAGGCATGGTTAAAAAGGCATTGCCCGAACGTTTTATTGAATGTGGCATTGCTGAAGGCAATATGATGGGTGTTGCCGCCGGTCTTGCCGCTGCAGGTAAAACGGTATTTGCAAGTTCTTTTGCGATGTTTGCCGCCGGCCGTGCTTATGAGCAGGTTCGTAACTCCATCGGTTATCCTCGTTTGAATGTTAAGATCGGGGCAACCCACGCCGGCATTTCTGTCGGTGAAGATGGTGCAACCCATCAATGCAACGAAGATATCGCTTTAATGCGTACTATTCCGGGGATGGTTGTTCTGAACCCTGCCGATCCTGTGGAGGCTCGCCTTTGCGTGAAAGCTGCGATCGATCATGATGGCCCTGTTTATCTGCGTTTTGGCCGAATGGCAATCGATTCCATTTTTGAAGATGATTATAAGTTTGAAATCGGCAAGGGTGCTGTTCTGCGCGAGGGCAAGGATGTTGCCATTGTTGCCACCGGCCTGATGGTTGCTCGCGCTTTAGAGGCTGCCGACCTTCTCAAAGAAGAGGGGATCGATGCTGCTGTTATCAATATGGCTTCGATCAAACCTTTGGATAACGATTTGATCGTTAAATATGCTGAAAAGTGCGGCGCGATGGTTACCACCGAAGAACATTCCATCATTGGCGGTTTAGGAAGTGCGGTTTGCGATCTGGTTGCGGAACGCGCTATCTGCCCGGTTGTTCGCCACGGTGTGGAAGATACTTTTGGTCAGAGCGGTCCTGCTTTAAAACTGCTGGATCTCTACGGTTTGAATGCCGAAGGGATCGCAGAAAAAGCGAAATTTGCAATTTCCTTGAAAAAATAATAATTTCGGCACCGATTTTTGATCGGTGCCGAATTTTTTTATGATATAGCACTTGACGAATTTGAAGAAAGAGTGTATACTTTTAAAAGTAATATTTGCGGGTATAATTCATCGGTAGAATGCGACCTTCCCAAGGTTGATAGGTGGGTTCGACTCCCATTACCCGCTCCATAAAATAAAGCAAGGGACCTTAAAAAGGTCCCTTTTTTGAAGGGGAAACGTTGTTATGAGAAGAGATAAGATCAATTATTATCTGGATATGGCAGATGCAGCAACCGAGCGCGGAACCTGCCTGCGCCGTCGATTTGGAGCAATTATCGTTAAGAATGATGAGATCGTATCTACCGGGTATGCCGGTGCTCCGCGGGGAAGACAAAATTGCTGCGATCTTGGTAAATGTATTCGCCAAGAGATGGGTGTAAAACGTGGAGAACGGTATGAGCTTTGTCGCTCGGTCCATGCAGAAGCAAACGCAATTATTTCTGCGGCGCGCCGCGATATGATTGGCGCAACACTATATCTTGTCGGTCACGAGGTGGATAGCGGTGATTATGTTGAAAATGCCGCTCCTTGTTCGATGTGTAAACGCTTGATTATCAATGCCGGTATCAAAGATGTCATCGTTCGCGACGATAAAGAGACTTTTCATACATTTTTGGTCGATGATTGGATCAATAATGATGAATCGCTTGACGGAACGCTTGGTTATTGATTTGGTTTACATAATTTTAGCCGTTGGAGAAATCTCCAACGTCTTTTTTGTTAGCAGTTATTTTCGGGTGGGAAGAATTCATTGGTCGGGAAGCAAAGCTTTTCAAAGAAGGTGCAAGGCTCTTCTTCCTGAGGTGCGGAGCATTCTTTTTCGGGCAAGCAGAATTTGGCGGAAGGAATTCGAACCTGAACATCGCGAAGAATTCGAACAACGCTGAATAAGCCGAGAGAGACCACCAACTTGCGATTGGCCATTTCGGTCAGCCCGTCGCAGAACATTCCGGAGACATAATCAGGAAGGGTCAGGTTATCACATTCGGAGCAACAACAGTTGCAAGAGGGATTGATAATTCTTGCGTTCAAGACAATGGGGTCCACGATTTCCACTTCGGCAATCGGCATATTGGTCGAGTAACAGCCCGGGTAACGATTGTTTTCGGAAGAGAAGGTGATTGTGTTTCCTTCGCTTCCAAACAGAATAACCTTCTTATTATAAAAAGAAAGTCCTTCGACAATGGCGGGGCGGCTGTTTCCGGTATAAACTTCAAAATCGGTCTTGAAGAAGAAATTCAGATCCACTCCATAGAACCCTTTATTGAACGGCACTTCTTCGAGATTGACATTGGTCCAGATCAGTTTCGATTTTCTTGCACGAACATTGACCGCGTTATCGATCAAGGTTTGGTCGCTTGCACTTAAGTATACCCGCATATCGGTTAAACAGTCTTTATCTTTGCAGGTGTCGTAGATCTTTCTTGCGTTAATACAAATGTCGTCACTGTAGTTTTTTACATCGCAATTGCAGTTGTTTACTGTATCCATAGAATCCTCCTTATTTATGATACTGTTATATTTTATGCCGAAGGCTTAAAATCGTGAAAACTTATTGAAATGAATAAGTTGGCGTGGTATAATATTCATCAATGAAGTATTAAGGAAGAATGATATGAAACGAATCGTAACGTTCGCGGTTTTGATATGTATGTTGCTCTCTATAGCAGCTTGTCAAAAAGATACAGCGCAAATTGATCGGTTATTTGAAGGGTTGAAGACCTATGATCGCTCTGTGATGAGCGAAGTGTTGACAGAGTTTCCGGATAATTCCGAATATGTTTATTTAGATGACATATTTAATGATGAAAAGTACATCAAAGTTTATCAAGCGTTATATAAAGATATTGACTATGAAATTATAAAAATGGATCAATACTCCGCCAAGGTCCGGGTGAGGATGCCGGATGTTCAAAAACTATTTACAGACGTTTCGGCGTGGGTCTTGTCTGCGGCGTTGGAAGATGTGGAACTGAGTAATAAATTGGCAGAGAACGATTATAATGGTATTGTTCTGATCCAAGAATTGATGTATGCTTATGCAACCAACGGAAATTATGAGGTGCAAACGATGGAAACCGAATTCAATCTTCGATTTGAGGAGATGGACGGAAAAAAATGCATTGTATCTGATGAGCAACTGCGGGCATTGATTACCGGTAATTTCTATTTTTCCAAGAATACGCGCGGCGCAGCGGATGGTTTTGTTTCGGCGGAATAAATGATGATGATTATGTCTATGATGGATTAAAAGGAGATAAATGATGAACGAAGCTTTATTTATAACGAATAATTCGGTGGAAAATCTGGGTGCAAGACTTTTGAAGCGGCGCACGGTTTTGCTGTTTGGAACGTTGGATGAAGAACTTTCCTCCAAAGCGATCTCATCGCTGCTTTATCTTGAAGCGGAGGATAAAGAAAAACCGATTACGTTGATGATCAATTCGGCAGGCGGTGATGAGACCGAGGCGCTGGCTATTTTTGATGTTATGCAATCGATTTCCTGCCCGATTCACACCGTTTGTTTGGGCAAGGCACATGGGATGGCGGCATTACTGCTGGCGGCAGGCGAAAAAGGCGAGCGAAAGATGTATGCCAATGGCGAGGTGATGCTGACTCAAGTTAGCCGCGATCGTACCTTTGGTCAGGCGTCTGATATTGAATTAGAGACCGAGCATCTTTTGAATGTAAAAGAGCGAGTGGCCGAACTTTTGGCGCAATTAACAGGGACGACCAAAGAAAAAATTCAAGCTGATTTAGAACGCAAACATTGGCTGTTTGCAGAGCAGGCTCTGGCATACGGGATTGTCGATAAAGTAATTTGATTTAAAGAGTTGCAGAATTTTTCTGCAACTCTTTTCTTTTATAATGAATCATAATCGGGATTGTTCCTTCATAATAATATACAAAATAAATGTGGAAGTATGGAGGTTTCGTGAATGACAAATACGAGTATATATCGCGATATTGCGGCTCGTACCGGCGGTGATATTTACATTGGAGTTGTGGGGCCGGTTCGTACCGGAAAATCAACATTTATTAAAAAGTTTATGGAGAATCTTGTGATTCCAAATATTTCCGGAGATTATAAACGGGAAAGAGCCATTGATGAACTTCCTCAATCGGCTTCCGGGAAAACAATAATGACCACAGAACCAAAATTTATTCCGGATGAAGCAGTCCATATCGTTATGGATGACAACACCAAATTTAATGTTCGTTTGATTGATTGCGTAGGATATGTTGTTGATGGAGCCATAGGACAGACGGAAGACGGAGAGGCGCGAATGGTTGAAACACCATGGAGCGAGGACCGTCTTGAATTTCAGCAAGCGGCAGAAATCGGCACAAAAAAAGTTATGTGTGAACATTCGACGATTGGATTGGTTATCACCACAGATGGGAGCATTGGCGAAATTCCGCGTGCAGACTATGTCGATGCAGAAGCAAGAATCATCGGGGAATTGAAAAAAATCAATAAGCCGTTCGCTGTTTTGGTGAATTCAATGTTCCCTGATAGTGATGCCGCGAAAGAACTGCGAGATCGTCTGGCGTATCAGTACGATGTTCCGGTTATGACGGTGAATTGCTTGGAATTGGATCGGGAGAGTATTTTATCGATCATTCAGTCAATTTTGCTTGAATTTCCTCTCAAAGAAATCTCCATCGATCTTCCCAAATGGGTTGGAAGTTTGGAAAATAATCATTGGCTCAAGCAGGAAGTCTTTGACGCGGTTTTGCAGAGCGCAAAGAATATTGATCGAGTTTCGTCTGTCAAAAAAATGGTGCTGGATTTATCAAAAGAAGAAAAAATGTCAAGATGCGAGATCGATACTGTTGATTTGGGAAACGGATGCGCGAACTTAAAAGTCGAATTCAACCAAGATCTTTATTATGAAATATTGAGCGAGGCTGCCGGAGTTAAAATCGAAAACGATGGGGAATTGGTCTCGATGATCAAAGAACTATCGGTCGCTTGTAATGAATATAAAAAAATTAAAGATGCATTTGGAGAAGCGCAATCGAAGGGGTATGGCATCGTTTTTCCGGGTATGTCTGAAATGACGCTCGGCGAACCGCAAATATTCAAGCAAGGCGGTCGTTTTGGGGTTAAGCTTTCTGCCGAGGCGCCCTCTTATCATATTATCCAAGCTAATATATGCACAGAAATATCGCCGATTGTTGGTAGCGAGAAACAATCGGAGGAACTGATCGAATATCTCCTGAGAGATTTTGAAGAAGATCCTTCTAAGATTTGGGAATCGAACATTTTCGGAAAGTCGGTACACGATCTTGTGAACGAGGGGCTGCATAATAAACTTTCAAAAATGCCGGATGAATCTCAATTTAAACTTCAGGAAACTTTGTCTAAAATCATCAACGAAGACAGTTCGGGCTTGATTTGTATAATTCTTTGAGAAATGCTCCCAAAAGGTGTTCTTTTGGGAGCATTTGTTTTGACTTTTTATGTTTATTGTCGTATAATTATGTTGAGGTGTAGGATGTGGCAAAAAGGTTTTTAATGTGGGTGCTCTGCAGTGCGTTTGTTAGCATCCTTGTTCTCTCGTTTATTCCAATTTCATATCATTTAATGGTTCTTGCAGTGCTGTTATTGGTACTGGTTATTCTTTCTGTTTTAAAATATCCGCTGAAAGCAACGGTTGTATCTTGCTTGATTATTGCTGTTTGCTCTGCGAGTATATTTTTTCTGTTGAATAAAGATATTGAGGCTACAGTAAAACCTCTTTTGGATCAAACGGTAACGATTCGCGGCAAAATAACAGATATCGGAAGCAATTCTGCGCAGGATCTATCACGATACAAGGTGAAGATTGAAAAAATGGCGGAAAAGAAAATGCCGTTTTACAAGCCGTTTTATATTTATGTTTACAGTGATGCTTCCGAATACCGTCCCGGTGATATTCTTTCCGGACCGATCCAATTCTTTGAAACACCGATTTCATATGGAAACGGCAAAGAGGAACGAGTTTATATTGCGGGATATCAAGATAGTAATTTACTTGTTTCTGAAAAAGCGGAAGAACATGAGTTTTATTCGTTGATATATTCGTTTCGAAATTCAATCCAAAGCAAAGTTTCTTTTGGTTCAAAAACGACCAGAGGGTTATTAAAAGCGGTTTGCTTCGGCGATAAAACCGAGATGGATTCAAATCTGCATTATTCGTTGAAACGAACCGGTCTTTCCCATGTTATGGCAGTCAGCGGATTGCATTTATCGTTTGCTGTGGCCTTTTTCGGGTTTCTTTTGCTTTTATTTGGTATAGACTATCGTATTCGCTATATTATTGGGATATTTGTTGCGCTGTTTTTCACATTCGCCGTTGGATTTCCGGAATCTTGTGTTCGGGCGTGTGTGATGTTGGTGATCTTTTCGATCGGAATGGCATTCAATTGGTTTTCGGATAGCCTGACCTCGCTTGCTTTGGCAATGTTTATAATTATGCTTGTCAATCCGTTTTCTGTGCGAGATATTGGCTTTTTGCTGAGCATATGTGCCACCGCGGGAATTGTTACATTACAATCGCCGATCGAAAATTTCTTGTTTCCCAAAAAACTTGGAAAAAACTATCGTGTTATCGAAGCTTATCGCAAGGTTACAGGAACAGTATCTTGCTCGCTGGCGGCGATGATCACCACTTTTCCCATTACTACGTTGGCATTTGGTTCCTTTAGTTTGGTTGCGCCGATTGTCAATGCATTGTTGATCCTTCCTTTTGAGATTATGTTTATCCTCGGTATTTTAACCGTTGTTTTCGGTTGGGTCCCATTGGTGGGTGAAGTCTTTGGGAAATTCTGCGATTTACTTTATTGGCTGATCGATCGTGTATCCACTTGGTTTGGCGAGTTAAAATTTGCAAGTATCGGATTTTTTGACTTTCGCTGTATTGTGGTTTGTGTTTTATTTGTGGCTATACTCGGTGTTTCGTTATATTTCTTTTTCCGCCATCAAAAACGCACCTTTGTTTTCTTGCTGTCGTTACTTATATGCTTTGCGATTTTGTTTAACGGTGTATACACAGCGATCCATTCAAAGGATGAACTGAAGATTGCTTTTGTCGACGTCGGTCAAGGAGATTGTACCGTTCTTTCCAAAGGGGAACATGCTGTTATTATCGATTATGGCGGTTCTTCGGATAAAAGATATAATTTGATCTCGTATTTGAGAGAAAATAATATTATTTCAATAGATCTGTTAATGTTTACCCATTTACACAGCGACCATACAAACGGAATATTTACCTTAGCAAAGAATTCGTATATTAAAAATTTGCTTTATCCGCCTTTTGATGCAGATTCTGAAAGCTTGAGTGTAATATTCGACGAGATGGATAGTCGAGAAATAAAAGGCGACGAAACCATCACGGTTTTGGATGATGTTGAAATTAAAATATATGCTGATACCGCTTTAGCCCAAACATCCGAAAATGAAAACGAGCGATGTGTTTGCTACAAAGTTCGATATGGCTCGACTTCGTTGCTGATTACGGGCGATTTAGACGGAAAAGGCGAGATGAATCTTCTTGAATATGACCTGGATTGTACAATTCTTAAAGTCGGTCATCATGGTAGTGAAACCTCGACATCTTATCCGTTTTTAAAGGAGGCCGCTCCTGAAATATGCGTCGTTTCGGTGGGTGAAAATTCGTATGGTCTTCCGGATCCCGAAGTGTTAAATCGATTAAAAACAGTCTGCAACAATGTGTTGCAAACAATGGATGAGGGGACGATTCGTTTCGTCACCGACGGAAAAATATTAGAAAGGATAAATTCGTGAAAGTTGAAGTTTTGAAACAATTATTGAAAGATAAGAAATTAAACGGAATTTATTATCTGAACGGTAATGAGCAATTTTTACTGGATTTATATTATGACCGTTTCAAGGAAATCACCGCGGGGTCTCTTCCGGAACTGAACTTTATTGAAATGGATGGTCGAAAAATCGATTTTGACTTGCTTTCGGATGCGTGTTCCTCCTATCCGATGATGGCGGAGCAGAAGTTGGTTGCTGTCATTGATATGGATACGGCAAACCTGCGCGGTAATAACGAGAAAAAACTGATTGCTGCTTTGGATGATATTGCACCGGGAGTTATTGTTCTCTTTTGGGATCATGCGAAAGATAATGTAAAAAGCAACGCTTTAGATACTATTATCAAAAAAATTGGCGGTGAATCGGTTCGAATTGATCGACCTGCCAACGATAAACTGCAAAGATGGGTGTATGATTTGGTCGTTCAAAAGGGTTGTGCAATATCAATGGGAGATTGTGCATATCTGGTGGAACTTACCGGCGGCTCCATGCTGCGTTTGAACAACGAAATCAATAAAATTTGTTCCCATTCCAGAGGAAATGAAATTGATCGGGAGTTGATCGACAAAATGGTTTCTCCCGCTGAAGATGCTTCGTGGTTTGCGATTTCCAATGCGATTTCCGAGCATGATTTTGATGCTTTGATGCAGGCGTTGCGGCAACTTTATGACCAAAATGTGGACGATACGGTTATTGCCGGAATGTTTTATCGGGCATATTCGGATCTATGGCGCGGAGAAGTAGCGTTAAAAGAGGGAAAATCTTCTGCTGAGCTTGCTTCTGTCTGTTCGATAAGTCCGTATTCGGCGGCGCGCATTATGCGCTCTGCGACCAAATTAAAAGAAGGAGAAGCGATTGATGGTTTAAGACGATGCAGCGAGTTGGATCATAAGATCAAATCGTCCGGCTTGAATAAAAAGGATTTAATTTATTCATTTGCTGCAAGCCTTTTAGCTTTTCAAATGA
>JAZSBU010000024.1:0-2525 GCA_045602565.1 Eubacteriales bacterium | reverse complement strand
ATATAGGCGGTACCGTTATCTATAAGCTCAAAATAAAGACCTGTGGACGGATCGAAGTTGCTTTCGGGATCAGGATCGGGATCAGGATCGGGGTCGGGATCAGGATCAGGATCGGGGTCGGGATCGGGATCTTCCGGAACGATCGGATCGGGAGTGCCGATATTTTTCATAAAGATGTCGAAGACGCTCTGAATTCGGTAATCCCGCGCAATGATCGGGTTTTGGGGATCGTGGTAATCATAGTCTACGCTATCCCACCAGACCAACACCTTGGCGCGGTCATAATCGCCGATCTTTTGGAACATATCCTCGGTCCAAGCGCGTTTATCGCCCCCCATTTCGGCGCAGGCAAAGCCGGTAAGCATCAAGGGATGCTCAAACCATTGGCAGTACTGCGTGTAAAGCTCCTTATAGAGGGTGGTGAAATCTCTCCAGCGTTCTCCCACCGACGCATAGTAGGTGCCGGTATTGAACTCGGTGAGACCCACAATATCGACATATTCGTCACCGGGATAATACATCAAGGTATGGTTCCAATCAACCGTAGGGTAGGAGATGCCGCTGGGGTTCCAGATCCAAAGGACGTTATCCACACCGGCGTCTTCAAACCGTTGGTAGATATAGCGATAGGCCTCTTTATAGATCAACGGATCGTTGGAGGAAAAAATGCCGGAATAATTGCACCAATTCCCGTTCATTTCGTTCATCAACCGAATCATGACCGGATGCCCGAAGGCTTGGATCTTTTGCACATAAGTATCCAAGACATCGTCCCACAGTCCCTGCAAGATCTCATACAAAATGTTCCTGCCTTTGGCGTTATCCGGCTGGATGGAAAGCTGCAGCACCTTGCCGTCCGCCCAAGTATTCCAAAGTCGTTGGTCCAGCAAGTTCAGAGATTCCTTGGAGAACCCACTATAGGTGGAAAGGACAGAGAATTCATAGTTCAGCGCATCTTCATATTGATCGACGACAGTGAAATCGCCGTTTTTCGCGGCAGTCGGCTCCATAATGCCCCAAGTCTGCTCGGCGGCGGCGCCATAATAGCCTTCGTAAAATGCGGCGGTTTCCTCAGACCACTGTTTCTGCACAGGCGCACTATGGAAAGTCGTCGGTTGCTTTGTGGGTGCAAACAGTTCCAACGTTTGCGGCAGGTAACTGTACTGTTCGGGGGTCAGATCATTGCGGGAGGATTTGATATAGATGGAATAGACTGCATCCGCCTCCACCACGTCGAAATAGAGGTAATAATTTTTATCCCCCTCGACTTTAGAGAGCGCGTCTCGGTACCAGGCGGTAACCTTCACTGTGCGCCCTGCATATTTTCGGGTCTCCTGCAGAGTCAACGTATGATCTGTCTTATTCCCCAAGAATGAATAGAGCTGATTGGTATAATAATCGGCCGAAATGTTCGATAATGATTGCTTATAAATTTCGATGACCGTCTCATCGTTATAAAGTTTTGCCACCACGCCGGCAAGAGAAAGGTCGACAAAAAATTCCTGCCCGATCATCAAGCTATAGCCGTCATACTGATTATAAAACCGCCAGGCCCCTTCGGGGATCCGCACTTCTTCCTCTTTTTCTTCCTCGATCGGTGATTCAAACATCCCCTTGCCGCGGTGCATAAAGGTTACGATCTGCCCGCGGGTACAGGATTGGTCGGGGGCAAATCTGCCGTTGCCCATTCCGTTGGTAATGCCTTTTTCCTCTGCCCAAAGGACCGCGTCATAATAATAGGACCCTGCCGCCACATCGGAAAAGGGGTTTGCCGCCCCTGCGGCGGCACCGTCGGCGGTCAAGCGATAAAGAAAGGTTGCGATCTGGGCGCGGGTACATTGTTGGTCCGACCCAAAAACACCGGCTGCGACACCGTTGGTGAGCCCCTGCTCCACCGCCCAAAGCACCGCGGTATAATAATAAGCATCGGAGGTCACATCACCAAAGGGATTGCGGCTATCGACCGGCAGAGGGCTGCCGACGGCGCGCCATAAAAAAGTCACCGCCTGCGCGCGGGTGCAAAAACCTTGGGGATCAAACCGCCCCTGACCGACACCAAGAGTGATCTCCTCCTCCATCGCCCAAAGGACCGCGTCATAATAATAGTCCCCTGCCGCCACATCGGAAAAGGGATTATATGCCGCCGAGGCCTCTGCGGCGACAGGTACCGCCGAAAGAAGCATCAAACATATCAAAATACTTGCTAAAACTTTTTTCACTAAATACGATTCTCCTTGAACTAAAAACTCTTGCCAATGAACACAAATGCATCAAATATTATATCATAACTCCCTTATCTATGTAAAGAGGAAAAAATATGAACAATCAGTTATAATACGATTCTACCATCGATTTTGTGACAGATAACAAATAAAACCCCCACCGATTTCTCGGTGGGGGTTGTTGTTTGCGTTTTCAAAATTTTATTGAATCGGCTTGCCGCAGTTGGGGCAGGAGGGACCTTCGCCGGTCAACTTAAAGCCGCAGCCGGAGCAGTAGCCTACCGCAGGGGCGGTAATTTCTTC
>JAZSBU010000023.1:0-4603 GCA_045602565.1 Eubacteriales bacterium | reverse complement strand
GAGGCTTTTATGTTGGTTTGTACTCTTTTATGCGTCCAATCTCTTTTCGAAGTTGGCAAGCTCTGCTTTGAGCTCTTCGGGCAACGTATTGTCCTCATCGAACTTGGCGTAGAACTCTTTGATGCCGACGATATCTTCTTTCCAGAGATCCTTATCAACAGAGAGCAAGCCCTTGACGGTCTCCAGATCGATATCTTTCAGACCTTCGATATTGATATCCTCTGCCTTGGGCAGGTAGCCGATGGCAGTCTCGACAGCATCTGCCTTACCGGCGCAGCGATCGAGGATCCATTCCAGAACGCGGAGGTTATCACCGAAGCCCGGCCAGATGAAGTTGCCTTCATCATCGGTACGGAACCAGTTGACGTTGAAGATCTTGGGAGCGTGGGGGATCTTTTTGCCCATCTCGATCCAGTGTGCAAAATAATCGCCCATATTATAGCCGCAGAAGGGCAGCATTGCCATAGGGTCGCGGCGAACAACACCGACGGCACCCGCAGCGGCGGCGGTGGTCTCGGAAGCCATAATGGAGCCTACGAACACACCGTGGTTCCAATCGAAGGATTGATATACCAGCGGAGCGGTCTTGGCGCGGCGGCCGCCGAAGACGATAGCATCGATGGGCACACCGTTGGGGTTATTGAACTCCTTGGAGATGCAGGGGCAATTCTCGGCAGGAGCGGTGAAGCGGCTATTGGGATGCGCCGCGCAGGTGGACTTATCTTTCTTATCGAACTTGGCGGGATCCCAGGGAGCACCCTTCCAGTCGATGGCGTTTTCGGGCAGGTCTTTATTGAGGCCTTCCCACCAAACGGTATTATCCGCAGTATGGCAAACGTTGGTGAAGATGGTATCCTTCATGGTGGAAGCCAATGCGTTGGGGTTGGACTTTTCGTTGGTACCGGGGGCAACACCGAAGAAGCCGTTTTCGGGGTTCATGGCATAGAGGCGGCCGTCCTCGCCGATACGCAGCCAGGAAATATCATCGCCGACGCACCATACTTTATAACCTTTTTCGGCATACAGTTCGGGGGGGATCAGCATGGCCAGATTGGTCTTACCGCAAGCGGAGGGGAATGCGGCGCAGATATAGCGGACTTCGCCTTGGGGGTTTTCCACACCCAAGATCAGCATATGCTCTGCCATCCAGCCTTCCAACTTACCCAGATAAGAAGCAATACGCAGAGCGAAGCACTTTTTGCCCAGCAGAACGTTGCCGCCGTAACCGGAGTTGACGGACATAATGGTGTTATCCTCAGGCAAGTGCATAATATACTTCTTGGAAGCATCCATCTGGGCGCGGGAATGGAGGCCCTTAACGAACTCGCCATCGCCCAACGCTTCCAGAACTTTATTGCCGATGCGGGTCATAATGTGCATATTCAATACAACATAGATGCTATCGGTCAGCTCGATACCGATCTTGGAGAAGGGAGAGCCGATGACACCCATGCTATAGGGGATGACATACATGGTCTTGCCTTCCATCGAACCGTCGAACAGGCCATACATCATTTTGTATGCCTCTTGGGGGTCCATCCAGTTATTGGTGGGGCCGGCATCCTTTTTGGTCTTGGCGCAGATGAAAGTTCTGTCCTCTACACGTGCAACATCCAAAGGATCGGTGCGGTGCAGATAGCAGCCGGGCAGCTTCTCCTGGTCCAGCTTTTCGATCTCGCCGGTGGAGCAAGCCTCGGCGCGCAGAGCTTCGAGCTGCTCCTCGCTACCGTCGATCCAAACGATATTGGCGGGTTTGGTAATGGCTGCCATTTCGTCGATCCATTTAAGCAATGCTTTGTTCTCAGTCATCATTCGGTGTTCCTCTTTTCTATAAAATTCAAATTTTTCCTAATATAAATTATAAAGGCAGTTTTGTTTCTTTGCAATCCCTATTTTTGCTAAAGTTTTAAATTTTATCCCCCAAATTTTGTGCAAGTTGGAAAAGGCGGATAAAATCTTGGGGCGAAAAGGTTTCCGCGCGGGCATTTTGGGGCAGTTCCGCCCGCTCCAGCAGCGTGCACAGCCCCGCCTTATCGGTATGCAATAAGCCCTGCACCGCCGCAGAGGATGCAAACATCTTCCGCCGCGCCGCAAACGCCGCCTGGGCAAAGGCGATAAAGCCCTTGGGGTCGGGGTGCTCCTTTTTGGGGGTCAGCCGCACCACCGCGCTATGGACATGGGGCGCGGGATGGAAGCAATGGGGCGGGACTTCAAATAAGATCTCCCCATCGCATAACCCTTGCACCCAGACCGAAGCGGCGCGATACTCCTTGCCTTTTGGGGCGAGCAACCGCTCGGCGACCTCCTGCTGGACCATCAGGATCGCCTGATCCCAGCAATCGATGTTTTTCAAAAGCAGCAGCAAAATTTCGGTGGTAATATAATAGGGAAGATTACCGACAACGGTACATCTCCCGCCGAATTCTTCTTTCGCGATCTTTTGCAGATCGCATTTTAAGACATCCTGCCAAAGAAAGCGATGGTTTTCAAAGGGGACCTGCTCGATAAGCAACGGTTCCAAGCTGCGGTCGATCTCGACGGTGACTGCTTTTTTCGCCTTTTGGCAAAGCAAGCTTGTCAGCGAGCCGATGCCCGCGCCGATCTCCAAAACAAAGTCGCCCTCGGCGGCATCGGCGATGCCCTGCAGTACCGCAGGATCCTTTAGAAAATTCTGACCCAAGCTTTTGGTGGTGGAAAGACCGTACTGCGCTAAAATATCAGTAACTTTAATATCATTCATAGCTACGCACCAATCCGATCAGCCGCCCTAAAATGCGGCAATCTTGGGTGTAGATGGGTTCCATTCCATCGTTTTCGGGCTGCAGGCGGATCTGCCCATTCTCCCGATAGACCCGCTTGAGGGTGGCTTCTTCCTCCAGCAAGACTGCCGCAATTTCACCATTCTCAACCGTGGAGGTCTGCTCCAGCAGGACCGTATCTTGCGGCAAGATCCCCGCATTGATCATACTCTCGCCCCGCACTTTCAGCGCAAAAAGGCTCCGCCCGCGGGCGAACGCGGGGTCGACAGGGAGATACCCCTCGATCTGCTCCGCCGCCAACAGCGGCACACCTGCGGCAATGGTCCCCAAGACCGCCACCGGTACGCTTCCCTTGGCGCCCGCCAGCCGCCGATAGCGGCCGTCCCGCTCAAGCGCGCCCTGCGCTTCCAGCCGATCCAGCAACGCCGCCGCCTGGCTGGTGGAGGAAAGGCCCATCGCTTGCTGCAATGCCCGCACGGTAGGGAACCGCCCTTGCTGCTCCACCGCTTCGCGGATCCATTGCAAACCCTGCGCATCGCGGTCGATGATTTTTTTAGTCATTTTCCTCTTCATCATTTTAAAAACTCAAATGTGGCGATCATCTTTTCCACATCTTTCAGAAAATAAGTATAGCTTTCAAATTCGCCGATATAGGTCAAAACATAGATCTTCTCGTTATGCTCCGCAAAGGTCTGCATAAAGCGCAGGGCGCTTTTTCCATCCGCGGTGCTGCTTTCGTAGACGATCTGATAGGCATTTTGGCCTGCAAGGTTGGTCTCTTTTTCGCTGACCATCTTATAATTTTCCACACTGCTCTCCAGATCGGCAACATAGCCGCGGACATAATCGGTATAGGCCATATCGGGGGTGAACCGCTGCACCGAAAGGCTTTCGCTATGCTGATCGCTATAGCCTTCGGCGGGGGTGACGAACACCGCGATCCCCTCTTTATTATTGGACTTTTTTTGCCAAAAATCCGGATACTCGATGGAAAAGCCCAGCGGGGTGGAGCGGAAGAGCTTATACCCCTCGTTGGTTGCTTTTTGGCAAGAGCAAAGCCCTGCCAGCGTCCCTATAATTAAGATAAACGCTAAAACTCGTTTTTTCATTTTTTCTTGGTTCCTTCCTTTCGTTGAGGTTTATTCGGCTTCTCCTGGAGGAGAAGCTGCCCCGAAGGGGCTGATGAGGTGTTTAAATGATGCCATAGATCTCGGCAGACACCTTCGAAATTTTGATTGATATCGCGATTGGAATACCGCAATACGGTCAGCCCAAGGCTTTTCATATATTGATCGCGTTCGGCATCAGCTTGGATCCCTTTCGCTTCAAAATGTTGGGATCCATCCAACTCTATAACTAAATTGACTGCTGCGATATAAAAATCCACAATATAGGGACCGATGGATTTTTGGCGATGAACGGTGATGGGCAAAGCCTTTAAAAAATCGTACCACAAATGCCGTTCTTCCGGGGTCATATTCTTTCGCAGGGTTTGGGATAAGTTTTTATGTTTTGGATTATGTAGTTTGTTCAATCGTTACACCTCATCCACCGCAAGCGGTCCCCCTTCTTCTCAAGGAGAAGGCAAAAGGGGGACACGTTTCTCCCTTTTACTGCACAGTTATCTTAATCTTATCATAAAAATGTCTTTTTGACAACACAAAAGGTTGCCATCAATCAAAAAATATGCTATGATTATGTGGATGAAAGGAAGTAATTGTTTTATGGCTGAAAAAAAGCAATGTAATTATACAAGTATCGGCGGTTCCGCGCTGATCGAAGGGGTGATGATGCGGGGCACCGATAAGCTCGCCATCGCCTGCCGCCGCGCCGACGGCGCCATC
>JAZSBU010000022.1:0-3841 GCA_045602565.1 Eubacteriales bacterium | reverse complement strand
CGTTTCTCCTTATTCTTCGATATATACAACTTTATTATTATACACAGTCAGCAGGCATTTTCCGCAAACTTCCCAATCTTTAAAGGGGGTTGCTCTGCCTTTGGATAAAAAGGTCTCGGGATCGATTCTGTATTCCGCGTCCAGATCCCAGACACTGTAGCCGCTCTCAGCGATATCAAACCGCTTACGCGGGTTTTCGGTCAGTAACTCGATCAACCGCTCTAATGGGATGATGCCCTTTTTCACCAGCCCGCTATAGAGGGTGGCAAAGGCGGTCTCGATCCCGACAACGCCCATCGCGCTTTTTTCCAGCCCGCGGCTCTTCTCTTCGGCGGAATGGGGCGCGTGGTCGGTGGCGATCATATCGATGGTCCCATCGATGATGCCTTGGATCAACGCTTTTTGATCTTCTTCACTCCGCAAGGGCGGGTTCATTTTAAACCGCCCATCCTCCTGCAGCATCGAATCGTTCATCAATAGGTAATGAGGGCCGGTCTCGCAGGTAACATCCACCCCCCGCGCCTTGGCTTGCCTGATCAACTCCACACTCTCTTTGGTGGAGATATGGCAGACATGGTAGGCGCAGCCGATCTCTTCGGCCAATTTCAAGTCTCTGGCGATGGGGCCCCATTCGCTTTCGGAGCAGATGCCCTTATGCCCATGGGCTTTGGCATATTCTCCGTCGTGGATATAACCGCCGCGCAAAAGGGAATTGTCTTCGCAATGGGCGACGATGATCTTACCCAATTCCTTGGCCTTGATCATCGCGGCACGCATCATTTCGTCCGATTGGACCCCGCGCCCGTCGTCCGAAAAAGCAATGGCATCCTTCGCCATTCCGGCAAGATCGGAAAGGGTCTCGCCCTGCTGACCAACGGTAATGGCACCGGAGGGGTGCACCCCGATCACCGCATCGGCGCGGATGATGGAAAGCTGCTCTTCCAGATGCTCCACACTATCAGGGACCGGATTCAGATTCGGCATACAGCAGACATCGGTATACCCGCCCGCAGCGCATGCCTTCGAGCCGCTCTCAATCGTCTCTTTATAAGAAAAACCCGGCTCTCGCAGATGAACATGAACATCGCAAAAACCGGGAAAAACAGCAATTCTTCGATTGGCAAAAAGGGAATAGAAATCCTTAGAAACAGGAAGGGCGATTTCGCGTTCCTGCATTGTTCCGTTTTCAAATACGTTTGCTTTGATCTTGAGCATTTTAGACCCTTTCCATAAAAAATAGCCCTGCCGCAGAGCGCAGCAAGGCCTTCATAAACACAGCAAAGCGAAAGCGCTCCTTGCGCTCTCTTCCTTATGAACATCTTGCCGAACTCACGGGATCGACTTAAAGAATATTATCTCTATATTTAACTTTAATAATTATACTACTATACGCAAAAATTGTCAACGAAAAATTAGAGCTAAAAATACCATAAAACCGCGCCCCTTTTTTCGTCAATATGACAAAAAAATAAGTCGCCAAAAAATGACGACTTATTCATCGGTAATATTATCATAGACACGCTCGCCCACCGAGCCATAGCCGAGATCGCGGGCAACGCTTTCCACATAGGCACTGTCGACTTCGGCATTGAGAATGTCGTTGAGTTCCTCATTCAGAACGGTCTGGGAGGAAATCTTTTGGGTTACATCCTTCAGTTCTGCTTGCTTTTCTTGAATGCGAACCTGAAGCTTGACGCAGGTGACGATCATATTGCCCGCCACATAGACCAACAATACCGCCAGCAATGCCTTAACGACGGGGTTCATTTTTTTTGCGCGCTTTGCTTTTGCGATGGATCTTGTTTTCATGCGATTTCCTCCTTTCCGTAAACTTCAACATTCTAATTCTATACCATTCCTTCAAAAAAATAAAGAGTTTTTTTGAAAAATTCATAAATTTCTCAAAAAATCGCCCAAAAAACCGCTCGCACCACCGCAAAAGACGCGCTACCCACCGCGCCACCGCACCGATGAAGACGCCCAAGGTGCAATACCAGACCATAAATCCCAAGCCCTCCCCCACCAGCAAAAAGAGCCGTACCTGCCCGAAATTGGTCCAAGTAAAGCAGGAGGCGGTGGCGAGAGCGGCGATCAACGCAAAGAGTAGATCTTCCAAAAAGACCAGGAATGGGCGATCCCTGCCCCG
This sequence comes from Eubacteriales bacterium, assembly GCA_045602565.1. Classification (GTDB taxonomy): domain Bacteria; phylum Bacillota; class Clostridia; order Oscillospirales; family QAKW01; genus QAKW01. Next base: position 1,695 of record JAZSBU010000022.1, on the reverse strand, counting down.
CAAGATCCGCACCACCCGAAAGATATCATAGACACCGCCCAAGCCACCGCCCAGCACCACCGCCCATAAAAAGGCGATGGCTTGATCGGAAAGATAGGTTTCCATCAGCGAAACAGCCCCTTAAAGACCCCGCCCTTTTCTTTCAGATCGCTATACTGCAGGCGGTCGATCGTTCCCTCGATGGCAATCTCTCCCGATTCCACATTCAACCGATTGATGTGCAGATCCTCTCCCTCGACGGTCAGCACCCCCATATTGGTCAGTACCACCACCGCCTTTTCATCGAACCGATCTACATCCAATACCCCCGACGCCATCACCTGCTTGCGATTTTCTACGGATAATAAATGATTGCCGCTTCTGCGTTCTTCTTCCATGGCTAAGGTGACAAGGATAATCCGAACCTTGTTTTAAAAAGGCGGATTTCCATTTCCTCCTCGTTAAAATACTCGCCAATGCGCCGGCATTGGCTGCGTTTTATGCCTTGATGAAGTAAAAATCCGCTCTTTTTAAAATCTCCGACCACAAAGCACGGAGATTTCGTGGGATTTTTGTTCATCTTTTTTGCAGATAGGCCGGCGCCTATCAAGGAAAAATGGGCGAAAAGCACCGAAATCTCCTGCTTTGAGGCAGATTCGGATTATCCTTGTCACCTTATCCCTCCTTTTTATTCTTATATCTATTCAAACACAGAGAAAAAAATACAATCATTTAATCGACACCCCATTCATTCGAGGCGGACATACAAATCATTTGTATGTTTTTGTTTCCGGTCTTGGGTCGAGGCATACAAATGATTTGTATGTTTTTGTTTAAGGTCTTGGGTCGAGGCATACAAATGATTTGTATGTTTTTGTCTTCATTCTTGGGTCGAGGCATACAAATGATTTGTATGTTTTCGTTTTCGGTCTTGGGTTGAGGCATACAAATGATTTGTATGTTTTTGTCTTCATTCTTGGGTCGAGGCATACAAATGATTTGTATGTTTTTGTTTCCGGTCTTGGGCCGAGGCATACAAATGATTTGTATGTTTTTTGTCTCCGGTCTTAGGGTGGGACATACAAATGATTTGTATGTTTTCGTTTTCGGTTTTGGGTTGAGGCATACAAATGATTTGTATGTTTTGCCTGTAGTTTGCGATGATTTCTTGACAAAAAGTATTTGAAGATGATATTATTTTAAAAAAGGAGGCTTCCATATGGCACGACGAATTTTTAGCAAACGATTGCAACAATTACGAATGGCAAAGGGTGTATCCCGCCAAAAAATGAGTCGGGATTTAGGGATGGCCGATACCTATATCTATAATATTGAGGCAGACTACGCCTACCCCACAATGACCATCTTTTTCGCCATCTGCGAATATTTCGATATTACCCCAAAAGAGTTTTTTGATTGGGAAATGTAATTTTAAACAATAAAGATTTTCTACAAAGGGACATTCGATCTCATTTGTAGGGCGCGGATGCCCACCTCCGCCCGCCGGCGGTTTGCGACGATGTTCTCAGGACGATGAAGGCATCGTCCCCTACAAGGTGTGCTCCAATTCATTTATGTTTTTCGCCAAATCTTTTATTAAAACAAAAGCACCGATTTTTAAATCGGTGCTTTTGTATTTTATTTTGTTTCCATCTTCAAATCGGAAGATGCGCCATTTCGACGGCTTATTTATAAGCGCAGAAAAGGAAAGTGAAG
>JAZSBU010000021.1:0-9777 GCA_045602565.1 Eubacteriales bacterium | reverse complement strand
GCCGCCGAAGTTCAAGTTGAAGCAAAATAGACCAAACAAAAAACACCCCATGGGGTGTTTTTTGTTTGGTCTATTTTGCTTCAACTTGAACTTCGGCGGCAGATATGCTATACTGATTTCAAAAAAAGAAGGCGGGCAGTTTAGATATGATGAATTTTTACATCAAGTCCTTTGATGCGCTGAGCGGCGCTGAAGTTTATGAAATATTAAAGGCGCGGTCGACGGTTTTTATGATGGAGCAAGAGATCCGCTATTTAGATATGGACGATATTGATTATCGCAGCCTGCATTGCTTTTTAATGGAAGAGGATAAGGTGGTCGCCTATCTGCGCGCTTTTGCCGATCCTGCGCAGCCGCACACGTTTCAAATCGGGCGGGTGCTGACCACCCGCCGCGGCAACGGGCTGGGGCGCGCCTTGATGGAGCAAAGCCTTGATGCGCTTAAGGAACAATTAGATTGCCGCAAGGTTCTTATTCATTCGCAGACCCATGCGGCGGGATTCTATGAAAAGTTGGGCTTTTCCCCCATCGGTGAAGAATTTACCGAAGCGGACATTCCCCACATCACAATGGAATATAGTTTCAAATAAAAAATAAGCACCCGATGGGTGCTTATTTTTTATTTGAATGTTTTGAATTTTTCAATAAATGCTTGGGCATTCTTTTCGGTTTCGCCGGGCTTGAAGACCGCCGAGCCTGCCACAAAGACATTAGCGCCTGCCGCCGCGGCAACGCCGACGGTTTGCAGGCTGATTCCGCCATCCACCTGGATCATATAATCCAGCCCCAGATCTTCACGCAAAGCGCGGAATTTCGCCACTTTCGGCATCATATCCGCCATAAAAGACTGACCGCCGAACCCGGGTTCTACAGTCATAACCAGCACCATATCGCAAAGAGGCAGATATTCCTTGATGGCTTCCGCCGGAGTTGCGGGTTTGACCGCGATGGCAAACATCTTGCCTGCAGCGTGGACCTTTTCGGCGATAGCTTCAATCTCCTTGGTCGCCTCGCAATGGATGCAGATCAGATCGGCACCGCCCTTCAAAAAATCATCGATATACCGCTCGGGGCGATCGATCATTAGATGAACATCAAAAAAGGCATCGGAGACCGGACGCAGACACTTATAGACCGGCGCACCGAAAGAAATATTGGGGACAAATGCGCCGTCCATCACGTCGATATGCAACCATTCCGCGCCGCCGCGAACGGCAAGTGCGGTGTCTTCCGCCAGCTTGGAAAAATCCGCCGAAAGGATCGAGGGGGATAAAATATATTTCATAATGATTCCTCCGAAGATTTTGCATCACATTAAAAAACACCGCGGCTGCGGTGTTTTTTAAATTAGTCTTCCAATTTTTTAACCAATTCTACCAATGCGGTAACAGCGGCTTCTTCATCAGCACCGTCTGCCAAGATGGTGATATCGGTGCCCTTGATGATGCCCAACGACAAAATGCCCAAAAGGCTCTTGGCGTTGATACGGCGAGAGCCGATCTCCACCCAGATGGAGCACTTAAATTCATTTGCCTTCTGAATAAAAAAGGTTGCGGGACGGGCATGAAGGCCTACACTATTGGCTACCTGTACAGTTTGAGAATACATATAGAAGATCCTCCTGATCATTCATAGTTTATTTTAACGTTACTAATATATTAACGGAAATTTTTTCTTTCGTCAAGATGTTCTCCGTTATTTTGTATATTTCACTAAATCAACGATTTTTCAGACTACTTTTTTAGTTATTTTTAGGTATCTTTCTTTTTAGTAAATTTCGCTGAATTTTTACAAAAATTTTGACTTTTTCGACACAATGTATGTTACATAATTTACTTTTTTGCATTATGATATTTACCGCTTTTTTGCACATTATCAACAGGTTTGTGTACAGAATCGGCTCGCAACACCGCGTTTTATCACAGTTTGCACAGAGTTATGCACAGTTTTGCACAACTTACCTGTGAAATAATTTGGTTAACATAATTGTTTTTCGATACTGTACGCAGAAAGCGCGTTTAAGTCTAATCCGGCGGTATTTCCCGCCTTAAATTCATAATATGCCTGAGCCCCGACCATCGCTCCATTATCTCCGCAAAGAGATAATGTCGGCATAAATAATTGCTGATCTTCTTCCTTGCCCTCCAGCAGTTTTTCCCGCAGCATGGAATTGGCACTGACTCCGCCGGCAATCACCAAGGTCTTCTGATTATGGTCTTTCGCACAACGCAGGAAATTTTCCGCTAAAATCCCGGTGACCGCTTCGCTATAGGAAGCGCCCACATCGGCAAGGTTGGGTTCTTCCCCCTTTTGACGTGCATTATGAACATAGTTTACAATGGCGGTCTTGACCCCCGAAAAACTGAAATCATACGGATCTTCTTTAAACCGCACCTTGGGGAATTGGATGGCTTTGGGGTTGCCCTCCTTGGCGAGCTTATCCATATGGACCCCGCCGGGATAGGGCAGGCCCAGCACCCGCGCCCCTTTATCAAAGGCCTCCCCCGCCGCATCGTCCTTAGTGCGGCCGAGGATCTGATACTCAGTGTAATTTTTCACCAATACAATATGGGAATGCCCGCCGCTGACGATCATCGCCAAAAAGGGCGGCTTGAGTTCGGGGTACGCCAAATAATTGGCCGCCACGTGCGCGCGGATATGATGGACCGGAATCAACGGCAGATTGCGGGCATAGGCATAGCCTTTGGCAAAATTCAGCCCCACCAGCAACGCGCCGATCAAGCCCGGTGCGGCGGTGACCGCCACCGCATCGATCTCATCCTCCGAAAGACCGCTTTGACGGATACATTCTTCGGTCAACTGCGAGATCTTTTCGATATGATAGCGGGATGCAATTTCCGGCACTACCCCACCATAGACCTTATGGATATCGATCTGGGAGATGACGGTGCTTGCCACCACCTCCCGACCGTCGCGGACAATGGCGACCGCGGTCTCATCGCAGGAACTTTCAAAACTTAATATATTCACTCAGATACCTCCATAGTGGGCAATCATACTTGAACACCGTTTCAAACCGAAGTTCAAGTTTGATTGCTCACCCTAACCGATAAACCAACCCATCTTCCACAGGTTGCTGATAATAACCTTTACGGATCCCGATCTGCCGAAATCCGAACTTCTCATACAGTGCCTTGGCGGCGGCATTGGATGCGCGCACCTCCAAAAACAGTTCTTTGCCACCCTGCTCCTGAAAGGTCTTGATCGCTTGCCGAAGCAATTGGCTTCCGATCCCCTTGCCGCGGGCATCGGGGCAGACACCGATATTGAGGATGTCCCCCTGCTCAAAGCTTTGGGAAAGGCCGCAAAAGCCCAGCAGCGTCTCCCCTTCCGTCGCCACCCAAAAAAAGCGGCTGGGGTCGGTTAGGGACGCTTCAAAATCTGCTTCCGACCAACTTTCTTTGGAAAACAGTTCTTTATCCAAAGCCGCGACGGCGGCGATCTCTTTGGATGTCAATTTACTTACAATCATACCAACTCTCTCCGCGCGCCACTTCCGCCAGCATCGCCACCGAAAGATCGGCGGCGCCTTCCATCTCCCGCTGCAACAGCTGAGCCGCCCGCTCCGCATCCGCGCGGGAGGATTCGATGATCAATTCATCGTGGACCTGCAAAATCAGATGGGCGTCCAACCCTTCCTTGCGCAAAGCTTGGAAGACCCGCACCATCGCAATTTTAATAATATCGGCGGCGGTTCCCTGAATGGGGGTATTGAGCGCCACCCGCTCCCCGAAGGAACGCTGAATGAAATTGGCGGATTTGAGTTCGGGCAGGTAACGGCGGCGGCCCATCAGCGTGGTGACATAGCCATCCTTTTTTGCCTGTTCCACAATCCCGCTCATATACGCGCGGACACCGCTGTATTGCTCTAAATATTGGTCGATATAGGCTTTGGCTTCCTTTTTGGAAACCCCGATATCCCCTGCCAAGGAAAAATCGGAAATACCGTATACGATCCCGAAATTGACCGCCTTGGCCTGCCGCCGCATTTCGGGGGTAACCATAAAGGCAGGAACACCGAATACGGTGGCGGCGGGGACGGTATGGATATCCTCCCGCTCACGAAAAGCGCGGATCATAGTATCATCCTTGGCAATATGCGCCAGCACCCGCAGCTCGATCTGGGAATAGTCGGCATCCAGCAGGATGCGGTCTTCGCTGCCCGCGATAAACATCCGCCGCAGTTCTCTGCCCAGCGCATCCCGAACCGGAATATTCTGCAAATTCGGCTCGGAAGAGGAAATTCTTCCGGTTTGGGTAACCGCTTGATTATAGGTGGTACGGATGCGGCCGTCCTCTTCGATCAGTTTCAATAAGCCCTCGCCATAGGTGGAATGTAATTTGGCATATTTCCGATATTCCAAAATTTTGGAAACGATGGGCTCGTCCTTCAGTTTTTCCAAGACATCGGCATTGGTGGAATAGCCGGTCTTGGTCTTTTTACCGCCCTTTAAGCCCATCTTGACAAAGAGGATCTCCCCCAACTGCTTGGGAGAATTCAGATTAAAATCTTCCCCTGCCAAAGCGCGGATCTCCTGCTCCAATTCGCTGATATGGGCGGCCAATTTTTCGTTATATTCGGTCAAGCGGGCGCGGTCCACCGCAAAGCCCCGCTGCTCCATATCCGCCAAAACAACGGTCAGAGGAAGTTCCACATCAAAGAGCAACGCTTCCTGCCCGTTTTCGCGGATCTTTTCCATCAACGCATCGCACAAGGCGGGCAACAATGCCACGCAATCCTCGGCAGTCTCGGCGTTTTTATCCAAATATTTTTTCAACAGATGGGGCAGGTCGTACTTATCGCCCGGATCGGCCACATAGGCGGCGATCATACAGTCAAAATAGGGAACGCCGCGATAGTCCGATCCGTAAAACGGCTTGGCATCATAGGTGAAGATATTTTCCACCCGGTCCAGCAGTGTTTCGCCATCCTCCAGCAACACCACCCGATCTTGATAGCGGGCATAAAACCCATCGGTCTTAATAAAATAAAGACCGTTTTCTTTAAAATAGTCTAAATAATCGGCGGCTTTGCCCTCCGCTCTTTCGGGCTTTTCATACTGCTCGGGAGCGCGCACCGCAAAGAGGGATGCGATGCTTTCCAACTCTAAATCCTGCAACAGGGCAGCCAGCTCGGCGGTATTAAATTCCGCCACCGTTAACTCTTGTTCCTTTAATTCAATAGGCACTTCGCGGCAGATCTTGGCCAGATCATAGGAAAGATACGCCATCTCTTTGCTTGCTTCCAATTTATTACGCAGAGCGGGCTTGATCTGATCCAGATGGGCATAGACCTCATCCAACGAGCCATAGGTTTGGATCAACTCCAACGCACCCTTTTCGCCGATACCTGCAACGCCTTTAATGTTATCGGAAGTATCCCCTTGGATCGCCTTGACATCGATCAACTGGGCGGGATTTAAACCGTATTTTTCTTTTACTTTGGCGGTATCGTAGATCTCCATCTCGCTGCTGCCGGCGCGGGTGACGGGCATCAAGATCCGCACCCCTGCATCTGCCAGCTGGAAATCATCCCGATCGCCCGAGACGATATCACATTCCCAGCCCTGCTCGCAGCAATAACGACTGACGGTACCGATAATATCATCCGCTTCATAGCCGGCAAGTTCCAGAATGGAGACATTCATCGCCCGCAGCACCGCTTTGAGCGGCTCCACCTGCGCGGCAAGATCCTCCGGCATTCCCTTGCGCTGCGCCTTATAGTCGGCATACATTTTATGGCGGAAGGTCTTCTCCCTCAAGTCAAAGGAGACCGCCACCATATCGGGCTTGGAAAGCTCGAAATACTTATGATAGAGTTTCAAAAAGCCGAAAATGCCGTTGGTGGGGCGCCCGTCTTTGGTGGAAAGGGCGCGGATGGCATAATAGGCGCGGTTCAATATGGAATTGCCGTCAAATATCAAAAGTTTCATTCAAATCTTCCTCGTTCCAAAGAATCTTTTTACTCTTCAAAAAATCTACAAGGTCTCGGGGCAGCGGGCAACGCAGAGCGATCGCCTGCTTGGTGATGGGATGGGCAAAGGCAATGGATGCCGAATGCAATGCCTGCCTGCCCAAAGAAGCATCCTCCTGCCCATAAAGGAAATCCCCCGCCACCGACGCGCCCAAATGCGCCATATGGACACGGATCTGATGGGTACGGCCGGTATCCAGTTTCAACCAAACGAGGCTATAGCCCTCGCCTTCTGCCAACACCTTATAATGAGTGATCGCCGCCTCTCCTTGGGGATCGACTCTGCGCGCCAGCACCGAGCCGGGCACTCTGGCGATGGGGGCATCGATCGTCCCTTGCTTTTGGGGCAAGGTCCCCTGCAAAATAGCAAGATAGGTACGCACCACTTGATTTTTCTTTAGGTCTTCCCCCAGCACCCCTGCGCTATGGGCATTTTTCGCCAGCAGGATCGCTCCGCTGGTATCCTTATCCAAGCGGTGGACCGGACGGAAGACAAATTCTCTCCCCCGCAGATAATAGGCCACCGCACCCGCCAAGGTGGCACCATGGTTGCCCAGCGAGGGGTGAGTTGCCAGTTTGGGAGGCTTATCCACCACCAAAAGATCTTCATCCTCATAAAGAACCGAAAGGGGCAGATCGACCGGTTGGATATGCTCATTATCCACCTGACTTTCGCGGTTGGTGATCCGCACGGTGAGCAGATCGCCTTTTTTGAGTTGCTTTTGGACCGTGACCCGCTTTCGACCGATGGTGATGCCGTAAGGGTTACGCTTTAAGCCCGCCAAAACGCGCGCAGAAAATCCCCGCTCTTTCAAAAAGGAAAGAACGGTCCTGCCCGCATCCTGCTCTTCAATTTCATAGGCGATCTTGCGATAATCCAAGGCATAATTCTCCATTTTATATACTTATTTTATAGTTTATCATAAATAATAGGATTTTACAATATTTTTTCTGCGCTCTTTATTTCGACAACTTCTCTTTTTCCAAGGTGCTATACTAAGCCTATGATTATTTATGTTGACATCCTATTCTTCACCAACTTCATAATGGATACCCTACTGCTCGCCACCACCGCCTTGATCGCCGCCCGCAAGCTGACCCCCTGGCGATTGCTTCTGGGCGCGGCGGTAGGGGCGCTTTTTGGCTGCCTGCTCTTTTTTACCCGCCTTCCCCTTGCGGTGATGATCCTTTTAAAATTGGTCGTTCCTGCCGCCATTCTGCTTTTGGCCTTTCCTTTTGAGCGACTGCTCTCCTATGGGCGGACCGCGCTGATCTATTTTGCCGCCCATCTGCTCTTTGGGGGCGGAATGTATGCCTTTTATGCCTTTACCGACGCAGGCAGTCATATCCGCGCCTCCAACGGTGTTTATTATATGGATCTGCCCCTTTGGTTGTTGCTTTTGCTCTCTTTCGGCTTTTACGGATTGACCCGCGGCTTTTTCCATCTGCTCAACCTGCGGAAAGAGAAATCCTTTTTACACACCCTGAACGTAGACGGTCAAACATTGCTCGCCCTTTTGGATACCGGCAATTCCCTTTACGATCCCATCTCCTTAAAGCCGGTGGTGCTCTGCCAATGGGATTGCCTTTCCCTCCCCGAAGAATTGTTACAAGCGATTTTACATAACGACTCCGCGGCACTCCCCCGCCTTTCCAAGCAATTTCCCCACCTGAAGCTGCGGCTGCTCCCCTATACCGATGCCACCGGCGCCCGCAGGTTGATTTATGCCTTTTCGCCCCAACGCCTGCTGATCGATCAGGTGGAACGGGATGCGCTGATCGGCATCACTCTGCAACCCTTATCTCCCGACGGACGTTTTCAAGCATTATTACATAGAGATTGGAGTAACTTATGAACATTCTGCGCTATTACTTAATGTATCACCCCGCCCTCGCCAAGCTCCTGCACCGCCTGGCAGGCAAAGTCCATTACGCCAACGGGTATATCACCCTGCCGCCGCCCCTTTCCGCCGAGGAGGAGCGGCAATTCATCGAAGCCTTGGATCAAGGAGAGGCCTATGCCTCTCAAAAGCTGATCGAGCATAATCTGCGGTTGGTGGTCTATATCGCCAAGCGGTTTGAAAATACCGGCATCGCCGCCGACGACCTCATCTCCATCGGCTCCATCGGTCTGATCAAAGCCATCAACACTTTCCGCTCGGATAAAAACATCAAATTAGCGACCTATGCTTCCCGCTGCATCGAAAATGAGATCTTAATGTTTTTGCGTAAAAACCACGCCCAGCGGTCCGAAATTTCGCTGGATGAACCGCTGAATGTGGATTGGGACGGCAACGAGCTTTTGCTTTCGGATATTTTAGGCACCGATGCCGATAGTGTTTCGCGGAATTTAGAAGAAGATATTGAGCGGCAGATCCTCCACGCTGCCTTGGAGCATATTCCCCTAAGGGAACGGATGATCATGGAGATGCGGTTCGGGTTAGGCGGTTATCGGGAGATGACCCAAAAGGAGGTGGCGGATATTTTGGGGATCTCCCAATCCTATATCTCTCGCCTGGAAAAAAAGATCATCTCCCGCTTAAAACGGGAAATTGAAAAGAATATATAACTATGGCTCGAAGGCTTCTCCTTCGAGCCCTTTTTTATCCAAAATATGCAAAATTGGTAAAATTCGAGGAAAATGGAGCATTTGAAAGCATTTTAGAGCATTTGAGAGATTTTTAAAAAACCGCTCGGTTTGGGCAGTGCCTTTTGCGGAAATATTTTGAAATTTTACGAAAAAATATGACTTTTTTTGCGTAAATTTATTGACAAACCGTATATAAATGTTTATATTATAAACTGAATTATATTGGGGGCATTTGTGCCCATATAAACAATGCTTTATTTACGGAGGTTGGGAAAACAGCGTTGAAAAACATCATTGAGCTGAAAGATATTCACGTTTCTTTTGACGGCGAGGTGATCCTCGATCATTTTAATCTGGCAATCAAGGATAAGGAATTTGTCACCCTGCTGGGTCCTTCGGGCTGCGGCAAGACAACCACCTTACGAACGATTGCCGGCTTTGTGCAGCCGCAAGAGGGGCGTGTTTTATTTGAAGGGCAGGATATCAGCAAACTGCCCGCTCATAAACGCCAGGTCAATACCGTATTCCAGCGGTATGCCCTTTTCCCCCATTATAACGTTTATGAAAATATCGCCTTTGGCCTGCGGATCTCCAAAACCCCCGAGGAAGAGATCGAAAAGCGGGTGAAAGAAATGCTGGCGCTGGTCAACCTGAAGGGCTATGAAAAGCGCAACGTTTCCTCCCTTTCGGGCGGTCAGCAGCAACGGGTCGCCATTGCGCGCGCTTTGGTCAATAACCCCAAGGTTCTGCTTTTGGACGAGCCTTTGGGCGCCTTGGATCTCAAACTGCGCAAGGGAATGCAGAACGAGCTTTTGCGGATCCAGCGGCAGATGGGGATCACCTTCATCTATGTTACCCACGATCAGGAAGAAGCGCTGACCATGAGCGATACCGTCGTCGTTATGAAAGACGGGCTGATCCAGCAGATCGGTACGCCCGAAGATATTTATAACGAGCCTGTCAACCCTTTTGTCGCCGATTTTATCGGCGAAAGCAACATTCTCGGCGGCAAGATGATCCGCGATTATCTGGTGGAATTTGAGGGAATCGAGTTCCCCTGCGTCGATGCGGGTTTTGGCGAAAACGTCGATGTGGACGTAGTGGTCCGCCCCGAAGATATTGAGATCTTGGATGCGCAAGACGGGATGCTTTGCGGCACTGTCGAGACGGTCACCTTCAAGGGTGTGCATTA
>JAZSBU010000020.1:0-1878 GCA_045602565.1 Eubacteriales bacterium | reverse complement strand
GCCAGCGCCGTGCGCCGCCGCCCACAATACCGATCCCAGGGATCAGCACCAAGATCAGCATCAATACCGAGACACCGAAATAGGCGGGAATAAACCGACGGAAAACACTATAGTCAAAGCGCGTGATAAACAGCATCAACGCCACACCGATGATAGCGAAGATCAACTGGCGCTTGATATAGTGGTAACTATCGCCTTCCTTATGGAGTGCACTGACATAGCTGGCAGATGCCACCATCACCAGCCCGAAGCCCAAAAGGCAAAAGACCAAGATCAGAAAGACCGGATCAATGCCGCCGGCCTCCCCTTTTTTAGCAAACCATTGGAGTTTCTTTTTGGTTTTTTTATTGGTTGCCAAAGGGCTCACCTCCATTAAAAATTAAATGGTAATTCCGTAGTAGACCAATCCCCAAAGTGCCAGCAGGCAACCGATGGCGCTGATAACGGTAAATACCGCCACGATCTTGATCTCCGACCATTTGCACATCTCAAAATGATGGTGGATGGGGGTCATTTTAAAGATCCGCTTGCCGTGGGTCAGCTTATAAAATCCGACCTGCAGCACCACCGAAAGACCTTCGATAAGGAACATAATACCGCCGATAATGATAAAATACGGCAGATCATAAGCCATCGCCATACCGACAATGGCGGCCCCTAAAAAGAGCGAGCCGGTATCCCCCATAAAGACCTTGGCGGGATGGAAATTATAAATGAGAAACGCTGCCAGACCGCCGGTCAATGCCGCGGCAAAGACGGTAATACCGGTATTGTTCATCACCTTGGAGAGCATAAAACCGATGAGGATAAAAGAGATGGTATAGGGCAGGGAAACGCTGGTGACCAAGCCATCCAAGCCATCGGTCAGGTTGACCGAATTGACAAAGAAGAACACCATCGGGATCATCACCAGGAAATAAAAATACCAGAGCGGCAAGCGATAATTGATAAAGGGAATAAAGATAGTATCGTCAATAATTCCATTGACATACAGGGCACCCAAAAAGAGGGCAATCGCCGCCATCAGCGGCAAAGTCTTTTGCCAGACGGTCAGCCCTTGGTTGCGTTTTTTGACCACCTTGATATAATCGTCTAAAAAGCCGACCAATCCGCAGATCAGGGTAAAGCCCAGCACCAGCATCAACCGCAGATCCCCCTGCAAAAGTTCGGTGAACCCGAAAAAGAGGGAGACCACGATGGTGGGAATGATAAAAATCAGCCCGCCGATGGTGGGGGTCCCTTGCTTGGTTTCTTTATGCCAAGAAGGACCGATCTCCAAAATGCTCTGGGCGCACTTTAAGCGGCGCAACCAAGGCAGGATCAGCGGTGCCAAAAGGACCGCAAGTAAAAAACTTGTGATCAAAGCGGATAAGATCAGCCAATAATTCATTGATTTTTCATCCTTTCTTTCAAGCGGTTTGCCAACTGCTGAAAATTCATACTGTTGGAAGCCTTGAAAAGTACGGTATCGCCCGCAGAAACCGCCTGCTCGATCACTGCAGGTGCCTCGGCGCGATCCGCTACATAATATTTTTCCATTTTATCGGGTAATGCTTTATAGATCTCTTTGGCGAGGGTACCGATCGCCACCACCGCATCGAGCTTCAGCTCGCCGCAAAGGGCGCCGACCTGCCGATGCCCCTGCAGCTCGAAACTGCCCAGCTCCAGCATATCCCCCAATACCGCCACCCGCCGACCGCTCTTGGCGGCAAGCACCTTTAAGGCGGCTGCCATGGAGTCGGGGGAAGCGTTATAGCTATCGTCGATGACGGTGATCTCCCCGACCGTCTCGGTAAACATCCGCCGCCCATCGCCCTCAAAGGCTTCCAAGCCTTGCTTTAATAATGCGGCGTCGATGCCCATAAGATGCCCCACGCC
>JAZSBU010000019.1:0-30806 GCA_045602565.1 Eubacteriales bacterium | reverse complement strand
ACCGCGCGGTTTTCCAGCCCGCTCTCTGTCGATGATTTTGTCAAAAAGAGTCAATATACCTATTATACCCAAGAGGCGCTGCAAAGAATCGGCGCCGAGGTGGCATACTTTGCGGAAGCTGAAGGCCTGCAGGCCCACGGCGAGAGTGTCCGCATCCGATTGGAGAAAAAATGAGCAGATTTTTAAAGGAACGTTATCAAGCATTGGACGCCTATACCCCCGGCGAGCAGCCGCGGGATATGGCGTATATCAAACTCAATACCAACGAATCCCCCTACCCGCCCGCACCCGCGGTGGTAGCGGCGATGAACAGCGGGGAGATCGAGCGGCTAAGGCTGTATTCCGATCCCACCGCCAAGGGCTTAAAGGAGGCGTTGGCGGAATTATATGCTCTTTCCGCCGAGCAGATCTTCCTTTCCAACGGGTCGGATGATATTCTGAATTTCGCCTTTATGGCCTACGGGCAAAAGGGGGCAATCTTCCCCGATATCACCTATGGATTTTATCCGGTCTTTGCCCAACTGCACGGGGTGGAATATCAAGAGATTCCCTTGGAGCCGAATTTTTCCGTCAACTACAAGGCGTATCTCAACCAAAATAAACTGATCGTTATCGCCAATCCCAACGCCCCCACCGGAATGAGCATCGGGGTCGATGCCATCGAAGAGATCTTAAAAAGCAATCCCGATGGGGTGGTGGTGATCGACGAAGCCTATGTGGATTTCGGCGGCAAAAGTTGCTATAAACTCATCGATCGCTATGAGAATCTTTTGGTGGTCCGCACCTTTTCCAAATCCCGCTGTCTGGCGGGCGGTCGGCTGGGCTATGCCTTTGCTAATGCGGCGCTGATCTCTGATCTGGAAAAGATCAAATATTCCACCAACCCTTATAACATTAATCGGCTGACTCTGCTTTTGGGGGAGCAGACCGCCAAGGCGGATGCCTATTATACGGAAAAATGCGGGGAGATCATAAAAACCCGCGAAATCACCGCTCAAGCATTGGAAGAGATGGGCTTTGAGGTATTGCCCAGCGATGCCAATTTCCTCTTTGCCCGCCACCCCAAGATCAGCGGCGAGCAATTATATCTGGAGCTGAAAAAGCGGGGAATCTTGGTGCGGCACTTTACCAAAGAGCGCATCAAGGATTTTAACCGCATCACCATCGGCACTCCCAAAGAGATGCAAACGATGATTTCAAAGATAAAGGAGATCCTTTTATGAGAACCAGTGAGATCAACCGAACAACAAAAGAAACCGACATTGCTCTGACTTTGAAATTGGACGGTTCGGGCAAAAGTGAAATCAATACCGGCTGCGGATTTTTAGACCATATGCTGACCCTTTTTGCCGCCCACGGCAAATTCGATCTCAAGGTCACCTGCAAGGGCGATATTGAGGTGGACGATCATCATACGGTGGAAGATATCGGCATCTGCCTGGGCAAAGCCTTTGAGCAGGCGCTGGGCGAAAAGCGGGGCATCCTCCGCTACGGCAATATGATTTTGCCGATGGACGAAAGCCTGATCCTTGCCGCCTGCGATATCTCGGGCAGAAGCTTTTTGGGTTTTGATCTGCCCATCCGCGCCAAAAAGATCGGTACCTTTGATACCGAGCTGATCGAAGAATTTTTCTTGGCGTTTACCCGCCAATGCCCCATGAGCCTGCATATCCGCAAGCTGGCGGGCACCAATTCCCATCATATTGCGGAAGGCGCATTTAAGGCGGCCGCCAGAGCATTGAAGCAGGCTGTCACCACCGACGGTACCGATGCGGTGCCGTCCACCAAAGGAGTATTATAATGGTTGGAATTATCGACTACGGCGTGGGGAATCTGTTTTCCCTGCGTTCCTCGTTTGATGCCATCGGCGAGAGTGCATTCGTTTCGGGCGATCCAGAGCAGTTGCAAAAAGCCGATCGGCTGATCCTGCCTGGAGTGGGTGCTTTTGGCGATGCCGCTGCAAAACTGCGGGAGAATGGGCTGGATCAATTCGTTATTGAGCAGGTGCAGCAAGGCAAGCCCTTGATGGGGATCTGCCTTGGGATGCAGATGCTGTTTGAAAAAAGTTATGAATACGGCGAGCATCAAGGCTTAGGCCTTCTAAAGGGTGCGGTCGTGGGGATGGAAGGGCGGCTGCCCGCCGATCTCAAGATCCCTCATATCGGCTGGAATGCGTTGAATTTTCAGCAGCCCGATTGCCCGATTTTTAAGGGCATCCAAGAGGGAGACCACGTCTATTTCGTCCATTCCTTTTATGCCGAGGGGTGCGAGGATGCACTGGCGGCGACCACCGCATACGGAAAGGAACTGACCGCCGCGGTGGCCAAGGGCAACCTTTTCGGTTGCCAATTCCATCCCGAAAAGAGCGGCAGAGTGGGTCTGGAGATCTTAAAAGCCTTTTGCGCGGTGAAAGGAGAAGAGCAATGAACATCTTTCCTGCCATCGATTTAGTGGGCGGCAAGGCCGTCCGCTTATATAAGGGCGATTACGCTCAAATGACCGTCTACAGCGAGCAACCGCTCCAAGTGGCGAAAGCCTTTGAGGCGGCGGGCGCAAAATTCATCCATTTAGTGGATTTAGAAGCCGCCAAAAGCGGTATTCCCGCCAATTTAGAGACCATCCGCACCATTGCGGAGCAGACGGATCTCTTTGTGGAGGTCGGCGGCGGGATCCGTAATATGGAGATCGCCCGCACCTATCTGGAGGCGGGGGTGGACCGCATCATTTTAGGCACCGCCGCGGTGGAAGACCCCGCCTTTTTGCAGGAAGCCTTAAAGGAATTCGGCGGTAAGGTGGCGGTCGGAGTCGATCTCAAGGACGGCTATGTCGCCATCAAGGGTTGGACCGAAACCTCGGCGCTGACCGCCGATGCCTTCTTTTCCCAAATGGAGCGGCTCGGGGTGCAGACCATTATCTGCACCGATATCTCCAAGGACGGTGCCATGCAGGGCACCAATCGGGACCTCTATAAAGATTTAAGCCAAAAATTTAAAATTGATCTTATCGCTTCGGGCGGGGTATCTTCCATTGAAGATATTAAAGCCCTGCGGGCGATGGATCTCTATGGCGCCATCATCGGCAAGGCCTATTATATCGGCGCCATTGATTTGAAGGATGCAATCGAGGTGGCAAAATGATAACAAAGCGGATTATTCCCTGCCTGGATGTGAAGAATGGGCGTGTGGTCAAAGGGGTCAATTTTAAAGGCCTTTCCGACGTTTCGTCCCCCATCGAGCTGGGAAAATACTATAGCGATTGCGGTGCGGACGAGCTGGTGTTTTATGACATCACCGCTTCGGCGGAGGGCCGCGCGCTCTTTACCGATATTTTAAAAGAGGTGGCAAAGACCATCTTTATCCCCCTGACGGTCGGAGGCGGGATCAATACTCTGGAGGATTTCGATCGGGTATTGAAATGCGGTGCCGATAAGGTCAGCGTCAATTCCGGCGCCATCCGCAACCCTGCGTTAGTGCGGGAGGCGGCGAAAAAGTACGGCGATCAATGCGTGGTGCTTTCTGCCGATGTCAAGCGGGTGGACGGCGTCTTCCGTGTCTTCGCCAAGGGCGGAAGAGAGAATACCGGAATGGAAGCCATAAAGTGGATCAAGGATTGCGTGGCGAGCGGCGCGGGCGAAGTGGTCTTAAATTCCATCGATACCGATGGGGTGAAGGGCGGCTTTGATCTGCAGATGTTGGACGCAGTCTGCAAGGCGGTCAATGTCCCCGTCATCGCGTCGGGCGGTGCAGGCTGCGCCGAAGATTTTGTCAAACTCTTTAAGGAACTGCCGAAAGTGGATGCGGGCTTGGCGGCCTCCATCTTCCATTTCGGTGAGGTCAAGATCATCGATCTTAAGCAACTGCTCAAGCAGAATGATATCAATGTGAGGTTATAAGATGTTGGATATTGAAAAGTTGAAATTTGATGAAAAAGGGTTGATCCCCGCCATTGTGGTGGATGCCGAGACCAAAAAGGTGTTGACCCTTGCCTATATGAATAAAGAGAGCCTGCAGATCTCGATGGAAAAAGGGCTGACCTGCTTTTGGAGCCGCTCCCGCCAGGAACTTTGGCTCAAAGGGGAGACCAGCGGCAATTATCAGCATATCCTTTCCATCACCGCCGATTGCGATAACGATGCGCTGACGGTTCTGGTGAAAAAGGACGGCCCCGCCTGCCATTTGGGGACCGATAGCTGCTTTAATACTCCTGTCTATGAAAGCGGTGAGGAAGCCTTTTCGATGGAAGGGCTTTATAGCCTGCTCAAAGGAAGAAAGGAGCAGATGCCCGAAGGGTCTTATACCACCTATCTTTTTGCAAAGGGGCTGGATAAGATCTTAAAGAAGGTGGGGGAAGAATCCACCGAAGTTATCATCGGCGCCAAATCCGATGATAAGGCGGAAACGGTCTATGAGATCGCGGATCTTGCCTATCATATTATGGTGCTGATGGTGGAGATGGGCATCTCGGTGGAGGATATCCGCAAAGAGCTGGCCTCCCGCCATATCATCGATCATAAGGTCAAGCAGGAGAAGATGGTATGATCCTCAAAGGCGATTTTCATACCCATTCCACCTATAGCGACGGTGACCATTCTTTAGAAGAAATGGTGCAGGCCGCCCTTGCCAAAGGCTTTTCCGCCTATGGCTTTTCCGACCACGCTTATATGGAGGATCCTGCGCGGGATTGGGGGATGAAAAAGGAGCAGATCGAAGCCTATCAAGCAGAGATCGCCCGATTAAAAGAACAATACCGCGGCAGGATTGACCTGCTGTGCGGGATTGAGCAGGATCTATTCTCTCCGCTGGGGGTGGAGCCTTACGACTATGTCATCGGCTCGGTCCACGCGGTGGAAAAGGGCGGTATTCTTTGCGAAGTGGACGATTCCTTGGAAAAGGTCAAGGAAAATCTGCGGCTCTTTGCCGATCCTTATGCATATGCGGAAGAGTATTTTCGCTTGGTGGCATTGATGCCGCAGAAGTTTCATTTCGATATTGTGGGGCATTTCGATCTGCTGACCAAATGGCAGGAAAAAGAGAGGCTTTTCGATGAAAACCACCCCCGCTATCGGGCGGCGGCGGAAGAAGCACTCAAGGTGCTGATCCCCACCGGTGCGCTGTTTGAAGTCAATGTGGGTGCCATTTCCCGCGGGGCGCGCACCACACCCTACCCCAACCCTGCGCTGTTGCGCTCCATCTATGAGCGGGGCGGGGAAGTGATCATCAACGGCGATTGCCATAACGCGAATTATTTGGGGCTGGGCTTTGAACCTGCGTTGGCACTCATCAAACAATGTGGTTTTAAGAGGGTGGTCACCTTATCCTCCAAAGGTAAAGAATTTATAAACATATAAAAAGTGCTGAAAGCAATTGCTTTCAGCACTTTTATTTTATACGTCCATTATAATGGGAATGATCATCGGGCTCTTTTTGGTCTTGGCAGAGATGAACCGCGCCAGCGCATCCCGCATATCGGTCTTGAGGGCGGTCCATTCCAAGTTGCCCTTGGCAAGGGATTTTTCCAATGCCTCGGTGACCACTCGCTGGGCTTCGTCCATCAAATCTTCGTTTTCCCGCACATAGATAAATCCGCGGGAGACAATGTCGGGCCCGCTGACCACCTTTTTATGCTCCTTGCTGATGGATGCCACCACAATAATGATGCCGCCATCGGCAAGAATACGGCGATCCCGCAAAACGATGTTGCCCACATCGCCGACCCCGATGCCATCCACCATAATGGCGCCCGCCTGCACATTGCCGGCAAAGGCGGCCTTGGTTTCGCTTAACTCTAAAACCGCGCCGTTGGTGCCGATGAAGATATCCTCTTCGGCGATGCCCGCTTCCATTGCCAACTTGGAATGGGCGACCAAATGGTGATATTCACCGTGGACCGGCATAAAGAATTTCGGTTTGGCAAGGCCTAAAATCAATCTCAGTTCCTCTTCGCAGGCGTGACCGGATACATGGACTCCTGCCATTTTATTATCCACCACAGTGGCACCCAGCTTTTCCAATTCGTTGATGACACGGCTGACCAATCGCTCGTTGCCGGGGATGGGGGAGGCGGAAATGATGATTAAGTCGTTGGAATTGACATTGATGGTGCGATGGTCGGAATGAGCCATTCTGGAAAGCGCGCTCATCGGCTCGCCTTGGGAGCCGGTGGTGATGATGGTGATCTTGCCGGGCGGGAAAGAGCCGACCTGCTCCAAAGGAACCAGCGTTCCCTTGGGCATCTTCAGATACCCAAGCTCGTGCGCCACCGCAATGACACCCTCCATCGACCGCCCCGAAACCGCCACCTTACGCCCGAACCGCACCGAGGCGTCCACGATCTGCTGCACGCGATGGACGTTGGATGCAAAGGAGGCGACGATGATGCGTTTATTGGGATTGTTTTCAAAGATGGTCAAAAGGGCTTTGCCTACCTTTTTTTCGGAGGTGGCCATACCGGGTTTGCCTGCGTTGGTGGAATCGCTCATCAGCAGCAAAACGCCCTCTTTGCCCAGCTCGCCGATGCGGGCAAGGTCGATGGCACGCCCATGGATGGGGGTGGTATCGATCTTAAAGTCTCCGGTATGCAGAACGATTCCCACCGGAGTGCGGATGGCAAAGCCTGCCGCATCGGGGATGGAGTGGTTGACCTTGATGAATTCTACTGTGAAACAGCCCCGCTCGATGATGCTGCCGGGCTTGGTTTCGATCAGCATGGAGGTCTTATCCATCCGATGCTCGACGAGCTTGCGGCGAATCAAACCTAGGGTCAATTTGTTACCGTAGACCGGAACGTTCATTTCTTTTAAGACATAGGGAAGTGCGCCGATGTGATCTTCGTGACCGTGGGTAACAAAGATGCCCCGCACCTTATGGATATTTTTACGCAGGTAGGTGATGTCGGGGATGACCAGATCCACCCCCAGCATATCTTCGTCCGGAAAGCTCATACCGCAATCGACGATGATCATATCATCTTCGTATTCGAAGATGGTCATATTCTTTCCGATCTCGTCCAAGCCGCCCAAAGGAATGATCTTCAGCTTGGATTTCGCCTTGCTCTTCCGCTTGGGTGCCGCCTTGGGCGGAGTTTGCTTGCGGGCAGGGGCTTTCTTTTCGGCAGGCTTTTTGGGTGCCGCTTTCTTTTTATTTTGAGATTGGATCTTCTCCTTGGGCAGATTATTGCCCCGCTTACCGCCGGCAGCAAGGATCATATCCTGATTATTCAAAAGATCGTCGATCTTCAGTTTTTCCGCCGGCTTGCGCTTGATTTTGCGGGCAACCTGACGGTCTTGTGTTTGTTTTTTGTTGTTATTTTTTTCCATAATACTCCTTTCAAATTATAAATGACATAGAAAAAACACCCATTTAAAAATTGACTTTAAATAGGGATGATGAAGTTTCCCATAGGCGTTCAAGAAACTTATTTTAGTAGCTGAGTCCGTAATCAATAAATCTATTCTACCATATTATAGGCAGATTGGCAAGTTTTTATTCTTCTTCGACGTAAACAGCACCGCGGCGGTAATCTTCACCGGCGGGGAGGGGGATTGTCAGCCAACCGCTCTGCAGGTCGGTCGCCAGCCGCTCCGGGGCAAAAAAGGCAGGAGAAGTTTGCTCACATTCTTTGCCGCTTTGGCACAGCGGCAGTTGTGCGGTGCTCTTAAGGGTACGCAGCAGACCGCGTCCTTTTTCGCCAAAGGCTAAGACCCGCAGATAGGGGGCATCCGCTTCGGGAAGCCCTGCAGGAATGCCCAAAGCCGCCGCACAAAGGGCACGGCGGAGCTTGGCGTGGGAATACCGCTTGGTTTTGATGCGGTCGGTCAGTTCGGTCAGGGTGGCGGATTCCAAAAGCGCCGCCAGGATACGATTTTCCAGCCCCTCGGAAATGTTGGCGCATTGCCGCAGTTGCTCGGCGGTCTTGGTCTTTAAAAGGGTCATCAATCCCTGCTCTGCCGCCTTGAGATCCAGCATCGAGCCTTGGGCGCAGGGGGTATATTTTTTGAATTTTCGGGGATGATTTCGAATATAAGAAGCAGAGGCGGTTTTTCCGCGGGGTGCGCCATCGTGGGCATTGGTGCGGCGAATGGCGGTATAGGAAAGACCGTGCTTTAAGCAAGCGCGGATATACCCGCAGGCCAAAAGATTATTGGGGGAACGCAAAAGTGCCGCTTGTTCGGGCAATATTTGTTCCAAAGCCAGTTGGCGAGCCGCACCGTAGGAAACCCCTTGGTCTAAAAGTTCTTTAATGATGGGGGAGATGGTCTCTTCCGATACCTTTGCCAAGGCTTCCAGCCCGCCAAGGTCCTCACATTCCGTGCCGAAGGCCAGGGTGACCGGTTGACCCAAAGCGGCCGCCAATTCGACCCCTTTGGCGGCGAACCGATCCCCGTCGGAAAGGGCATAGGGCAGCGGGAGCTCCAGCACCAGATCGGCACCAAAACGCACCGCGGCGGCGGCACGTTCCCATTTATCAAACGCCGCAGGTTCCCCGCGCTGCACAAAACTGCCGCTCATGATACAGACGGTATAATCCCCCTCGCCTTTGGGCAGCTGCTCCAATAGGTAGCGATGCCCGTTATGGAAGGGGTTGAATTCACAGATAACAACGTGGATCAAAGCCGAGCCCTTTCTTTTTCTAAAAAATAGTTGCAAGTTTCTTTTCTCTATTATATAATAATTAGATGGAAAATAAAAGGATTTTTTTATAAAGGAGTTTTGAACTATGAAAATCTTGGTTATCAACGCAGGCAGTTCTTCCTTGAAGTATCAGCTGATTGATATGGAGAACGAAAATGTTTTGGCTAAAGGTCTCTGCGATCGCATTGGGTTGGACGGTAAGTTTGTCCATAATGCCAACGGCGAAAAGCTGGAAATGGACCATCCCATGCCTAACCATGCCGAAGCCATCAAGGTGGTTTTGGCGCATTTGACCGATGCAAAGTGGGGCGTCATCAAGGATGTTGCTGAAATTTCCGCAGTCGGCCATCGTGTGGTCAACGGCGGCGAAGTCTTTGTTGAAGCAACCTTGATGGATGCGGAAAAGATCGATACTCTGGAAAGCCTGACCGAGTTTGCTCCTCTGCATAACCCTGCAGCGGTGACCGGTCTGCGTGCTTGCTTGGAGGTTATGGGCGAGAATGTTCCTCAGGTCACTGTTTATGATACAGCTTTCCATTACGGAATGCCAAAGACCGCGGCGATCTACCCCATTCCCTATGAATATTATGAAAAGTACGGCATCCGTCGTTTCGGCGCCCACGGCACCTCCCACGGCTACGTTGCCGAAGAATGTGCAAAGCTGCTGGGCAAGGATATCAAAGATTTGAAGATCGTTACCTGCCATCTGGGAAATGGATCTTCCATTACCGCAGTCGACGGCGGTCGTTGTGTGGATACCTCTATGGGCTTCACTCCGCTGGCTGGCGTTTTGATGGGTACCCGTTGCGGTGACATCGATCCCGCAGTGGCCATGTTCATTATGAATAAAGAAAATCTGACCCCCGACGAAATGAACGCGATCATGAATAAGAAGAGCGGCGTATTGGGTCTCAGCGGCGTTTCCAACGACTTCCGTGATCTGGATGCGGCGGCTGCCGAAGGCAATGAGCGCGCTCAGCTGGCTTTGGATATGTTTACCTATCAGGTGACCAAGTATATCGGTTCCTATGCGGCTGCCATGGGCGGCATTGATGCGGTTGTTTTCACCGCAGGTATCGGCGAGAACAATAATGTGATGCGTAGTGACATCGTTAAGAATATCAAGTTCCTCGGCGTTGAAATGAACGAAGAGGAAAATAGCAAGCGCGGCGAGGCCCGTGTGGTCAGCACTCCCGATTCTAAGGTGAAGGTCTGCGTTATCCCCACCAATGAAGAACTTGCCATCGCTCGTCAGACGTTGGCTGTTATCAATAAATAATTTGAGGTGATCTTATGGCGAGAGCCACGAAATCCGAAAGCAAATTCCTGCTGTTTTTCAAAACCTTTTGGGGGAAGTTTGTATGTTCCTTTGCCGTCACCATTTTGGTGCTCGGCGGAGTAGCGGCGGGCTTCTACGGCTACATTTTCGGTGAGCTGGATGTGGAAAAAGATCTGACCGAAGAAGAGACCGGTATTACCAAGCAAGATTACCATGTAAAAGGAATTGAAAATATCGCGTTATTCGGTGTTGATACCGCCGATAGCGAGATGGAAGGCCGCAGCGACAGTATTATCGTTGTCACGCTGGACCATGAACGCAATGAGATTCGACTTTCTGCCATTGAGCGGGATACTTATGTCACCATCGAAGGGCACGGCAAGGATAAGATCAACCATGCCTATGCTTTTGGCGGTCCGGTTTTGGCGGTCAAGACCCTGAACCAAAATTTCGGTCTGAACATTAAAAACTATGCGGTGGTCAACTTTTCCAATATGGTCAAGGTGATCGATGCCTTGGGCGGGGTGCAGATGGACGTTCCCCAGACATATCTTTGGGAAGTCAATGCCATGATCGCACAGTATAATCAAAACTATAAAACGTCGGTTTCCTATTTGAGCAAGGGCGGTGAGCAGTTGGTCAACGGCGCGCAGGCACTTTGTTTGGCAAGAGTCCGCAAAAGCGTCGGCGGTACTAATGTTCGCGCAGGGATGCACGAGATCATTCTGGAAGCCTGCTTTGCGCGGTTGAAGGAAAAGAATGTGTTGGATTATCCCAATATCGCCAAGACCTTGCTTTCTTTGGTCAAGACGACGCTGGACTCCGGTGAGGTTACCTCGATTGCGGCAAAGGTCGTTCTTTCGGGCTATAAGATGCGGGATGCGGTCTTTCCGCTGCAGCAGGATTGGCTGGGCGGCAATACGATCAACGGCATCTGGTATCGGACCTATAATACAAAGACCGGCAACGAAAATATCCGCAATTTTATCTATCAGGGGATCCTTCCTGAAGGAGTTGAATAATTTTTAAAATTAGGGCTTGATTTTAGCGAAAAGATGTGATATTATATTATTCGCTTTAAGAAAGCCCATATGCGCTGGTAGCTCAGCTGGATAGAGCGTCTGACTACGGATCAGAAGGTCGGGAGTTCGAATCTTCTCCAGCGCGCCAAAAGAAAAGGACATCCATTTGGATGTCCTTTTTTTTGCCACACTGTTCGAAGATTTGAACCATTTTGCAAGGCAAAATGGTTCGTCGTAGCCGCCGCAAAGCCGCGATAGGCTTTGCGGACGGTGAAGTCTCGAGCACCGCAGATTTTTCGTAACCGCTCGGAGCGGTCGAAAAATCAAGAGGCACAGAGTATCTTCTGTGTCAGCAACCTTGCAAGTTCGCACAAACATTTACAAAAGCTCTATCCCGCCGCGCTTTGCGCGGCTCAATCCTTCAAAAAAACTCCTCCGCTTTTCGCGGAGGAGTTTCTTCTTAATTATTTACTTCAAATAAAACACCAATTCCCCGCCTTGAATCAATTCCTCGGCAGAAATCTGATATCCTTCCACTGTCTTGCCGTCAAACTCAATGCGGTCGACACAGCGGCTGTCGCCGCCCTTTTCGGTGCGGATGGTGAGCACTTTGCCGTTGAACAGATTTAAGGTTGCTTTATCCACCTGCGGCATACCCAAAAGGAATTTGCCGCTGCCGGTTAAGGGGAAGAGACCGATCACGTTCCAGACAAAGGCGGAGGAAAGACCGCCGGAATCGTTGTTTCCGGGCAGGCCGCCCTTGCCTAAGCCAAAGGAGCGGGAGACACATTCGCGAAGGATCTCGCAAAGGCGGTCGTGCCGATCGGCATAGATATAGGCATAAGGAGCATCCATATCGCATTCGTTGTTGAACCCTTCAAAGCGATGGTAGGCGGTGGCTTCGATCTCTTTGCCTGCACCGATGTGGGTCAGTTGTTTGAGGCTTTCCTTGCCGAACCCAAAGAAATCATCCAGCCGCTTGGCGAAGGCTTCCTTGCCGCCCGCCAGCGCGATCCGCTCCTCCATCTCCTTATGAATACGGAAGGAATAGGTGTAGCGGTCGCCTTCATAATAGGGGGAGTTTTCGGAAAGCAGTCCGTCGGGGCCGTAGGCATTGCGCCAATGCTTGCCCAAGGCGAGCAACTGCTCTTTGAGTTCTTGGTCTTCGGTCAGGTCCGCCACATAGAGGCAAGTCTCGGCGGCGTCCAAAATGTGGGTATAATATTCAAACAAACCATCTTTGAGGAAGGGCTCGAAATCTTCTCTTGCCAATTCGCGCTTGGTGCACTCGCTGATGGTGGCGGCATCGATCAAACCGAAATGGTAGGCATCGCAAAGGGTGATGATGCCCAGCATCTTCGCTTGGTTTTCGCAGGGGAAGAATTCGGTGAGACCAAAGCTACAACAAATTTTGCCCATGGTCTCGCTGATATTGGCGAGCGCCTTGGCGACCTTTTCGCCCATATCGGCATAGCAAAGATAGATCAGCGGCAGGAGGGTCTTATATTGATCCCAAAGGGTGGCAAACCCGCCCACAACATCGCCTTCCACGCCCAGAACGCTTTCGCCCTGCAGGTCGGCGGGCTTGAGCAGGGAATGGTAGAGGTTGGAATAGAATTTTTCTTTCAGTTGTTCATCGTCGGTCTCGATCTGAATGGCGGAAAAATGATTTTCCCAGATCTCTGCCGCTTTGGTCTTTGCATCTTCAAAGGAACATTCACTACCCTTGGCGGATTTGCGGGCCTCCTCAAAAGAGAGGGTGGAATAGCCCACGCGGAGCAACAATTCTTTGCCGGTAAGATCGAAGACTGTACCGTAGAAATCGCAATCGGCTTCGGGAATCAAGCAGGCTTCTTTTGTTTCATCATTTCCGCTGAATAAGGTGGCTTTGCCGCCTTCGGCTATGGCGCAGAAATAGAGACGAACGCCGGAGAAGATACCGCTAAAGCAAACTTCATTCTCGGCGGTGAGCTCGATCTTGGGCTCGCCGACGACCCCGCGGAATCGTTCTCTGAAGGTTCTTGAAAGACCGTCGTTGGAAAAATCAATTACCACCCGACCGCCTTCCTTGGGGAAAAGGTATTGATGCAACGCCGAACCGCCGTCGACGGTCAGGCGGCAGCGAATATCCTCCAGCATTGCTTCATAATAACCGGGCGCGCCCTTTTCTTCGGTCAGCGGGCGGAACTCCTGCGCTTTAGCGACATCGCCGTAGATGGGGGAGGCGATGGCGTAATTATAATAGTAGCGAATGCCGCCGGTACCTGTTTGGTGCAGGTGGGAAAAGCCCCGAGCGACCTGTGTATCGTGCAATTTTCTGATGCCGCCGCAACTATTGGCGCGGTGGGTGCCGTAGCCGGTGGGATAAGCGCCGCTGTATGCCCCTACCGACATCCGCCCAAAGGGAAGAGTGGCATGGGGATGGGTATTGCCGCAAAGGGCTTTGATGTAAAACCATTTGGAGGCTAATCCGTCTTCAAAAAAGCGATCGGTCTCGCCGTTGCCGTAAAAGACATCGGCGTAATTACATAATTGCTTCATTATTATATAAGTCCTTTCTTCAGTTGCTTTTATTATAGCATATATTAAAGGAAAAACAAGAATAAATTGACTTTTTTCCACCCTGTGTTAAAATATTACTAAATGAAATGATAGAAAGGTGTATCGAACCCTGAACCGATTGGATCTGCAAAAAATCATCGCTCATTGCAAGGGCGAGTATCATATCGAATTATTGGAGGAGACCGATTCCACCAACCGTCGGCTGCGCCAAGCGGCAGAGAGCGGGGCATTAGAGGGTTTGGTGCTTTTTGCGTTGCATCAGACCGCTGGGAAAGGGCGGATGGGGCGAAACTTTTTCTCTCCCGCCGGAAGCGGACTGTATTTTTCAATCTTACTGCGCCCGCAGGCGATGGCCGACGGAATGAAGATCACCGCTGCCGCGGGAGTTGCGGTGGCGCAAGCGGTGCGGGATATTTTGGGGATCGAGCTTTCGATCAAGTGGGTCAACGATCTTTATTTGGGCAATAAAAAGGTCTGCGGTATCCTGGCGGAAAGTGTTATGGATGGCAAGGGCGGTTTTGATTATTGCATTTTGGGGATCGGTCTGAATGTCTTTGAACCGCAGTATTGGGAGGACGCACTGGACCAAATCGCGGGCGCGTTGCTGCCCGAAATGCGGGAGAATGTGATGGAGCCGCTGGCGGCGGCGATTTTGGACCGCTTTTTTGATTGGTATCCAGAGCTTTCCGATCCGCGGTTGATGGAAGAATACCGCAGCCGCTCCTTTTTGCAGGGCAAAAGAGTGACTGCCGTGCGGGGAGATACGCGTACCGTAGGGGTGGTGCAGGGTATCTCCGACGAGGCAGAACTGTTGCTCCAAACCGAGGATGGCGAACTGCTGGCCATCTGTTCCGGCGAAGTGCGATTGGAGGACTATCGATGAGACCGTCCTTGCGTAAAATGATGGATGCTGCGGTGTTCTGCGCGGTGATTGCCGCCTGCGCCCAGCTGGTACTGCCGATGCCCGCAGGGGTCCCGATGACCTTGCAGACCTTGGCGGTGGCGCTTTGCGGCTATTGCCTTGGTTGGAAATATGCCTTGACGGCGGTGGGAACCTACCTGCTGCTGGGCGGTATCGGCCTGCCTGTTTTTTCGGGCTTTGGCGGCGGATTCGGTTGGCTCTTTGGTGCCGGCGGCGGATTTCTGCTTGGCTTTCTTTTGGTGGCAGTCGGCTGCGGTCTTCGGTGGAAGAAGCGGATGGCGGCGGTGCTGGTCGGTATGGCGGCGATGCTGCTCTGTCATATCTGTGGTGTGGCTTGGTATGCCTTTGTTACCAATCAAAGCGTTTGGCAGGCGGCGCTGGTGGCATCCTTGCCCTATCTTTGGAAAGATCTGCTTTGCGTCTGGTTGGCAGAACTGATTGCAAATAAAATCGGATTTTTCAAAAAAAGATATTGACAAAACCCACCGAAGTGATTATACTATTTAAGGTAACGGCGCGAGGCGTCAAAATGCTGGCGTAGCTCAATTGGCAGAGCAGCTGATTTGTAATCAGCAGGTTGATGGTTCGATTCCGTTCGCCAGCTCCATAGGGGAGAGTTCCCGAGTGGCCAAAGGGGGCAGACTGTAAATCTGTTGCATCTTGCTTCAGTGGTTCGAATCCACTCTCTCCCACCAAAAGGACAAACCTGTTTTTTAAAACTTGGTTTGTCCTTTTTTCTTATAAAAAATATCTAATAATTGATAAAAACCAGCTATTTCATTTCAAAATAGCTGGTTTTTAATATATAAAGCGTTTTTTAATGCACTTATTTGTGGATTAGCATTATTAAACGCCTTTTTAAAATCCACGAATACAAATATTAAGGAGATGATTATATGAAAACTATCTTTGGATTTATTAAAAATGAGGATAAAATAAGCGTAGATAAAGAAGCGGCTAATACAATTAATTTGATTGCTGAACTATATTTACAAGGATTTAGCTTAGGTTTAATTTCAAACACACTTGAGGACAAAGGACATTTATCTCCATCAGGCAAAACAAAATGGTCAAGGTCAGTTATTGACTCTATACTATCTAATTCTTCTTATGTTCCGTGTATACTATCAGAAAAATTATTTTATGAAATACAGTTTGTGAAAGAAAAACGTAGTAATAAAAACAGCGATAATTCTCGCAAGGCCACTAGGTATAATTCAAAAAATGTACTTAGCGGTCTTTTGTTTTGCGAAGAATGTGGCGCCTCTTACCGTAGAATAACTAAATCTAATGGCGAAGTTATTTGGAGATGTGCAAACCGTGTGGAAAGCGGCAAACGTTTTTGCCATAGTGCGCCAACAATATCGGAAGAACTAATCAAATTGCAAATAATAAGGGCATGTTCCCTTATTCAATGGGATGAGTGCATTGTTCGGGAGAAAATTGAGCGAATTAATATTCCATCAAATCAAAACTTAATCATATTTAATCGCAATTAAAATCCATTCTTATTGTAATCCTTTTCGATATATAGTATAATGTCCGTATAAGTGGATTAGAAAGGATGCGCATTATGAAAGAGTTTGATTCTCGATTAGAAGCTGTATGGACTTATGTAATATCAAAAGAAAAACTATTTAAGCGTTTGGTTGAACAAGGAATTTTTGATAAGGAGACAACAGATGAAATACTTGAACATATGTATTCTCAATTTAATTTAGATTATAATCCAAACTTTGTTCCTTCTCCGGTGGGTGAAGTTATGTATGCATCTAAAGTTGATGTGCCTCGCGCTTGTGTTTCTCTTACAGACATCGCAAGAGCAAAAACCGATAAGAATCCCGGATATTTAATACAATCATGGTTACGTAACGATAATACTATTGAATTTTTACGTGCTTGGGAATTAAAAAACAACGATAAATTTAATAATGATGAATGCGAAAAACTTTTATTAGAGCTTAAAGAAAATGGTTCCACGCTAACTCCTAAGTTATGGTGTGAGCGAACTAATGCAACAGGTATTATTTCTACAAAGGGTAAAGGTGGCGGAACAAAAGCAGATACGGATATAGCTTTAGCTTTTCGAGCATGGTTAAATCCAGATATTATGTTAGAAATGATATCCCGTTTTAAATACTATGAAACTCAGCTTAATAAAAAAGATCCAACTATCATTTACGAAGAAAAGATTAATTCGCAAGTATGATATATGTATTATAAAAAACCTAAAAAGATAGAAATATCATTAACAGTTATATCTTTGTACGGTAAAATCAAATGTGGTACGTGTGGGAAAAATTGTTGCGCAACTTGTAACGATAAAGGTGAGATTTTTTGGTATTGCTTATCTTGTGCAAAAGATGGAATGATAGTAAATCAAAAAGAATTAGCAATAAAGTTGCAGGATGTTACAAATATAACAGATATATATTTTGATTTTCTATTTCTGATAGTGGAGAACGTAATCGTTTACAAAGGTAATATTGACATTGTTTTAAAGAAAATAGATTCTAGTCAAAAAGCTCTATTGTTACATCTACAAGATCATTGGTTAGTATATCATAGTATGAGAGGCGACTCGACAGCTAAAGAAACTATTTACAATCAGTATTCTTCTTTTCTGGCTGCCAAACTTAGATATTTAAAGAGTCATTCAAATCTTAATGATATGGACATTGAAGATTTATCTCAAACTATTTGGTTGCGAGTCTTTTCAAGACTTTCTAACTATGATAGTAAATATAGACTCTTCACTTGGATTAATCAAATTCTAAGGTCTGAATTTTATCTAGCAACAAAAAGAAAAAGAAAATATTTACTTTCAAACGATTGTGTAAGATTAACACTTGATACTAAACAATACAACAAAAGAAATGATATTGATAATTGGATGGACAACGATTATGTTAGTGCGTTACTATCCGTGCTATCTGAACGAGAACGCGAAATTATTGTTCGATACTTATTAAATAACGAAACACAAGTGTCTATCTCAAAAGAACTTAAAATTTCGACTACTCGAACTAGTCAGATCTATTTACAAGCATTGGAAAAAATAAGAGCTAACTTTCAATAAAAATATTATTTTAACAAAGGAAGTGAAATCATGGACGGAAAATATACAATTACCGAGATAACTGATATATTTCCCGATTTTGATGAGGAAAAATTTAAAGAGTATTTAAAATCAGAAAAGCAAGAGAAACAACCTAAAATAGAAACCATTGACTTTCTATTAAATGCGCTTTCTATTTCAAATGAAACAATCAAAAATGAAGATGTTTTTTTAAGAAATTATATTTATTCAATGATAATTGCTCGAAAACATTTACTTGAAATTGATAATAGGTTGAAAATTATAAAAAACAAAAAGAATAGCATTGGTGATAAAGAATCATATTCATATAGAAAATTGAAATATTTTGAGAACAAAAATGAAGACGCAAAGCAGCAAATTATTGACTTTATATGTTATAAACTAGTAGATTATGTTACTAAAAGAAATGACGGATATGCCGATTTAATTGACCGCAATAAAGAAGAAAATATGTGGTTAATTGGGCCTACATACGATTATCAATATAATTCCCAATATTATGATCCCGATTATGATTTTTCAACTTTTGCTAAGTTCTATAACATTCCTAATGTTCCTTTAATTGATTTCGTTGAGAACATAGAAAAAACGATAGAATTAAAATCAAAGTCTATAGATGAGTATTTCACAAAAGTTAAAGAAACCGTAGAAAAGAATGAGTTGCTTTCTAAAATGGTTGAGCGCGTAAGCAAAAACTATCATATGCACCACCGAAAAGAACTCTTTGAGTCATTGTTAGCCTTATTTAATGAAAAGAAGTATCTTGCATTCGTTGTAAATGCATCTATACAGCTTGAAGGAATGTTTCATGAATTGGTTTCGATTAAATACGGCAAAAAAGAAAAACAAGGGACTTTGGTAGAAAAAGTTGATAAAGCTTTTAATAAAAATCAAATTTTGAAACACACTCTATATCCTTACTTTGCGTTTGACGTGCCTGAATTAAGAAATCAAGTGGCTCATAGTGGAATAGTTGAAACGGATAATATAGAAATATTAGCGTATGAATTATTGTTGGATCTTAACTGTATTGTGACACTTGCAGAAAAGGAAAGCATAGATAAATATAAAACAATACTTGTTATTAGAGAAAAATTGAATGATGTAAATTCCGAGGATTTTGAAAACGATGAAGAGTATTATAAAAAAATATCAGAAATTCTTCTTGCCGAACTATATATATCAGATAAATTTAATACACCATCCTTTTGGGATATAATGACTGAACCGCAAAAATTTGATGATGAATTAAATTATTATATACCCGCGGAAAAAGATGATAATATGATATACTTAAAGAATGTAGTTTATGCTGTATCAAATTTAATTAGAAAAGAGGAGTTTTGGCAAACGATTCTAGATTCTTGTACAAGTATTAGTATCGATGAAACAGGATTAAATGATTTCGGAAAATTTGTTGAAAAATTTAAAAATATGTATATCCCAAGATTAGCGGACGAATCGAAAAAATTATGTTGTCAAGTGAGTGCAAAAATACAAAGTATGAAACAAAATAAAGGGGAGTAATGTGATGGGAGTTACAGAATGGGTTTCAATCGTTTCTTTAATAGTTGCAATAATAGCATTAATATATTCATTTATAAGTAATACCAAAAAATATGAATTGACATATCAATATTATAATGATGTATTAGCATGGCATAATCAAGTTGTAAAAGTCATCTTAGACCTCAGGATGAATTCGGGAGATACGTTGACCAAAAAATCCAACTTATCTAAACTGTCAGCACTAATTGAAAATGGACGGTTTTATTTTCCAAACGTAGACCGAAAAGATGGCTTTGGTGCTCAAAAACCTATAGCATATCAGGGTTATCGAAATATTGTATTAGATTTTTTGGTGTTTGAATATCAAATATTTGAAAAAGAAGATAGCCATAAATACGATAAACATACAGAAAATTTGCAACGATTGTTTACATCATATGTATTTCAACATCTTGATCCTAAAAAGCAGAATAAAAAAATCAAACATAACACCGATATTACAATGAAAAAACAAATGACTATTAACGAGTTTTTGAGTGAATCTCCAGATACGATTTATAATTTTTATCCTATCGATAAACACGCTAAAAATTGGACAACCATTCCTACACAACGCAAAAAATAGAGAAGTGGATATTAAAGCCTAGTCTTCTAGCACGGCTACTATATTTAAAACTACTCAAAATTTTGAGACTTATTAATCAATAATTACCTCGCGTTCTTGTGTAATGAGATAATACATGTTATAATAACTAATAGAAAAATTTAGGAGGTATAATAATGGCTAATTTGGATTTTATACTACAAGGATTATCAGAAGAAAATGATCATTATTCTGCCGTAGCAAAACTTCTTTCACTAAAGAATATTGAGCATTGTATAATAAGTGTTGCTTTTATGAATAAAGCTGGAGCTGAAATGTTTGTTGATGAATTATCTAAATGTTCAGATAAATTAAAGTTTTATGTTGGAATTCGCAATGGGGTGACCTCGAAGCAGGGCATTGAAGTTTTAATTAATAATGGTATATATCCCATTTGTGTTGATACAGCAACGCAGGCTTTCATTTTTCACCCGAAGGTTTACCTCGCACAAAACCATGAGGTCGCCAAACTTATTGTTGGCAGTGCAAACTTTACAACAGGTGGTTTGATTAAAAACATAGAATCAAGTTTGATTTTAGACTTAAATTTATTAGATGAAAAAGATAAGATTTTAGTGCAAAAAGTCGAGGCTTCTTTTGGGGAGTTAGAAAAACAACATCCAGAAAATGTAGTTTTGCTAAAACATAACTGCGACTTAGAAGAAATGGTGCGGGATGGTTTGTTAATTGATGAAATGACAATGCCGTTTAGTACAAATAACAAATCTTCAAAATCGGCTCGCAGCAATACAAAGGCGCGAATGAAAGCTAAAACGAGGAAAGTTGCAAGTACTAGGAAGTCTAAAGCACAAAACAACAATCCTATAGTTGTTACTAATACCGGAAAAACAATATCTGGAACTATAAACAACTCGCTACTTTGGAAGAGTGGCCCGTTAACAAGACGCGACTTAAATATTCCTACTGGACCAAATACACACGCTACAGGTTCTATGCTTCTTAAAGTTGGAGACCCTTCACAAAACATAGATCAACGTCATTATTTTAGAGATACCGTTTTTGCGAATGCAAATTGGAATTTTGACACAAGGAAAAATTGGAATCATATAGAAAGATGCGATGTGCGATTTAGAGTTGTAATTAGAGGAGTTGATTACGGTGTTCACACCTTGAAACTTTCACACAATTCACGTACAGATACAGCTACATATGCACAAAATAATAGCATGACTCAAATTCATTGGGGAAACACTGTAAAACCATTAATTGCTCATGAAGATTTGCTAAATGATATACTTTGTATATATGGACCTGATAAAGATTCTGATATATACACGTTAAGTTTTGACGATAATTAATAAATAGCAGAGGCAGAGGATTAATCCTCTGCCTCTGTTGCATGTTGACGTCGATTTTTTATTCTTATAAAAGCCGATTGAAGAATTTTAATTTCGTGATTTTCAATACCTATTTTTTTAAGGATTAAATCATCTTGGCGAGATAAAACTTCTTCCATTGTATGAGTTTTAACAAATTCGTTTAATTCGTCTATATCAATATTAACATCTGACGTATAAGGGATTACCAATCTATCAATTTCTGAAGGAACTAGTTCTAGTACCCCACCACCGTAATGACGTCCCTCAAGTTCTGCACTCAATGCGGTTAAAGTGTTTAAAAAACAAAGCACTAGTTTTTTATCATCAATATTATTCTTTGTGAATACACGATATGCTGTATCTGTTGTAAAAGCATTAAATTCATTAAGTATTAATCGGGGCATGCCATTGCTTCGTTTTAACATACTTATCGGACTTGAATATACAGATGAAACTTTGTACCATGGTGTGCGGATTCTACACTTGTATCGGGTATTAAGTTTTTGCTTAATACCTTCGTTTATATAATCGGCATATTTGATTTCATCATTTTCTGATGTGAAATATAAGAAATTTGTAGGATATCCCTTGCGTTTGTTCTCTTCATATTGTTCTTGATTATAAATGATTCCTGGACAATGTTCACTTCTTCCAAACATAGGATGCGAAACATCTTCTAATCCATACTCTTTAACCGTTTGATCTGACACAAGGAAATATTTATTAGCGCCAGTAACAATACCAACATCTGCAGTTGCAAGAGACGAAAATGAAAAAACATTTTCATTTGAACAAACAGAATTATAAATACGCCTTTCTTCCGCAGTTAATAAAGCATATGTCCATTTATTCTTTAAGAAATCACCATCGACATAATCTGCACAATTAAATAAATCAGATGGACTTTCTTCTATGAATGAATTATCAGTAGTCTTAAATATTGCTAATCCTTGTGTTGGCTGAGATGGATGCAATTTCTTCTTTGCCATCAACAATACTACACCTTGCAAGACACCCTCAAACCATTGATTTTCAGGATCTATAATCAAAACTTGCGAACATTCATCTAATATGTAATCTCTAAGTCCTTTAGCATATAAGACGTGCAATATTTCAGATGGAACAATCATTCCCAAAAGACCGTTTGGCTGTAAAAATTTGATGGATGCTATTACAAAAGGAATCCATGCATTAGTATGCTTTGTGAATTTCATATCCATCATTTCAAAAAATGTTTGTGCATTTTCTTGAATATCTTTTTCCAAGTATTGATATCTGATAAAAGGCGGATTTCCGACTGCTGCATCAAAAAGTTGTGGATTGTCGGATTTGAGATTTTCTATTGCCCAAGTAATAAAGTCTTTTGTTAATATTTCATTGTTCACTTTTGATTTGGTTAATTTGTCAGAACAAGCCTTTGTGGCATTTTCGTTAGTATCAATTCCTGTAACAAACAAACCATTGATATTCGAACTTAATGAATCAAAAAACACACCGTCTCCACAGCTTGGTTCTAAGATGGTTCTGCTGTTTTCTTCTAATACCCATTTTGTGATATAATTAGCTAACCACTTAGGTGTATAGTAACTACCGCTCAATTTTTGAGCACTCTCAACTTCTTTAAAATTCATAATATATTCCTCATTAAATTAACAGTCTGAATCTACTTCGACAATATCTCCGATGTCGCAATGTAAGGCATCACAAATTCTTACTAAAATATCTGTAGTTACATTTTCATTATGTAATAGTTTTGACATTGTAGTTTGACTAATGTTCGCAGCTTCTCTAAGTTCTTTTTTCTTAAGATCTTTGTCGATTAATAACTTCCATAGTTTTTTATAGCTAATGCTCATAAGTTAAATGCCTCTTTCATTTGAGATAATTCATTTTAACATAAAAAAACTTCATTTACAAGAAAAAATATATCTTATCGCGTATATTTTTTATGTGATAAGGGATCAATGTTTGTGATTGCCTATTTAATGTTATCCCTGATCTAAAACCAATATTTGTTGAATTTTGAAAATTTTATGTTATAATTAAATTGATATTCGATACTAGGGGAAGTTAATATGGCTACGAAAACATCTACTTTGAAATTGACTGATAAGGATCATCCGTCTTCATTTGATAATTTGTTCAAAGATTGTAATGATTTAAAAGATTTACCAGTGACTCACAAACAGGATTGGTATACAGCAAAAGCAACCCTAAGAGAAGGAAAAATAAAACCAAGCCCTTGTGATGTTTTTAAAGGAAACGATTTAATATATTATTTTTATGGAAAATCCTCGTATTTTGTTGCAAATAATATAGGTTCACGTGGAGATAATTTGTATTTTCCTGTTTGCTATATTTTTGATATTGAATCAATAGAAATAGAAAAAGTTTTTCCGTTTGATTCAGGCGCATTCGCCAACAAAAAATTTGGTGGATTTCTTCATGGTAAAATGGATATCAATGACTTTGCAATTAAACCCACAACATCTCAAATAAAGGGATTTATTAAAACTTTTTTTAACAATAATGATAATTATTATAAAGGCAAATCTAAATGCGATCCTGAAAAATATGTCGATAATGACATTGCTACTGCGTATATTAATATTATAAATAATAAAGGTGAAGAAAGTTATGATGAACGTAGTTCATCCATTGAAATACTTTCCAAGACGGAATTAGACTTAAATAAGCATCTTCGTGCGATTATCTTACCTTTTGATTTGGTAAGTTCGTGTAAACAAATAAAAGAACTTGAAGCCAATGGTGTAGATATAATTACATATCATACTTTTGGTGGAAATCCCGGATCATACAATGCTGTAATACGACATTTGTTTTATGATTACTTATTAAAGCATAAATTATGTTAGAAACGTTTGAATAGTGGTGAAAAAATGAAACAGTATGAACTTTATTGTCTAATCAATGTGTTTGATGTTAACCCAACTTTTCTTTTGCCAATTTTTAAAAATGGAGAAGAGTATTATTTTCAAGACATTCATAAGAATAAAATTAAATCTTTTTCCTGCGCCGATTTAACTCAATTTAAGAATTGTAAAAAATATAACATTAACGATAGGTATGTATTTAAAGTGCAATGTCCTGCATTTTATGGTATAGAAAAACCTAATAGTAGTGATTATTATATAGGTGATAGCACCGAGATTATCAGGTTTTATAACGAAAACAGAAAAATCTTTGATATTTATCCACAGTTTTCTAAAACAATGGATTCGTTTGTTTCCGAAAATAATCATAGTAATAAAGATATATTGCGATGGAGAAATCGTCTGATTCAAAAAGATATCAGAAAGTTTATTACTGATAAATGTGATGTATCAAGAAGCTTGGTGCCAGTAAAACAGAATTTTTTAAACAACTATAATTCTTTAGAGCACGAAATATTTGAATATATTTATGAGCTCGATTTTTACAAAACAAAAAAGCAAAATGAGCCTTGTTTTATTGAAAGCAGCACTGGTAGTTTTGCTGTTAATCCTAAATATGTTTTTAAAACAGATAATATTTTTTACGTTTGGGAATTATTGAAAAGTCAAATGACATTTGACAATATACCTTTTATTCAATATACTCGAAAAAATAGATTTGTGCCATTGTCTGTTCAAGTGGACTTACTGGATTGTATTATGGCTAGAAGTAATGCGGGTAAAATATATGATGTTAATTTAATATGTAATTTAATGTCATTGTCATTCAATAGTTTTGAAAAAAGTAAAAATTATAAAAAAGTTATTATGGATAAAATAATAAAAAAAGATTGGGGGCTTGATATTAATCCAACAAGTACAGCGTTTAATATTGAAAACATCGAATCTCTGTTTTTGTTTGATGAAATGGATAGTACCTTTTGGTTTGGTATAAAAAAATTATTACCACAATCATATGCTATTATTGTTAAACATTGTGCCTCAAAAGAATTGTTGTTCTGTATTGCTAACAAGTATTGTGGAACAAAAAATATAATTAATTTTATTCAATCGTTATATGAAACAGTAAAAAATAAAATAACGTTAATTCCTTGTTGTGATGAAAGTGAGCAAGGAATATTTAATGATGAATTTTCAAATTGGCTTAACTTAAATGAAGATATATGTACGATAAAAGGCACTCAATCTTTTATAAACAAAAACTCATATGACAATTGATAAATAATACATCAATGTTACACGGAAAATAATAACGATTGTGTTGCAATGAAATCAATAATTTGTTTTTCTAACCTTGAAATTTTTATGTAGGGGTTCGAACACATAGGTCAAAAATTCAAGGGGCATCGAATTTGTGCAACCCTTTCAAATAAAAATACCACCCATCAAGGGTGGTATTTTTATTTGGTGCGAGCCACTGGATCGAACTTTTTTGCAAGGCAAAAAAGTTCGTTGAGGCAGCCTCAATGCCGCGATAGGCATTGAGGACTGCCGTGTCTCGAGCACAGCGATTTTTTCGTTGCTGCTCGGAGCAGCCGAAAAAATGCTGAGCACAGAGTATCCACTGTGTTTCGATCTTTTATTATTTCTACGAACTTTCACAAAAGCCCCATTCCGCCGCTTTGGCGGCTCTAACCTCAAAAAATGAGCCTTTTTCAAGGCTCATTTTTTTACACATAAACAGAAAAAATTTTTATTTTCGACAAACTTCGTGGGACTTTGCAAAATTAAAGGTGTATGCTTTATGAGGTTGGGAAAATTACTGTACAAAAAACAAAAAAATGGTATAATGAGAAAGGAAAGAAAAAACTTGAGTTTAGATTATGCAATACTGTTGGCAAAGCAAGATGGAGAAGAGCTGTCGCCGCAAATCACTGAAAGTGTGAATTATAAAACATGGGTAAGCAAAGAGGATGAGCGGCGGTGTATTGTATGTGCAAACAACCACGGAAAGATTTTTCGCATTAAAGAAAATCCGTTGGTAAGACCGCCGGCACATTTTGCTTGTCGTTGTAAAATGGAATTGTTGAATGCCATCATCGCCGGAACAGCTACGATAAAAGGAATTTTTGGGGCGGATTGGTGGCTGAAAAATACAAATAAATTGCCCGATTAATACGATCATTATTTGACATTTTATGAGATTATATAAGGAGAATAAATATGGAAAAGAAAAGTACCATATTAGACTTGAGTGGTTGTCAATATATTGGCGAACTGCATGATAGAATTCAAAAAGCATTGCATTTTCCGGAGTATTACGGAAGAAATTTAGATGCTCTTTGGGATTGTTTGCATTGTGAGTGCGATATGGAGTTTGTTTCGATTGTCGGCATCGAAACGGTAGCGGAGGATTTAAAACCAACCATTCAAATTATTTTGAATATGTTTGAAGAAAACAAACAGGAATGGATAGGGACAGACTGTCCGTTTGATTATGAGATCTTATGAGATGAATTACATCAACGAAGAAGCCTTTTTGCGCATTCCAAAGCCCAAATCAACATCAAAAAATGAGCCTTTTTCAAGGCTCATTTTTAACTTCGCTATTTTCTATTGCATAGTCAAGCAATATATTTATAAGTTCATTTCGGGAACGATTTGTTTCTTCTGCTAATCTATCGAGATTTTCTACCGTTTCATTTTTGATTCTAATAGAAAAAGTTTTATATCCATCTTCGCCTTTTAATGACTTTTTATTTATAATAAGTTTTTCTTTCATTTAAAATCACCTCACCAATATTATGCCTTGACAAATGTGATAAATATATGTTATAATTCATAACATAAAAAGCAGGAGGATTAAAAATGAAAAAAGTATTAGCAGGAATCATTATTATGGTGACATTAATTTGTTGTGCAGGTTGTGAAAAAGAAACTATAGAGGATAACACCAACAATACTAACGCTGAAAGTTCGCAAGGGCAAAGTGAAGAAAATTTAACTACGAACGTTCCTCAGAATGAGTCTTCGGAGATGCCTATAACTACTACGGCAAAATGCGCTGAATGCGGCAGAGAATGCGACGATGGTCACACCTATTGCTTTACGCATGAGTGTTGGGAAGATGGTTGTTTAATGGCTCAAAAATCCATGTCATCTTATTGTGTTAATCATAGTTGTCTTTTATGCACATCTAGCAGAACTTTCAACTCTCCTTATTGTTCGCAACATAAATGTCAACGTTGCGAAAATGTCGTTGTTGAAGGTTCTGACTACTGTGTGGCACATAAATGTATGGTTTGCGATAGGCAAGTATCAGGAAATTCACAATATTGCATGACACACAATTAAAGCATAATCATTCATAAGTTACCAAATAACAAAGGCAGTCCTTTTGGACTGCCTTTGCTCATCTTCATCCCATAAAAAACATTATAAATATTGCGAAAAGAGCAGATCTGTGATAGAATAGTATCAAATTTTAAAAGAAGCGTTTGCAGATAGGAGAACATTTCGATGAACAAATACGGACTTTCGATCAAATGGTTATCGGTCTCTTGCTATGAGATCCGTTATGAGGGGCATACCATTGTCACCGACCCTTATGAGACCAACGGCGGGGTAGAGGCTTGCGATATGGTCTGCCTCAGCCATTGTCATTGGGATCATCTGGAGGATCTTCCCCAGGTGGCAGAAAAATTTGAGCCGATGATCCTTTGCGGCGATAAGACCGCCTACGGTCTGGCGGAATGGCTGGATCGCGATCCTTCCGAAATTTACCCGATGTACCCCGAGACCGAGCTGGACTTCGGCTGGGTCAAGGTCAAGGCGATCTATGGGCGGCATAAGGGCGGAAAGGGGACCTTTTCCGGTCTTCGCGAGCGGTTGAACAACAACCCCGTCTGCCAAAAGGATCCCGGCTTGGCGGCGATTCAATTGATGGGGAGTATGGAATACCGCAATTTCCTGCTGACCTTCTCCAACGGCACCAAGCTTTTGATCTGGGGCGGCGATGCCACCATAGACCAAAAGAATCTCTGCGCCGCATTGGGGGCAGATATCGCCATCATTCAGCGTTCCAAGGACGAGGCAAAGGCAGACTTTGCCTCCGCGCTCGGTTGCAAGATCCTGCTGCCCCATCATCAGCATTTCCGCAAGGATGATACCGAGCTCCTTGCGGCAATGAAGGAGCAATTTTTGGCAAAGGCGCCCGATGCGCAATTCATCGATCCCGCCAAGGGTGAGTGGTTTGAGGTATAAAAATGGACTCGATTTTGTTTAAAGATTTAGGGCTTTCGGAGCAGATGCTCAAGGCCTTGGACGAAAAGGGCTATGCCTATCCCACCACGGTGCAGAAATTGGCGATCCCCGAATTTATGGCTTGGAAAGATGTGGTCGCCAAGGCACCCACCGGCACCGGCAAGACCTTTGCCTTCGGCATCCCGATGATCGAGCATATCGATGCGGACTGCGCTGAAATTCAAGGCTTAATTTTAGCCCCTACCCGCGAGCTTGCGATGCAGATCGGGGAGGAACTGCGGGGGCTTTTGACCTTTTATCAAGGCATCCGCGTGGCGGTGCTTTATGGCGGTGCGGGAATGGAAGGGCAGATCCGCCAGCTGGAGAAAAAGCCGCAGATCATTGTGGCGACCCCCGGTCGATTGATGGACCATCATAAACGCCGCAATTTGAAGTTTGATAAGATCCAGACCGTCGTCCTGGACGAGGCAGATCGGATGCTGGATATGGGCTTCTATAAGGATGTGACCCATATCATCGATCTGGTGAAAAACCGCCGTAATTTAGGGCTGTTTTCCGCTACCATCAGCCAGGAAGTGATGAACGTTTCCTGGAAATATCAGCGGGACGAAGTGGAGATCACTGTGGAACCCCAAAAGCAGGACCGCCCCGATATCGATCAATTTTCGGTCACCGTCCCTGCCTTTAAAAAGATCGAAGCGTCCAAGACCTTGATTCAAGAGGGTCCCTTTGAGCGGATGATCGTCTTTTGCAATACCAAGGTGATGTGCCAACGGTTGACCGACGAGCTGCGGAAAGGCGGGGTGGATTGCGATTGCCTGCACGGCGATATCCCCCAGAGCAAGCGGGAGAAGACGATGCAAAAATACCGCGACGGCAAGCTGAAAGCCTTGATCGCCACCGATGTTGCCTCCCGCGGCATCGATGTGGACGATGTGGATTGCGTTTTGAACTTTGATATTCCCGAAGAGATGGAATATTATATCCACCGCATCGGCAGAACGGGGCGCGCTCAAAAGAAGGGCGTGGTATTCTCCCTGATCAATAATTTTGCCGAAAAGACCAAATTGGAAGAAATTAAGAAATACACCAAATATGAAATGAAAGCGTTGGTCTTGGGGGAGGACGGAGTCCTCGCCGAGGCCCCCGAGGAAGAACCGCCCGCCCCTGCTCCTGCAGGTCGGCGCCATCGTAGAAGAAGATAAAAAAGAGAGATGCGTGCATCTCTCTTTTTTTGCATATTTTGGAAAAGACTTGCCAAAATAACAGTATGAATGAATTATGGACTCAAAATGTGGAAATGCCGCGGTTTGCGCCGCTGCGCTATGATCTCAAGACCGATGTTCTGATCATCGGCGGCGGTTTGAGCGGGTTGCTCTGCGCCCATAAACTGCAGCAAGCGGGGGTGGATTATGCCCTGATCGAAGCCCGCACCGTCGGTTGCGGAACGTCGGGACGCTCCACCGCTAAAATCACTGCTCAACATGGGCTTTGCTATCAAAATGCCCTGCAAAAATTCGGGTTGGAAAAGGCGCAGATGTTGCTGGCGGCAAACCTCAGTGCGTTGGAACAATATCGCGATTTGGCGCAAGAGATGGATTTCGACTTTGAAGAAAAGGATAATTATATCTATTCCTCCGATCCGCAGAAATTGGAGCAGGAAATGAACGCACTGCAGACCATCGGTTATTCTGCCGACTTGGTGCGGCATCTGCCGTTGCCCATCGAGGCGGCGGGGGCGGTGCGGTTTTCAAGGCAGGCGCAATGCCACCCGATGAAATTGATGGCGGGGCTGGCAAAGGGGCTGCATATTTATGAAAAGACCCCGGCCCGCTCCTTCCATGGGATGGATG
The DNA here is from genome assembly GCA_045602565.1 of Eubacteriales bacterium. Taxonomy (GTDB): domain Bacteria; phylum Bacillota; class Clostridia; order Oscillospirales; family QAKW01; genus QAKW01. Next base: position 789 of record JAZSBU010000019.1, on the reverse strand, counting down.
TCATCACCGATGGGGGCAATATTGCCGCCCAAAAGATCATTTTTGCTACCCATTTTCCGATTTTAAATTCTTGCGGTGGCTATTTTATCAAGCTCTACCAACACCGCTCGTATGTTTCGGCGTGGCAGGGCGCACCGTTGCCCGATGGGATGTTTATGGGGGATACCTCCGATGCCATCTCCTTTCGCAGTTACGGCGATCTGCTGATTTTAGGCGGCGGCGCCCACCGCACCGGAAAGCAAGGGGGCGGCTGGCAAGCCATCCGCCGATTTGCCCGCGAACAGTATCCCGATGCGCAGGAACGGTACCGCTGGGCGGCGCAGGACTGTATGAGTCTGGATGAGATGCCCTATATCGGGCATTATGCCAAGGGCAAGCGGGATCTTTATGTGGCGACCGGTTATAATAAATGGGGCTTTACCAGCGCGATGGTTGCCGCCGACCAGATCACCAAAATGATCCTGGGGCAGGATACCCCCTGCGCCCCTGCCTTTGAGCCCTCCCGCAGCATCCTGCATCGGCAGTTGGCGGTCAATATGGGGGAATCGGTGCTGCATCTCATCAAGCCCACGGTGCCCCGTTGCTCCCATCTGGGCTGCGCGCTGGAATGGAACCGCCGCGAGCATTGCTGGGACTGCCCCTGCCACGGCTCCCGCTTCACCGCCGACGGCAAGGTATTGGAATCCCCCGCCACCGAAGACCTGGAATAAGACAGCCGAAAAAGGCACCGACCGCAGAAAAAATACTTTTTCTGCGGTCTGCACTCTTTTTGGACTGTCTTAGGCTGAA
>JAZSBU010000018.1:0-1520 GCA_045602565.1 Eubacteriales bacterium | reverse complement strand
ACGGCGATTGAAAATACGCAGAACTTAATTGTCGAAGGTTGCTATATTCCATTCGATTGGCAGAAGGACTTTGAGCAGCAATATCTTGAACATATTAAATACTATTGTTTGGTACTGAGTGAGAACTATATAAGAAATCATTTTGCAGACATAAAGAAATATGCAAATGTCATTGAAAATCGTTTGGACGATGAATGGTGCACAATGGAGAGTGTATTGGCAGACAATGCAGAAGTCCTATCCCTTGCAAAAAAGTATAATGTGAACTATATACTCGTTGAAGATAAATACGAAATATGCATTGAATTATAACGGCCAATTCCAATTTGTAGAACGGTTCGTCCGAAAAGTAAGATATGGTACTCAAACGCATCCGTATTTTTTCTTGTAATAACCTTCTCTTTTTGCTATAATGAAATAAACTATTTTCAAAGGAGCGTTTTATGCTTTTAATGCCGCAGTTTTTGATCCCCGATGTTTCGGCGCTGACCGAGGAGTTTTTGAAAGAAAACGGAATTCGGGGCATCATTTTTGATATTGATAATACCTTGGTGGGCTTTCGCGAGCCCAAACCGACGGAGGCGAACTTGGCGCTGTTTGCGCGTTTGCGGGAGCAGGGAATCCAATATGCCATCGCCTCCAATAATAATAAGGAGCGGGTGGGGACCTTTGCCGAAGGCTTAGGGATTTCCGCCTACCATCGCGCCTGCAAGCCGCTGGGCTTTGCCCTTGCCAAATTGCGTAAGGAATTTGGGCTGAAGAGCAAAGAGATCGCGCTGGTCGGCGATCAGATCTATACCGATATGTTGGGCGGCAATCTGGCAGGGATGATCACCGTTTTGGTGGAGCCCATCGACCAAAAGGAAACGGTCTTTTTCAAGATCAAGCGGGCGCTGGAGATTCCCGTTGTGGAGCGCAAGCGCAGAAAGGATGCAATGAAATGATTCAATTCGGGCCGGGTGGCAACTGCGAATGGTTCAAAGCCGAAGGCAATAAGAACAGCGCGCAGATGCCCGCCTTTTTAAATAAGATCGGGCTGACCGCCTATGAAGTGGAATGTGGCCGCGGGGTGCGGATGAACGATGCGGTGGCAAAAGAGCTGCGCGCCGAAGCGGAAAAGTACGCTATTACGTTATCCATCCACGCGCCGTATTATATCTCGATGTCTTCGTTGGAAGAAGAAAAGCGGCAAGGCAGCATCCGCTATCTGCTGGAAAGCGCCGCGTTGGCAAAGAAGATCGGTGCCAAGCGCATCATCTTCCATTCCGGCTCCTGCGCCAAGATCAGCAGGGAAGAGGCGACCGCGCTGGCGGTCGATACGCTGCAAAAAGCGGTGGCGGCCTTCGATGCCGAAGGCTATGGCGATCTGATCCTTTGCCCCGAAACGATGGGCAAGATCAATCAACTCGGCACATTTGAAGAGGTGCTGACGATGTGCGGTGTGGACGAACGGTTTTTACCCTGCGTGGATTTCGGACATCTCAACAGCCGCACGCACGGCGAGGTCAACAGCCGCGACG
>JAZSBU010000017.1:0-6387 GCA_045602565.1 Eubacteriales bacterium | reverse complement strand
CGCGGTTTATCGCGATCGGCGGGATGGGGGTTTTGAACCTGCTGCTTTTGCTGCGGTGGGGGATGCTTTGGCAAGGTGTTTGCATCTTGCTTTACGGCATTTTGGATTTTTGGTTTTTCGCCCAAAGCAGTTATCAGCTTTCCCGCGCCGCCAAGGAGCGGGAGTTGACGGCGGTGATGGGGTTATATACCATCGCTACCGTCGGCGCGTTGCCGTTGGGCGCGCTTCTTTGGAGCTGGGTCTCTAAGGCGGCGGGGCTTTCGGTGGCACTGGGCAGCATCGGCGGCAGCTTGCTGCTGCTTTCAATTTTGGAATTTTTGCAAAGGATGAAGAAGAATGAATCGAGTGTTTGAAATTTTTGAAGAGCTTTCGGCGATCCCCAGAGGATCGGGCAATGTTCGGGCGGTCTCCGATTGGTGCGCCGCCTATGCCAAAAAGCGCGGCTTTGAGGCGGTGCAGGATGAGCACCGGAACTGCCTCATCCGCGTCCCTGCCTCCAAGGGCAAGGAAGATCACCCCATTGTTATTTTGCAGGGGCATCTGGATATGGTCTGCGAAAAGGAGGAGGGCAACCCCCATAATTTTGAGACCGATCCCATCCAAGTGAAAAAGGACGGCGATTGGCTGACCGCGAGCGGCACCACCCTGGGCGGGGATAACGGTATCGCCATCGCCTATTGCTTAGCGTTGCTGGATGAAACCGAAGTTTCCCATCCCGCGCTGGAACTGTTCTTCACCGCCGATGAAGAGACGGGGATGTTCGGTGCGTTCGGGTTCGACCCCGCGCTTTTGAAAGGGCGGCGGTTGCTGAATTTAGATTCGGAAGAAGAAGGGGTCATCTATGTCTCCTGCGCCGGCGGCAAAAACGCGGAGGGGCGGATGAAGTTGACTTGGGAAGAATGTGACAAGCCTGCCTGCTCCATCACCGTTTCGGGCTTGCAGGGCGGTCATAGCGGTGCCGAGATCCATCAGGGCAGAGCCAATGCCAATATTCTATTGGGTAAAATTTTGGCAGGGCTAAATTGTCGGCTGATCTCCATCGAGGGCGGTAAAAAGTCCAACGCCATTCCCCGCTCCGCTACCGCGGTAGTCGCCACCGAGCAAGCGTTGGAGAGCGAAACGCTGACCGCCTTGTTTCAAAGAGAATATGGGGCAAAGGACCCCGATATCAAGGTGGAGGTGGCGCATACCACCGCTAAAAAGATGATGAGCAAGGAATGTTCCGATGGCGCGATCCGCCTGCTTTCTGCCCTGCCCGACGGGGTGCGGGAATGGAGCACCGAGATCGAAGGCTTAGTGGAAACCTCCCTCAACTGCGGCATTATCGAAACAAGCGACGAAGAATTGTTTGTCCTTACCTCCATGCGTAGTATGAAAAACGCCAAGCGGGATGCGCTGGCGGAGCAGGTAAGAAATTTGATGCAAGAGTGCGGTTTTGCCGCCAAGGCGGGGAATGAATATCCCGCCTGGGAATACCGCGCCGAATCGCCCTTGCGGGATGCGGTGGCGGATTGCTGGAAGAAGATCAGCGGCAAAGAGCCCAAGATCATCGCCATCCACGCAGGGCTGGAGTGCGGCCTATTCGATCAAAAGCTCAAGGGCTTGGATGCGGTCTCGATCGGGCCGAATATGCAGGATATCCATACCCCGCGGGAGCGGCTTTCCATCGCATCAAGCGTGCGGGTCTGGGAATGGCTTTGCAAGGTTTTGGAAATGTTATAAAATGTCATAAAAAAATCTCTCAATCTTGCGATTGAGAGATTTTTTGCTATTACTTGACCTAAACTTTTATAAATTTTTGATTTGGGCTTTTAGGTTTTTCAGGTATTGTCATTTTAAGTTTTCCGTTTTCTACAAGCGGATTGACGATTTGCGACATAACATAGTTTTTAGATTTACCCACAAAAGAAACGATCTCTGCTCTTGAACGAGGTGTAGAACAAAACTCAACAAGAGAATCGGAAATGGGCATTGTTTCTGTAAACAAACCGTTTTTCATAACAACTTTAAATTCACCGTGAACAACAGAAAAAAGCGGTGCCGGCAAACCTGCATTTGCAAATTCAATACGCATGGTTGGAATGCCTGAATATCTGTTTTCAGTGACCTTTAAAAGTTCAAGCATATTAGCGAGCGCTGCGTTTCTTGTTTCGGGACGGACTTTGCCAAGAGCATCAATAGAAATTTTGCCATATAAACCGCCGCTATTGATAATTTCCATTCGGTCGCGATACATTTCGATGCGGATGGGAACGTTCTCGGTATGAATACTGTAATCACGATGTACCAAAGCGTTCAATATAGCCTCGCGAACGGCTTTAATAGGATATTCCGGTTTATCTGCCCGTTGTCCGTTATCGTTTATAATTGTTTTGGTGCGGCTGTTTTTGCGAACGAACTCAACCGCTTCTTCGAGCATATCAGGGATTGCACCCGTAATGCGTTTGTTGTCTATAAATCGTTCTCCATCGCCGCCAACGGTACCCTGTTCGGTGCCGGGAAGCGATACGGCTGTAATACAAAGCTGCGGGAAATAGGCTTGCGGATATTTAGAAAAGGTCATAAGTCCGGCGAGTGTAGGTTTCTCGTCGTTGATTATGCCCATAAGCTCTAAAATATCGTTTTCCGATACATTTTCGGCAAGGTTTTTGCGCTCGTTCTTTACAGCGGTCAGATAATGATCCATACGGACAGGATCAATCATATTGAATTTTGCATTTTCAACTGTGCGAATGTCGTCGCGGGTTCTTTTTCTAAAGGCTTCGTAACTGTAAATTTCATATTCGCTCATCGGTTCGTCTGCTTCACCGACGCGCACATAGGATCCCTTTATACGCCCCACACCTTTATAAAATACAGGTCTTTCGGAAATATCAACACCGGGGATTTCGGCAGAAACTATCGTTTTTCCGTCAATTTCGCAAACCGTAAACAACGCACGAACCACCGGCTCCATTTGTTTGCATTGCTCGTTGACTTTCTTTTGAAGGTCTTGGGGGTCATAAACACCCTTAATGGCATAGTTCTCCTGCTCATCAATACCAAAGATAATGATACCGCCATCATCTTGATTTGAAAAAGAAGATAATGTATCAAATAATCTTGTAGGGCAACCAAGAGCCGCTGCCTTTAATTCAATTTTTTGTGTTTCGGTTTTTAATGTTTTGATGTCTGAAACCATTTTTTTAAGAGCTTCTGTCTGCATCCATGCTTCCTCCCTTAAAATACTAATGTTATTATACTATATTGTATTCAAAAAAGTCAACAATTAACGATAATTTACACAAAATTAACGATAAAATTAAAGAATTAACGATTTTGTTAATTTGTATCGTTAATTCTTTTTCGAAAATTAAAAAAATTCTTGCACCCCTTTAATACAAAAAATGTGCGTATCAAGAAAAAATCTCTCAATCGCAAGATTGAGAGATTTTTTGTTTACTTGGGCAAAACGCGGGCGAGCACTTTTTCTAAGGGATAGAATAAAAGCGCGACAATGGCAACATTGCTGATGCAATGGACCAGATCAAAGGGGATCCCTTGGATAATGTAGCCGATCCCTGCGCCGATGCCGCCGGTCAGGAAATAGGGGAGGGAGCAAAGGGTGCCGAAAAATAATCCGAAAAACCCTGCCACCACCGCCCAAAGCAGTGGATGGCTCCATCGCCGCAGCGCCCAAACGATCAGCACCAGCAGCGGCCAGACATAAAGGTAGTTGATCCACCAGATATGAAATCCGTAGATCAACCCCTCCACCAAAACAAAGGTGAAGACCGAGAGTAGCGCTTTCGGGCCCATAAAGAGCGTGGCTAAAATGATCAGCAGCGTCACCGGCTCGATGTTCGGCAGTTGCGCCATCGCGACCTGCAGGGCGATCATCAAAGCGGCAAAGACCGCCAGCGTCGCCAGCTCCCGCAGTTTAATAGGTGCTGATGGTGTAGGTCGCTTCATAATGACCTCCGTCGGTGATGGCAAGGTCGTTCATTCCAACGCCCGCATCTTCGCCGTTGACGGTGATCCACCAGAACGCTTTGTCGGCTTCCCAGCTGGCCTCAATGCCGTCGATAACGGTATACATCCCGTCCTCGGCGTAGTCTACCAAGCCCTCTTCCACCAAAGCGTCGGCTAAATATTCCGCGTCGGTGGCTATTTCGTGCTCCTTGGAGGTGCCGTCCTTTTGCACCACCTCAAAGACAATCGCTTTGCTTCCTTTTTCGGGATCGGCAGAAGATCCTTTCCAAAGAAACACCGCGCCGATGATCAGCCCGACCAAAAGAACTGCGCTGATGGCAATCAAAAACCGTTGTTTTTTCTTCATTGCGTGTTTTCTCCTTTTATTAAATTGTTTTTTCTCCGTGACCGAAAAACCCTTTTTGCACCGCAGCGCCCTGCGCCCATCCTTCTGCCCGATGGGGAAGAGTGCCGAAGTGGTCATTCATCGTGACGAGCATATCGATCTTCTGCGCGGCAAGTATTCCGGCTCATAGCTCAAGTGCGTCTTTCGCCTTCCCATTAAAAAACAGTGGCATATGGAAAAACGCTCGCTATATACGGCGGCGGGACCGCGAGGGCTTTTCACCCCTCTTCCATCCCGCGCAGATTGGAGATCTTGACTAATACTATAACAAAAAAAGGTCGCTCTTGCAAGAGCGACCTTAGTTTTTTGCTATTTTTTGTTGGATTTGGGCGGAAACAGTTGGGAGACGGAAAGCCCCAACGCCTGCGATAAATAGGAGAGTTCAATGTCGGTGACAAACCGCAGCCCCGCCTCGATACGCTGGATCGCGTTTTTATCCACATCCAACCCGATCAACTGCAGCCGATCCGCCAGCTCCCGCTGGGAATAGCCCAACTCTTTGCGCCGCGCCGCGACAATCCTTCCGCAGAGATTATTTTTTCCGTCGCTGCTTTTGTTGATGAACATAAATTTTTCTCCTTTTTGACATTTAGTGCTTGTCAATAAGAAAAGTATATGCTATAATATAGCCACTAATGACATTCAGTAAATGTCAAATAAACAATTAAATTGGGGGAAAAACAATGAAAAAAGTTTTATCAACCTTGATGATTGTTGCAATAATCATCTCCATGATGGCATGCTTTGTCGTTCCGGCAAGCGCAGCAGCAGTCGGAACGATGTTGAGTAATGCTCAGGTCGCAACCTTTGGAGAAACTTATTTTAAGTTTTGGACAAAGGATACAGATCATCTAAATCATTATGTTAAGTTTACAACGAGCGAACAAGGCATTGTTACCGTCAAAGCAACAAAACCCAGCGATGACGAGGGTGAATATGGCAAATTGGATTTTGTCATTTACGATGTAAACGGAGATCCCATTTGGGATTATGGCTCTTCCATTTCAGTAGCCAATGCAAAAGATCATTATAAATTCAATATAGGCTTGGCGGCAGGCACATATTATATGACAATAAAGCCGGGATTTACAGTGAGATCCGGCTTGATTGAAACATATTATGATATTTCTTTTGTTGCAAATTCAATGTGTGAAATTGAACCAAATGGATCGGGCGCAAAAGCAACGCCGATCGAGTTAAAGCAAAAATATATCGGTTATTTTGGCGCTGAGTACGGCGATTACGAAGAAAGTGATTATTTTAAGTTTTCTGTTGCTGGCGAAAACACATATCGTATTCGTTGGTATGATTTTGATAAAATAGACCAATCAACTACAATCATTGAGATTCTTTTGCCAGATGGAACAGATGATACGATTTCTTATGATATGAGAACCCAAATTGATGAGGACGGTATTAACTATGCGGAGTTTAAATCGGAAACATCAGGAACGGCGTATATTTATATTAGAAATTATATTAAACAACAAATCAATTATGAATTTATTGTTACCAATCAAACTTGTGCAATTTCCGGTCATACCTATGATAATGCCGGCGACAGTGCTTGCAACATTTGCGGAGATATCAGAGAAGTGTTTAATGGTTGGTTCCTCGATGACGGCATGTGGAATTACTATGAAAACGGATTAAAAGCAACAGGCTGGAAATATGTTGGAAACGCATGGTATTGGTTTAACAATAACGGCGTAATGCTCACAGGCTGGCAACTTATTAACAACACATGGTATTACTTTAACTCTTCCGGCGCAATGCAGACCGGCTGGCAGAATATAGGCGGAACTTGGTATTATTTCAGTTCCGGCGGAGCAATGCAAACCGGTTGGCTTTATGATGGAGTCTGGTATTACCTTAATTCTTCGGGAGCCATGGTCCAAAGTTGGCAATATATTGGCGGATCCTGGTATTACTTTAACTCTTCCGGTGCAATGCAAACCGGTTGGTTGAACCTCGGCGGCACATGGTATTACCTTGCAGGAGGCGGTAATATGACAACGGGTTGGCAGTAT
>JAZSBU010000016.1:0-18485 GCA_045602565.1 Eubacteriales bacterium | reverse complement strand
ACCGATTTTTTGGGGCTGATCTTTTTAAAGGGGCGGCGTTTGCCGATCAAAATGCCGGTCAGATATGCAAAAATATCCGTACACCATGCAGAGCAAACAATACATAACACCATAAAAAAGAAACCGTGATCCGCAATTCGGCGGATGAATATGATGTTGCTCATAAAGCATGTAATGACAAATGTTATAAACATTGTGACCGTTGCTTCGCCAAAATTTGTCTCGTCAAAGTTTATCATCAAAATGATAAACAAGGAGATCAAATAAATAAACGAAATGATTATAACGCCATAATAAGGATTTCGGCCCGGATACAAAAAATCCTTTAAAAGAAAAGATAACGGAACAGAGGCTCCGAATATCAAACTCGGCCATAATAGTTTCTTCTTTGTTCCGCACCCGGCACAAGTTAACGCCTCATAGATACAGATACAAATCAATGCTGCAATAGCAATTTCAAAAAACGGTGAAAATGCAGAGATCGCAAACAGGAGTATAAAGACGCCGAGTATAATTAAAGACGTCCAGAGCCTTTCTATAAAGTTTTCTTTCATACTCCGCCAAACCTCCTGTTCCTCTTTTGAAAATCAATAATAGCCCGATCAAGATCTTTAGGTTTGAAATCAGGCCATAAAACATCCGAATACCAAAATTCAGCATACGCTGACTGCCAAAGCAAGAAATTCGAAAGACGCTTTTCACCGCTGGGGCGAATTACCAGATCCACCGAATCGCAGTCCTCAAAATACAGCATTTTTCCAAAAGTATCCGGAGTAATGTCCTCCATGGTCAAATTCCCATTCAAAACTTCTTGGGCGACTTTGCGAGCAGCATGAACTATTTCATGCTGCCCGCCGTAATTCATTGCAATATTAAGGGTTAGCCCCTTGAAATCCTTTGTTACATCGACGATGCGATCCATTTTTTGGCGAAGAATACCGGTAAATACCGATAAATCTCCGATAAAACGGATCCTGACACGTTCCTTTTCAAAGGTATTCAAAGCATCGTCAATAAATTCTTCCAAAACGGTCATTATTTTAGAGACCTCTTCTTCGGGGCGAGACCAATTCTCGGTAGAAAAGGCATAAACGGTGAGGTTTTTCAGTCCAATGTCCCGCGCATAATATGCGATTGTTTTGAAAACTTTCGCACCGGCAATATGACCTGCATAGCGAGGTAAACCTCTCTTCTGCGCCCAGCGGCCGTTTCCGTCCATAATAATTCCAACATGGTTTGGAAGGCGATCCGGATCTATTGAATTTTCATTGTTTCGAAATAATTTCATTAAGTACAGATAGCTGATAAATTATACAGCCATGATCTCCTTTTCTTTTTCAGAAACCATTTTATCGATTTCTGTGATATACTTATCCGTCAGTTTTTGAATATCGGTTTCAATGCCTTTGAGATCATCTTCGGTAATTTCATGAGCCTTTTCTTGTTTCTTAAATTTATCCAAAGCATCACGACGAACGTTGCGGATGGCGACCTTTGCTTCCTCACCGAATTTTTTGGCGTCCTTTGCAAGCTCTCTGCGGCGCTCCTCGGTGGGTTGCGGGAAAGTCAAACGGATCACTTTACCATCGCTGGTAGGAGTGATGCCGATATCCGAAGCCAAGATCGCTTTTTCAATTTCTTTCAAAACAGTGACATCCCAAGGTTGAATCATTAACATACGCGGTTCGGGAACACTGACTGCTGCAACTTCATTGATCTTGCTGGATGCACCATAATATTCGACACGAAGGCGGTCCAAAACAGCAGGATTTGCGCGACCGGCACGAAGACCGGCATAATCGTTGCCCAATGCTACCAAGGTTTTCTTCATCTTCTCTTCAAATTCAACATAGTTTGCCATTTTCTTATTCTCCTTTATTATCAATTGTAGTTCCAATATCATCGCCCATCACAGCGTGAACAATATTTTCCGGATCAGACATATCAAAAACATAAATAGGAATATTGTTCTCATCGCATAAAGCGGCAGCGGCACTATCCATTACCTTTAATTGATCTCTTAAAATATCGATATAACGGATATGATGCAGTTTCTTTGCATTTGGATCTTTTTTGGGATCCGCGGTATATACACCGTCTACGTTTGTGGCTTTAAAAATAACCTCTGCGTTCACTTCGGCGGCACGCAGTGCAGCGCAAGTGTCGGTAGAAAAATACGGGTTACCGGTACCGCTGGCAAAAATAACAACACGACCTTTTTCCAGATGTGCGATGGCGCGATTACGAATAAAGGGCTCGGCGATTTGCCGCATTTCGATTGCACTCATCACACGGCACTCCAAACCGTTTTGAATCAATGCGTCTTGGACGGTAAGGGCATTCATTGTGGTTGCAAGCATACCAATATAATCTGCGCGTGTACGGTCCATTTGCTGGTTACTTCTGCCGCGCCAATAGTTCCCGCCGCCAACAACGATGGCGATCTGAACACCTTTTTCAACGCACTGCTTGATATAGGATCCGATCTTCAAAACATAATCAAAATCAATGCCTGTTTTGCCGGCGCCGGCCAATGCTTCCCCGCTGAGTTTTAAAAGAATTCTTTTGTACGCTGTTTGACTCATAGAATTACACTCCTATTTATAGAATATATCAGTATTATTATAATATAACTATATTGTGTTGTAAAGTGAAAAAATAAAAAAAGAAACAATCAAAACGATTGTTTCTTTTTTGTGCTTAATCTGCTTTTGAAACTATTCTTGGAAATTTAGAAATGATTACAGCCGCAATCGCTGTTAATACAATTTCGGGGATCATATACATACCGTTATAAACAACACTGTAAATAAAACCTAACAGATTTGGGCTGACATTTTCAACAAGTGTTGTTCCCCAAGCAGGAAAGCCCTCTTGAGTAAAGAACCACTCTGCCCAACCGGAAAACAAGATATAGCCCGATAAGATATGAGTTACATAGCGCAATGCGAGAGCGACAATACTGCCGAGTGAAAAAGAGACTGCAGTATTTTTAATCTTATTGCGGAAAATACCGCCAAAGCCCAACACGGTGTAGGCAATGATATAATCCAACAACAACATAATAATCGCATTGACCAGCAGTACCGAATCGCCGAAATAACCGGGTTGGAATGCAGCGGTGACTGTTTTTAAACCGAGCGCGATCTGCAACAAGGAATAAACAAACGATGAAAATAAACCCCATTTAATTCCATGTCGATAGGAAATCAAGACAATCGGCAACATGCTAACAATCGTAATCTGACCGCCAAAGGGCAGTTCGGGAATGAACATTTTACTGATAAATTCGAGCGCTACACCCATAGTCAGCATAAATGCACTTTCGACAAGCATATATAGTTTTTTTCTGTTCATAATTACCTCCAAAATAAAATGCTCTGCACGTAACATCCGCGCAGAGCACAATAAATCAAAGAATTTTATGGTTCCTACGTCGGCATTACCCGCATCAGGTTCGTGGGTTAGGTGAAAACATCCACCCTCTCAGCCGAGTTCAACTCAGCACCCCATTATTAAGTTTTGTGTTGATCGATCAATCTATTATGAATATATCACAAACTGTCAATCTTTGTCAACACATTTTTAAAATATTTGGGAAGTTCACTTTCAAAATAAAGATGTTCTTTAGTGATCGGATGAATAAATCCGAGTATCTTTGCATGCAGGCACTGCCCTTCAAAATCAAGTTTTATTTTGTTTGTGGCGCGCCCATAAACATCGTCACCTAAAACAGGATGCCCGATCGATGATAAATGAACACGAATCTGATGCGTCCGCCCTGTTTCAAGTTTGCAAGACAAATGGGCAAATCCATTGAATTGGTTTAAAACTTGATAATGAGTAATCGCCCGCTTGGAGTTTTTCATTCCGACCGCCATTTTTTTGCGGTCCTTGGTGCTGCGCCCGATCGAGGCATTGACAGTTCCTTCGTTATCCTTCATCTTGCCTAGCACAATCGTCTCATAAACGCGGTCAATGCTATGGGCCTCAAATTGCGCCGATAGCCCCTGATGAGCCAAATCGTTCTTGGCAATCACCAACAAACCACTCGTATCTTTATCAATTCTATGGACAATTCCGGGTCGTTTTTCACCATTGATTCCGGAAAGACTATCCTTACAATGCGCCAATAAACCATTTACAAGCGTATCACCGCTATGCCCCGGTGCAGGATGGACCACCAACCCTTTGGGTTTGTTTACAACAAGCAGATGTTCATCTTCGTAAACAATATCCAAATCCATCGGGCACGGCTGCGGCAAAGGATCTTCCAATGGCGGTAAAACCACCTCAACCAAATCGTTTATACGCATACGATAGCTTTTTGCAACTTGCTTTGAGTTTACCTTGACATTCCCATTCTTAATCAATTGCTCGATACGAGAACGGGAAACATCCTGCAATTGACCGCTTAAGAAAGTATCTATCCGCGAACCTGATTCATTCGCCTTAAATTCAAGTTGTTCCATTGCTATGATCCTCCGGCACATTGGGGGAATCAAAATCTTTGGAAAGTAAAATGTATAATGCTAAAATGGCAACGCCGCAACAGACAAATATATCGGCGACATTGAAAACATAAAATTCATATCCCCAAAATACAAAAGAAAAAAAGTCGATTACTTCGCCCAAAAACAGCCGATCGATCATATTTCCGATCCCACCCGACAGCACCAGCGAAACAGCAACGATTCCCCAATGATTTTTGATCCTACCACTTAACATAACAATGATAGCAGCAATAATCACAATTGTTGTAAAGATCATAAAAATCCAGCGTTGGCCTTGCAAAATTCCCATTGCCGCGCCTTCGTTACGAACATGAGCGAGATGAAAAAATTGAGGAATCACTTCGATCGATTCGCCGATCGGGATTGTTGCATTAACAAGATATTTTGTCAGTTGATCTAAAGCAACAAGAGCAATAGATAAAAAGATCCAGTATTTTTTTCTAAAAAACGACATCAATGCAAAATACCTTCTTACTCGTCATTATTAATATCATAATCTACGCCGAATTTCAAATTCTCAAAACGAATCTGCTTTGCGGCATACTTATCTTCATCATTGGGAACATCTTTTTGCTTCTCTTGAACCTTGAATTCAACCGTGTTTTCATTCGGTTCCTTTTTTTCGGGTTGGACTGCAGGCTCAACCTTTGCCTTCTCTTTGATCTTCTCGCTTACAGGAGCAGGCTCTTCCTTTTGAACGGGAGCAACGGGTTCTTCTTTGGCAATAGGCTCGCCGGCTTTAAATTCCGGCAATTTGGAAATGGTGGTCAGATGAGCCTTATACAGTTCAATAATTGTGTTTTTAAACTCTGCAACCTGACCGCGCAAAACATCCAGTTTGTTTTGCTCAAAATCAACTTCTGCACGAATTTTTGCGATGGCATCATCGGCAGTCTTTCGCTCGGCAGAGATTTCATTTTTGCATTTTTCTTGCGCGATACGTACAGCATCGGCAGTTTCTTCTTCTGCTTTTTTCACAATGACTTCAGCTTCCTTTTCGGCAGCGGAAATGATCTCAACAGCCTTTTCTTTGGCAGAAATCTCCACCTCCTTTTCGCGCATTTCAATTTCTTTCAGTGTGGTTTCATTCAACCGCTGAGCGTTGATAATAGCAGTTTTTAAGAACTCTTCGTCTTTTTTATAATCTTCGATCTTCGCAAGACATACCTTTAATTTTTCCACCAACTCGGTATTCTCAACATAGAGTTTTCGATAATCAACTTCGACCTCGTCCAAGAAGGCATCCACTTCGTCTCTGCGATATCCGCCAAGCACGCTTTGCTCAAATTCTTTCTTTTGAATTGCATCAGGGTTCAACATCTTTATTTCCTCCTAAATATACTTTCTGCAGCGCAATATGACCCTTCCCTTTTTAGAAAGTTCCCCGCATTCGTCGATAATCCACTTACCGATTCCACGAATCACAAGGCAATCACCTGCATGAATTTCCTTTGTTTTCTTATCCGATGGTATATGATTGATTTGAACCATCTTATTTTCGATCAGTTCACTCGCCCGCTCTCTCGAAATGTGCGCCACGCTTGAAACGATCGCATCCAACCGCAATGAGGCGGCGGTTACTCGCTGTTGTTCAAAAACAGCAGACGGAATTTCAAAGTGCTCATCGGCAATCGTTAATTTCACTTTAAATCGACCTATTGTTGAAATGTTTTGAATTAAAAATTCCGAGATCAAATTCAAAGTGAAGACTGCCGCCACACCTTGACGAATAATAATATCACCAAGCATTTCGCGCCGAATCCCGCTTCCCATCAATGCACCCAAGACATCTCTGTTCGAAATCGACGCAATTTCTGCACATTCAATTTTCAGTAGTGTAATGGGGCTAATTGCTTCAATGGTCATTTCATCCAAAGCGGAAATGACTAAAATTTTTCGTTCACATTCGGCATACCCACCTAAAAACAAATGTGGGATATGGTATTTTGAGCACAAATTATCTGCTGTCAATGCTTCTTCTGCGGTCAAAAACGAAGAAAAAACCACCTCTTCTCCGTCTTCAAAGCGACCAACTAAATCATTGATCTTCGCCTTCAAAAAATCGCGTTCGCTCAACGAAACCACCCCGGAATTTGCGCTATAAATCCAATAAACGCTCTGAGCAGCAAAAATAAGATCAACGGAGAATAGTCCACCGGAGAATTTCTAAAAAACTCAAATCTCCATAAAAACCGACGAATCGGTACTAAGGGTGGTTCTGCCACCAAAGCGAGAATCTTCATGAATTTATTATTCGGATCGCGAACGAACCATCCCGCCAAACAATAAATGAGCATTATCGCTGCATAAAGGCTAATCAAGCGATTCAATAAATAAATGAAAAAGGACAGCAAAATCAAAACTCCTCAGTACGATATTCTTCTGCAAGTTCGCCTTGCAGACCGACATTTCTGGGGGTAACAGCATAGGTGCTATGTGCAACACGCTGCAAGTCGCCACCTTGAGAATAGACGACACCGCTTAAGAAATCAAGAATACGTTGCGCCATTTCCTTATTGCAATTTTCAAGATTCAAAAGCACCGCACGATTCGATAAAATATGATCTGCGACAGTCCGAGCATCGCTATAATCATTGGAGCGAATAATTACCATATTCACTTGGCCGCCCGCAGACTTCCCCGCAGAACGATATGCATCCTTTTTAGGGCTGCTTACAGACCCGACTTCTTTTTCTTCCACGATCTCATCGGCTGATACAAAATCATCCTCATCATCAGGAATACCGATTGCTTGCTTGATTTTATCCCACTTGCTCATATTACTACCTCCGTTTATTTTCTTAATCCGAATATTCCGCGTCCAACGCGTATAAATGAACTGCCGGCTTTAATTGCCTCTTCGTAGTCATCCGACATCCCCATTGAAAGAATATCCATACTAACATTATCTATCTTTTTATCATTTATGTCAACTGACAATTGCTTCAAATTCAAAAAATATTTCAAATTGGAGCCGTTTGCTTCGATCCTCGGCGGAATACACATTAAACCGCAGACCCGAATGTTATCTAATTTTGCCACAGCAGAAATGAATTCCAAAAGCTCATCAGGGCTTACCCCTCCTTTGGATTCTTCGTTTCCGATGTTGACCTCAATAAGAATATTTTGAATTTTGCCAATGGATTGGGCTCTTTTCGAAATTTCACCCGCCAATTTAAAAGAATCAACCGAATGAATAAGATCCACTTTATCAATAATGTATTTTACTTTATTCGATTGAAGACGACCGATCAAATGGATTGAAACCCCATTTTTATCGATATAATCATACTTTTCAAGAAGCTCCTGAACACGATTTTCCCCGATGTGTTTCACACCGCATGCGATGGCAAAATTGATCTCATCCGCCGTTCTTGTCTTTGTGACAGCAATCAATTCTGTATTTGTCCCTGAAACGGTGCTAAAAATGCGGTCAAGATTTTCCTTTATAAATGCTTTATCCATCCGAAACCGCCTTTCCGCTGTAAAGGTTCGAACCTTTATACACCACCTGATCATAGATGCGCAGACCGCTGGTGGCTGTTGCATCATATTTTACGATTACGTTTACTCCATCGTTATATAAAATCTCAACTTCTTTATAACGAAGGAGCAATCCGACCTTAACAAACACACCGTCCTTGCCATCCACTTTTCTCAATGCACTTTGACGCAGTTGGATTCCATTATAAGTTTTTACAATCAAGCTGATCTCTTCGTTTCTTAATGTGAGAATATTATCGTTAATAACCGATGACTCTAATATAACGATACTCTCTTCCCCGTTTTTTCTGATATCAGCGACCGTACATTTAATTCGCTCGGATCCATAAGATGGAATACGAATATAAACAATATCATCGATTTCAAGCAAGGTAATATCGCTTGTCTTTAATTTCAGTGCCAAGGACCATCTGCTGTCGTAGACTACTTTTCCAAGATCATCTGCAGGTGAAGTGGATTTTTTACTGAGTTCAAGCATCGACTCAAAGTTCTCAGTCGATAGTGTTTTCATCGAATCCAAAGAAAACTGCGACTCTAATCCATCAAGACCATAGGAAAAATATCCGCTTTTGTCTGTAGAAATCGTCTGTCCGCTGGTATTCACCGAGGTCTTCAACCTCTTTTCTTCATCGCGCAGATCTTTTAAGACAGAATCATAATGCACCAGATCGCCCGATGCAATTTTCTTTTTCATAAGTTCTACCAGCAATGCTTCCGCATCGGAAAATACAGAACTATCCCCTTTTTGAGCCATATAAGAAATGTTTTCCAGATTATCATAGATCTCACTGTCGATACTTGCAATCGCGCTTTGATAGGAACCGGAATTTGAAAGAACATCTTCATAAGTCTTGATCTTCGCTTCAAGTTCGCGAATTTTCTTTTGCTTTTTCGCCGATGCCTCGTCGTTATATATACGGGCGATCACTCCATGCGCAGGGACACGTTCCCCTTCGGCTCGGATAACATCAAAATATTCGTAGCCGCGGCGATCGATGATTTCTTCGTTGCGAAAGAATAAACCTGTGGATTTTACCACCTCTTCCATTTCTCCCATTACAGCGCTTTCGGTCTTTATTGATACAAAATTGTATTTATATAATTGGTACCCAATGACAACCAAAGCGAAGATCGCAAGAACCGCTATGATGATTCTGATAAATGTTAGCCCGCCGGTCTTCATTTCGTCTCTCCTTTTAAAAAATGTTCTGCCAATTCGATCGATTGAAGCAAAATTGCTTCATCACATAGTTCATCGCGATAAAACCAATGAATATCTTTATTCCTTCCAAACCAGGTTTGTTGCCTTTTGGCATAATTACGGCTTTTTTGTTTGATCAGCTCAATAGCATCATCTAAAGATGTATTTTCATCCATAGAATCCAGCAATTCTTTGTAACCAATCGCCGCTCGCGCGGTATCAGAAAGAGCAAAAGATGCTTTTAATTTTTGAACTTCATCAATCAGCCCCTGCTCGACCATTAAATCGACACGTCGGTTTATACGATCGTATAACAGCGAACGATCCTTGTAATTCAATCCGATATAAAGCACATCAAACAAAGGTTCTCCGCGGCTTTCTTGCTGCATTTCGGATAAACGTTTGCCTGTAATATCTAAGACCTCCAGCCCGCGAATAACGCGCTTGGTATCGTTTGGATGGAGTTTTTCTGCCAATTTGGGGTCTTTTAAGGTGAGCAAATTATAAATATAGCTATTTCCCTTTTCGGATGCCAACAACTCATATTTTTGCCGAATTGAAGCATCAAAAGGAATATCAAAAAAGTCTGTATTATTTAAAAGATGATCCAAATAAAGACCTGTTCCACCGCAAAAAATGGGCACTATATCGCGATGCTTTAAGTCAACAAGGATTAAACGCGCCTCTTTCACATATGTGGCTACGTTATATGAATCCTCGACCGAAATATGACCCATTAAATGGTGCAAAATTCCCTGCCGTTCTTCCATCGAGGGCTTAGCGGTGCCGATATTCATTTCACGGTATATCTGCATGGAATCGGCAGATACAACCTCAGCATTGAAGTGTTTCGCAAGTGCCACAGACAACGCCGTCTTTCCTGACGCTGTCGGGCCAACGATGGCAATAACTTTTTGCATCTTTATCTCCTAAATACGTTTAAATGCCTTTTCAATATCTTTTTTGGTGTATGAAAGCGCCACAGGTCGACCATGGGGACATTGATGAATATCATCGTCTTCAATCAGTTTCTTGACCAAAACCTTAAGTTCCATATCGTCATTGATATTCCCTGCTTTAATGGCGGCTTTACAAGCAATTGTTTTTAATGCGCGATTTTCGCGTTCAGTTCGTTGAATATTTCCGCCCTGCATCCAATCGCTTAAAATTTCGCCAAATGCATCAACAGCAGATTCATTCGTCACAAAACTAGGGCGGCTACGTAATAAAATCTGCCGAGAACCGAAAGCATCCAGTTCAAATCCAAGTTTATTAAAAGCCTCTTGGTTTTCAATTGCAAAACTCAGTTCGTCAGGGCTTAACTGAATACTCTCCGGTACTAATAATTGTTGGCTGAAATCGATGCCTTCGGAACATTCCTTGAGCAATCGCTCGAATATCATCCGCTCATGAGCGGCATGTTTATCGACCAACAAAATTTGTTCGCCATATTCAACAACAATATAAGAGCGAAACAACTCGCCGACAAAACGCACGATCGGTTTTGGGGGCTCTACATTCGTTGGCTCACACTTGATTTCAGCCTCTACAACTTTCTCTTCCACCAAGATTGGATTTTCATGTAAAACCGATTTGTTCTGAAGATCAAACAATGATTTCGGGGGCAAAGTGACTATCGGTTCGTTATCAATAACCATCTCTTTGCTTTTTTCCTTCTTCGGCTGAAGATCAATCGGTTTCTCTAAAACCGAAACTGCAGGCGAAGAACTTTGAGGCACTTGTTTGATAACAGAAGCCGCGTTAATAAACTTATTATTTGGCTCTGAATCCTTTTTTTCAATAGGTTGATCGATCTTCTTCAGCGTTTGCTTGTTTAATGCACTTTTTATTGCATAATAAACCGCTTCGAAAATCATCTTTTCATTGGAAAACTTCACTTCCATTTTGCTCGGATGAACATTGACATCAACCAACCCATACGGCAATGTGATTTTTAAGACGCAAACCGCATGTCGACCATGGAATAAATCGTTACGGTATGCCTGATCGATTGCCGCAAAAACCGTCTGGCTACGCACCAAACGTCCATTGATATAACAAAGCTGTGCATTGCGGTTGTTTTTGGTAACTGTAGGCTCTCCAACATATCCGTATACACGAATACGATCCAATGTAGAATCAACCGCAAGCATCCCTTTGGTCACATCGCGTCCTAAAACAGCATAAATTACATCCAGCAGTTTCCCGCTGCCATCGGTGGAAAGTAGCTGCTTTCCATCTTGGATCAATTTAAAAGAAACATGCGGATTCGATAGAGCAAGACGATCGATCAAAGCGGCAATGTATGCTGCTTCGGCTCGATCTGATTTTAAAAATTTCATCCGTGCAGGGGTGTTAAAAAACAACTCCCGAACAATAATGGTTGTCCCCTGCGGAGCTCCGGTCTCATCGCAAGATACTTCCTTTCCGCCCTCTAATTCGAGGCGGGTGCCGCTTTTACCGTCTGATGTTATCAACTCCACTTTAGAGACTGCGGAAATTGCCGCAAGTGCCTCACCGCGAAAACCGAGTGTTTCGATAGCATACAGGTCGGCAATGTTTCTAATCTTGCTTGTCGCGTGACGCAAAAAACAGTTTCTTGCGTCATCACGATTCATCCCGCAGCCATCATCGGAAACACGCATCATAGTAATACCGCCGTTCTGGATTTCGACAGTAATATGTTTCGCCTCGGCATCCATGGCATTTTCCACCAATTCCTTGATGACACTACCCGGACGCTCGACCACCTCACCGGCGGCTATTTTATTGGCTATGTCTTGATCCAAAACTTGAATTTTCGGCATATTAAAGCTCCTTTGCTTTTTGAGATAACTCGTATAAAATAGTCATTGTCTCAATGGGTGTCAATGTGCTGACATCCATTTCTTTCAATCGCTCAATGATTGCACATTGCTCCATATAGCCCAAACTGATTTGGTCCTCTTGCGGAGCAACTGTTTGAGGGGCGGTATATCGTTCAACCCCACCTTGATCGATTTCTTGAAGAATTTGTTTTGCCCGTTTGACAACTTCTGCCCGAACCCCGGCTAAAGCGGCTACTTCAATACCATAACTGCGATCCGCGCCGCCGGCGACGATCTTTCTTAAAAAGATAATGTCGTCGCCGCGCTTCTTGACGGCGATATTATAGTTCACAATACCGTTTTCTTTATTTGCCAAAGCACACAATTCGTGGTAATGGGTTGCAAACAACGTTTTAGCACCCAATTTCTTTTTATTGGAAACATATTCCATAACAGCGCGGGCAATGCTCATGCCATCATAGGTAGAGGTTCCTCTGCCAATCTCGTCAAAAATCAACAATGATTGCTCCGTTGCTCGCTCCAAAATATGCGCCACTTCGGTCATTTCAACCATAAAGGTGGATTGACCGGACGATAAATCATCCGAGGCTCCCACGCGAGTAAAAATCTTGT
The DNA here is from genome assembly GCA_045602565.1 of Eubacteriales bacterium. GTDB lineage: Bacteria > Bacillota > Clostridia > Oscillospirales > QAKW01 > QAKW01. Next base: position 5,826 of record JAZSBU010000016.1, on the reverse strand, counting down.
CCACTACGCCGATATGGGCGCTTTTTGCAGGGACAAAACTGCCAATCTGCGCCATCAGCGTTATAACCGCCACTTGACGCATATATGTCGATTTACCCGCCATATTCGGGCCTGTGATCAAAGCCAAACGTTGATCATCTTGGTTCAGCAATGTATCGTTTGGAACAAAAAGTGTCGATTTCATAACACTTTCTACCACCGGATGACGACCGTCTACAATTCGAATTTCATCGCTTTCATCGACAATCGGTCGGACATAGTTATTATCCTGAGCCGCTTGAGCAAACGATGCAAGGACATCCAGCATGGCAAGTGCAGACGCTGCTTTTTGGATTTCTTTTAAGCGTTCCCCGACCTTGGTGCGCACTTGGCAAAATAATTCATATTCTCTGCTTTGGCACCGTTGATTGGCATAAAGGATCTTCGTCTCAAGATTCTTTAAATCTTCGGTGATATATCGTTCGCAGTTGACCAATGTTTGCTTGCGAATATATGTTTCGGGGACTAAATCATAGTAAAGCTTTGTAACTTCGATGTAATAACCGAATACCTTGTTGTAGCTAATCTTAAGGGATTTAATTCCGGTACGCTCACGCTCTTGGGCTTCCCATTCGATCATAATCTTCTCGGAATCCTTGGTCATTGCTCGACATTCATCCACCTCCGAGTCATAACCATCGCGGATAATACCGCCTTCGCGAATCGTCAGCGGAGGATCTTCTTTAATTGCGGCAGAGATCAACTCTTGAAGATCGTCCATATTCGAAAGATTACGGTCCACCTCGCAGAGCAACGAAGATTTAAAGGACTTCAGTAATTCCTTAATTTTGGGAAACATCTCAAAAGTGAGCCCCAATGCATTTAAGTCTCGCGCATTGCATGTATTCAGCATCACACGCGTCATTAAACGCTCCATATCATAGGTCTTGCTCAGCAAAATACGAAGATCGTCGCGAATGATCACATTCTCTTTCAATTCTTCCACAGCCGAAAGTCGGCGATTGATTTCATTGATTTGAATCAAGGGGCGCTCCAAATAAGCATGGAGCAACCGCGAGCCTGCCGAGGTCTTGGTTTTATTCAATACTGAAAACAGTGTCCCCTTTTTATCTCCACGCCGAATGGTTTCGGTAAGTTCCAGGTTTCTTCTTGTGGATACATCCAGTTCCATATACTGTTTGGGATGGAAAATATGAAGCTTGTCCAAATAAGTAATATCGCACTTTTGGGTTTCGGAGATATAAGCCAAAAGATAAAACAAACATTGGATCGCCTCTTCTCCCGAAGGTAAACTCAGATCCTCGATCTCTTTAACATTAAAATGCTTCACCAATGCCGGTATACAATCATAATGATCGGTCGTTTCCAAATGGGTCACAAGCGCACCTAAGCGTTCCCGAGCAAAATCCGCAATTTCAGCGCATGCAAAAGTTGCCGAATTCAGCAGGATCTCGCTGGGTGAAAAACGGCTGATTTCATTTAATATTGCTTTATTATCCGGTTTCTCCAACACAGTCAACTCAATATCGCCGGTGGATATATCGGCAAAGGAAAGCGCAATGCGCTCTTCCCCGCCAAATACACACGCCAAATAGTTGTTGCGTGTTTCGTCCAGCATACTGGATTGAGTGACGGTTCCGGGCGTAATCACCTTAATTACGTCGCGCCGAACCAGACCCTTTGCATTTTTAGGATCTTCCACTTGTTCGCATATGCCGACTTTATAACCTCTTGCTACCAATTTAGCCGCATACCCTTCATAACTGTGGAAAGGAACGCCACACATAGGGGCGCGTTCCGCCATTCCGCAATCTTTTCCGGTCAATGTCAGCTGCAGTTCACGAGAAGCAGTCACAGCATCTTCAAAAAACATTTCATAAAAATCGCCGACACGATAAAAAAGAATATAATCCTTATATCGGTTTTTGATTTCAAAGAATTGCTCCATCATCGGAGAAAGTTTTGCCATCTCCTAAACCTCCAAATTGAATCGATTAGTGGCAACCACCGCAGGTGGAACAATCATGGGTGCAGCTTTGGGGTTCTTCGCCGGTAATATAGAACGAAAGAACTCCATTTACCTGACCCATCATCTCTTCAACAGCCTTTCCGGCCTCTTGCATATTTTTCATGCTTTCACATTCCATAATTTTTCCATAGACTGCCTTGATTCTTTCTTCCACTTCGGCAATGCGGGTTTCATCTGCATCTTCCCCGCTGCTTAAAGTCATCATGGTCATACGATGAAGGTTGAATTCTTTGATCAACTTTTGAGCATCATCATCCTGCTCATAAGCAGCCTTGGCTGCGTTATACTTTTGCACTTGCTCGCTGCTTTGGAGAAGAGCACCTAATTCTTTTGCTTTTTCAATAATTTCTTTCATGGTTTTACTCCTTTATTTTTCCGTCTAAAGACCAGGTCTTGGCTTTGGTGACGGTGATGTTACAAAATGTTCCGATCAAATCGGAATTGCCGGGGAAATCAACAGTTTTTCCACCGGCTGTCTTTCCGGTCAAGGTATTGGGATTATTCTTGCTTAATGATTCAACATAGACCTTATAGTCTTTCCCAACCATCTCTAAATTTTTGGCATAGCACACCGAGTGTTGCAATTCGAGCAATCGATTGAATCGCTCTTTTTGAGTCGCTTCATCCACCTGGTTTTCGCAAAGAGCCGCCTTTGTTCCGGTACGTTTCGAATAGATAAACGTATATAAATTATCGAATTGAACCTTATCGACCAAATTCAGTGTATCCTGAAAATCAGCCTCTGTTTCGCCGGGAAATCCAACAATGACATCACTTGTAATGACGATATCCGGCATAACCTTACGCGCATATTCAATCAACTCATAATAAGATTCCGCTGTATAATTGCGGTTCATTTCCTTTAAAATCGAATTGCTACCGGATTGAAACGGAAGTTGCAACTGATGACACACTTTTTCACAAGTCGCCATTGTATCCAACAATTTAATGCTGCAGTCCTTGGGATGACTAGTTGTAAAACGAATCCAAAAATCCCCTTTAATCTTATTGATTTCAGCAATAAGATCCGCAAAATCCAATTCGTCTTCCAGATCCTTACCATACGAATTGACATTTTGACCAAGCAAGGTAATATCGCGATATCCATCCGCAACCAACGCTTCTATTTCTTTTATGATCTCCTTACTTGCACGGCTACGCTCTCTTCCTCGCACATAAGGTAGAATGCAATAGGTACAAAAATTATTGCATCCATACATCACAGAAACCCAAGCTTTATGAGCATCATCACGAACGATCGGAATATCTTCCGAAATTTCCATCCGCTCTTCGCGGGTGAATATTTTTTGATTATCCATCAATGCTTTTTCCATCATCAACGGAAGATCCGCAATCATGGACGGGCCAAACACGATATCCACGTGCTTATATTTCGCTTTAAGTTGATTTTGCACCGTTTCCTGCTGCATCATACAGCCGCACATAATAATCAACATATCTGGATTCTTTTTCTTTAAATTCTTTAAAGCACCGACATTGCCATAAACCTTCAGTTCCGCATGCTCGCGCACGGCACAAGTATTAAACAAAACAAGATCGGCTTCTTCGGTATGATCGGTAAAGCCATAGCCCATCTCGGCAAGCATCCCTTTGATGCGTTCACTATCAGCCACATTTTGTTGGCATCCATAGGTGCGAACACAAGCCAAGAGCGGATGATTCTTTTGGCTTAAAATCGATTTGATATGTTGCATTGCAGCCATTCGATTTTGTGTTGAATTTTTATATGAATCTTGTTGTAGCATTTAAAAACAATTCTCCAATTTAATTTCATTTTATTATATCATAAATACATAACATTTGTCTATAATAAAATATAAAAAAGCACCATGAAAATCATGGTGCTTTTTATGAAAATTAAATCACTCAGCAGCAACTTCTTCGGTAGTTTCTTCAGCTTCGACAGCCTCTTCAGCAGGAATTGCCTCTTCTACCTCGGCAGCCTCTTCCATCAATGCGCGGATGGAAAGACCAACCTTTTGAGTCTCCTCGTTGATATCAACGATCTTAACCTCGACTTCATCGCCAACCTTCAACACATCTGCAGGCTTAGCAATGTGCTTGGTGCTGATTTGAGAAATATGAATCAGACCATCAACGCCATCAATGATGCGAGCAAAGGCACCAAAGGGCATCAAGTTCATGATCTTAACGGTAGCAACATCGCCGACGGAATACTGATTGGTAAACAGAACAAAGGGATTATCCTCCGCTTTCTTATAGCCCAAGGAAATCTTCTTTTTCTCATCGTCTATTGCTTTGATGTATACATCCACTTCATCGCCGACATTCATAACATCGCTGGGATGCTTAATCTTGTTCCAAGACATCTCGGTGATGTGAAGCAAACCGTCCACACCGCCCAGATCAATAAAAGCACCGAAAGTGGTCAGGGACTTAACAACACCGTTATAGCGATTGCCGACGGCGGCATTATCCCAAAATTCCTGACGAGCAGCCTTACGCTTTTCAGCCTCGATTGCGCGCATGGAACCGATCACCTTTTTACGACCGCGAACCACAGAAATTTCAGCGATCTGCAGAGCAACAACTTCGTTCAACATAGTGTCAAAATCAAAACTGCGGGGTTTACCGGATAAAGACTTGGGTACAAATACGCGAGAACCGTCGATCATAACGGTCAAGCCACCATTGGTAACTTCGACAACTTTACCTTCCAAGGTCTCTTTTTCTTCGCATGCTTTTTCCAGTTTCTCAAAACCGGCCATAGCATCAACCTTCTTTTTAGAAAGAGCAACAGTACCTTCGATATCGTTTACTCTCAAAGCGATGCATTCGATTTCATCGCCAATAGCAACATCTTTCATAAGATCCACAGAAGGATCTGCAGAGAAATTATCTCTGGTGATGAAGCCGGAATACTTTGTTCCAAGGTCAACCTTCACTTCGGACGGATTTACTCCGACAACGATGCCCTTCACCCTATCTCCATTACTAATTACTTTTAAGGAATTCTCAAGCATCTGCTCAAAGGTCATTTCTTCCTCAACCAAGTTAACATTTTGTTCCGACATAATACGTTTTACCTCCTCGATGATACAGACAGGGGTGGAAGCCCCACCTGCAATACCAATCCTCTCTTTATATAATAAATTTATTGGTACCTCATTTGCTTGCTCGATCAAAACCGAGCAGGGGCAGGCTGCTTTCGCAATGGAAAACAACTTTGCCGTGTTTGAACTCTGCTTTCCTCCAACGATGATCATAGCATCGCTTTCGGAAGCCAAAGCAGCAGTTTCTTGCTGTCTGATTTGAGTCGCTTTACATATTGTATCATAAACTTTTAAATTTTCAAAGTTTTTTTTGAGAAAAGATAAACATTTTTCATATTCGTTTAAATTAAAGGTCGTTTGCCACACAACAACTATGTATTTTGACGAAAATACAGGGTTATTTTTAGCCATTTTTTCTAATTCTTCGACATTTTTAAATACAAATGTTTCCTTTCCGCCACAACTACGAATGCCCATCACCTCGGGATGAACCGGATTTCCGCCGATTAAGACCACATTTTCCTTTTCGTCTTCAACGATACAGTGAATCTTTTCAACAAACGGACAAGTAGCGTCCACATAACGAATTTTATTTTCTTCGAGATATGCACGATCTTCTTTTGTAATTCCATGGGCGCGAATGACCGCGGTGCAATCCAACGGAAGTTCCGAAACATTCTTTGCAATTCGAACGCCTTTTTCACTCATCTCCTCAATGATCTGAGGATTATGAAAAGTCGGATCGTAGCCATGTCGTTCTGT
>JAZSBU010000015.1:0-3469 GCA_045602565.1 Eubacteriales bacterium | reverse complement strand
AAAATTATAAAAAAAATTCCACGGGAAAAAGGGTCGAATTTTTGTTTCTTGGGACAAAATAGAACAGAGTGCAAAACTCAATCTTTATTGAAAGGAGAAAACAAAATGAAAAAAGTGTTTGTTTGGTTGATGGCGGGTTTTTTGCTGATCAGCTGTGCCGCCTGCACGGGCAAAGGGAATCTGGAAGGGGATGCTACCGAAAATCCCGGTGTGATGGACGGCGGTAATCCCGATAGCGGAAATGCCGATAATAACGGCAACACCGATAACAACGGCAATAACAACCAAAACCCCGTTAAAACCATCGGACAACGATTGGCAGACGATTTTAAAGCCCTGCTCAACCCCGAAAAGATGATGGGCGCGCGGGCAATGGCGGATGAACTTTTGAAGGGCGATTATCTCACTTTTGACCACGCTACCACCGATGTTCAGCCCGGGAAACTGAAGGGCTTTGGCGATGCAGAGATCACCGGCTTTAAAGAAGGCGTGATGATCGAGGCCAAAAAGGAAGATGTTCCGTTTCTGGCGTATATCTTTACCTTAGACGATGATACCGATGCCGAGACCTTTATGACCACCTTGAAATCCAAGGCCAACCCCCAATGGAACACCAAGGTCAAGGCGGATGAGATGTTTACCGAGCGTTCGGAAAAGCAGGTTTTCTTTGTTATGAGCCCCAAATCTTTGGACAAGTAATAAATCCATGTTTCATAGCATAAGTTTTAATAAAAAACAGGAGGATGCTATGAAAAAAATTTTATTGCTCGCCGGCAAGAAATTGCCGGTGACCTACATCAAGGTTTTGCAGGAACTGGGCGCATCGCCCCAAGTGGCGGAGGGGGAAATAACGGCGGATGGATTTGATGGATTGGTACTTTGCGGAGGCGGGGACCCCGACCCGATGCTTTACGGTCAAGCCAATCGGGGCAGCTACGGCATCGAGCCGATGCGGGATCGGCAGGAACTTGCCTGCACCCATTCCTTTTTAAAAGCGCAAAAGCCCATTTTAGGCATCTGCCGAGGAATACAGATCCTCAACGTTGCCTTCGGCGGAACATTAACGCAACACCTACCTACCGCCCAACTGCATCAAGGGGTCGGGGAAGAACTTTGGCACGATCTGCGCACAGAGGGCTATTTAAGAAAGCTCTATGGCCGCAAATTTTCCGCCAACAGCAGCCATCACCAAGGGATCGATCGCCTCGGGCGGGGGCTGCGCCCTGCTGCCTGGGCGTCCGATGGTTTGATCGAAGCCTTTTGGCACGAGCGGGCAGCTGTTTTGGGGGTGCAATTTCATCCTGAACGGATGGAAACCGGAAAGAAGATCTTTGATTTATTTCTTCAATCTTGCTAAAAAAGTCGGTGAAACGGGCGCCCGTTTCCCCGACTTTATGGTTTGAGATCGATCAGTTGATCCTTGGCAAGCTCGGCGAGATAGCCGATAAATTCTTTGTTGTTTGGCTTGCCGTTTTTATTGTTTAAAAAGTGCGGGAAGTATTGCTGCAGCATCGCAAGATCCCCTTCTTCAAAGGTCTTCTCCACCGCGTTGCGGATGCAACGTTCCACATTTTTGCCGCTGGTTCGAAATTGCGTACCGACGCAAGGGTAGAGCACCGTCGTCAGTTGGTGCAGTGCCCGATGATCTTCCATTGCCATCACCACCGATTCCTGAAGATATAAAAAGCCGGTGATGGAGATGGGCATATTGAGGCGGATCTGCAGGCGGCGAATGGCTGCGCGCTTGGGCGATTCCTCCAGATCATAGCAGGATTTCCGCTCCCGCATCTGCTTGAATTTTTCGATGCGCTTGAGGCAATAGGCATAGTCCAGCGGGCGCACCAAAAAGACATCGCCGCCGCTCAATAAGAATCGCTCCGCCATCCGATCATTCTTTTCATCGCTGATGGCGATCTTGACCATCGTATCGAAGCCATCCTGCTCTAAGCGGTCGGCAATCTCATCGCAGTTGAAATAAGGGAGAAAGGGGTCTAAAATCAAAACATCGGGTTGATGCAGGCGGGCAAGTTCCAAGGCATCCCGACCGTTTGCGCCGATGGCGCAGACCTTGCATCCGTAGGCGGCAAAGCGGCAGGCGTCCTGCGTTGCTTCTTCTTGGTCTGCATAGATGATCACGATGGAATATGCCACTTGCCGCTCCCCTTTTCTGATGATGGACATCTTATAATTAATATCTGCAACATCAATGTTACAAAATGATCGCAGATGCCCCGTGCAGATATTATAGCATAGATGGAAATCTCCTTCAATCCCCAATGTGACCTATTTTTGTCGAAAAATGTTCTTTTTGGATGACGAAAATATTTAGCATAAGTTGAGAGTCGATCCAATCTTTTCAAAAACTCACATTTTTTTAAAAAATGTATTGACAATCCGAATGTAATTGGTTATAATAATCAAGCACGAAAAATGAGGCCCCTTGGTCAAGCGGCTAAGACGTCAGCCTCTCACGCTGAAATCGGGAGTTCGATTCTCCCAGGGGTCACCAAGATATTCCTCCTTAGCTCAGTCGGTAGAGCATGCGGCTGTTAACCGCAGGGTCGTTGGTTCGAGTCCAACAGGGGGAGCCAGAAAAAAGAGAGCAAGTCAAAAGACTTGCTCTCTTTTTTCAACGAAATAAATCCCTTCGGGATTTGTGAAATACGCTTCGCGTGTGAAATATTGCTTCGCAATGTGAAATGCGCTGCGGCGCGTGAGGGATTTATTTCATTTCACTTTCTGCGCAGCAGAAAATTTCACAATGACCGTTAGGTCATTATTTCACATTCGGCAATGCCGAATATTTCACTAACATCTTGCCCCTCCGCCGCTTTTATGCTATAATACACTTAAAGGACGGTGATTTTATGGAATTTAAAGCAAAATGCAAATTTGATTTTGAGTCAATTAGAGCATTAACACATCTATCTTTGTTTAAAAAAGCAAACCCTAAAAAGAGGTTTTTGACTTGGTCAATCATTTCGGGAATCTTAGCAGTCATCATTATTTTAGAAATGATAATTTTTTCTGATGCTATGCTTATAGAATTGCTATGTGTAGCAGTTATTCTATTTTTATTAGAATGCTATTTGTATTTTCTTTTACCTAAAATCAGATATAAAGCATTGGCTAAAATGAAAGATGCTGAAAACGAGTATATCTTCTGTGATAATGTTTTAAAAACATTTACGAAAAGCCAAGAATATAACGGTGAAGCAGAAATTGAATATTCGTTGTTCGTAAAAGTTTACGAAACATCAAAGTATTTGTTTTTGTATCAGACGAATAATCAAGTTTTTATAGTTGATAAAAATACTATTGAATGCGGAACTGTCGAAGAAATCAGAAATAAATTATCTGCTTTCGCAACGAATAAGTATATTGTTTGTAAATATTAAAAAATCTCCGGTTTTCAGGCACATTTTATTCGTGCCACTAAGTTCAAAACTCCCAGAAAAAAGTCCTTGAG
>JAZSBU010000014.1:0-1704 GCA_045602565.1 Eubacteriales bacterium | reverse complement strand
CTTGGGATGGATGCCGACCGGAATACCGCGGCCGTTATCCTCTACTTCAATGATATTGCCGGGCAGGATGGATACCTTGATGGTATCGCAGTACCCCGCCAACGCTTCGTCGATGGAGTTATCCACAATTTCATACACCAGGTGATGCAATCCGCGGCTCGAGGTCGAGCCGATATACATTCCCGGTCTTTTCCGAACGGCTTCCAGCCCCTCCAATACCTGAATCGAGGATTCGTCGTATTGATTGGTGACTTTTTGCTGATCCATTTTCTTCTTCTCCTTATCTTAAGTATAGCTTAAACTTAAATGTAGCTTATTTTTTGAATGAATTTACAGCGTTTCATTAATGTTTGAGGTGAAAGCTGCGATATATAGACCACTTCTTCCCCATCCCGATGGCAAACGATAAAGGATTTTGGAAGATCGGTGGCAACATTATAAACTTTGCCTTCTTTCTCCTTGGCGGCAAGATAATTTCGGCTGCGCTTGGAGACGGTGGCTTTATCCATATCGAAGATACCGATGATCTCTTTAATTTTAATGAGGGTATCCTGCCCTAAATGAAGATACATCAGCCTTGCTCCTTTTCCCGAATCCGCTGTACCGCGCCCTCTTTAATAAAGAAGACCTTATCGCCTTTTTTGCGGATCTTGCCCAGCTCACAGGTGGAAAGCACCGTTTGCCGCCCTTCCATCCGCGAAAAGATGAATTTTTGCCGCTTACTGTCCAGCTCCGATAAGATATCGTCCAGCAACAACACCGGCTCGGTCCCTTGGCGGGCAGAGATACATTCCGCCTCCGCCAATTTGATCGCCAGCACCGCCGAACGAATCTGCCCTTGGGAGGCAAAGAATTTCATACTCTTGCCCGAAAGCAGCATTAAAATATCGTCCTTATGGATGCCGCTCATCGTCTGCCCCATGGCAAGATCCGTCTCCCGCATTTTAAAGAGCCGATCCAAAATGAGGCGGCGGTAATCTTCTTCCGTCACCGCATCTTTGGTGAATTGGTTTAAGTAGATGAGTTTCAGTTTTTCCGTTCCGCCGGAGATATCGCTGTAGTACCCCTTGGCAAATTGGGAAAGCTGCTCGATATAGTTGCGGCGCGCCAAGGCGATATATGCGCCTGCCTGCGCCAACTTTTCGTCCCAGATCTCCAGCATATCCATCAGTTCGGGGCGTTCTTTGCATTGCCGCAGCAGTGCGTTGCGGTTTTTAATGATCTTTTGATAGTTTAATAATTGGTCGGTATAGGTCAGGTCCAGCGAACAAAGCGCCATATCCAGAAAGTTGCGGCGCTTATGGGGACCCTCTTTGATGAGATTGAGATGGTCGGGGGTAAAGATGACCGAATGGAAGCAACCCAAAAGGTCCCGCAGCCTTGAGACCACCAGCCCGTTATACCGAAATTCCTTAGGTCTGTTGCGATGGAACAGAATCTGCAGCTGCTCCTGCCGGTTTCCGTCCCCAAAGGTAAGGGTCACAGTCGCTGTCTCTTCCCCGAAACGGATCAACTGCTCCTCCCGCAACACGCGATAGCTCTTTAAGCAGGAGCAAAAATAGATCGCTTCGATGCAGTTGGTCTTGCCTTGGGCGTTATTGCCCGCCAAAATATTGGTCCCCTCGCAGAAAAGAAAGGTCTCATCCTTAAAATTTCTGAAATTTTCCAGCCTTAACGATTGGATCTTCATTGAACGATCAAATA
>JAZSBU010000013.1:0-8658 GCA_045602565.1 Eubacteriales bacterium | reverse complement strand
CGGGCGTACTCCCGATAGTATCCGCGCTGTCCGCCCCCTCAAAGAGGGTGTTATTGCCGACTTTGAGTGTGGTTCTGCCATGCTGCGGTTCTTTTTGAAAAAAACAATGGGCAACAATGCCTTTACCAAGAAACGCATCCTCATCTGCATCCCCTTCGGGGTCACCGATGTGGAGCATCGGGCGGTGGAAAATGCCGCCTATGAGACCGGCGCGAAGGATGTTCGCATCATCGAGGAGCCTTTGGCAGCCGCCATCGGCGCAGGGTTGCCGGTCGGCGAGCCGACCGGTAGTATGGTCGTCGATATCGGCGGCGGTACCTCCGAAGTGGCTGTTATTTCTTTGGGCGGTATCGTATCCTCCCGCTCGGTGCGGGTGGCCGGCGATTCCTTTGATGCCGCCATTGTGGCTTATGTCAAAAAGCATTTCAACCTTTTGATCGGCGACCGTACCGCAGAAGAGATCAAATTTGAGATCGGTTCCGCCCACCCCTATGATAATGAAGGGACAATGAGCGTGCGTGGCAGAGACCTCATCTCCGGTCTGCCCAAGAACGTGGATATCAGCGCGGCGCACATCCGCGAAGCGTTGAGCGAATCGGTGCAGGTGGTCATCGACGCCATCCGCCAGACTCTGGAGGATACCCCGCCCGAACTGGCTGCCGACATTATTGACCACGGCATCACTCTGACCGGCGGCGGTGCGATGCTGCGCGGTTTGGATAAGTTGATCAATAAAGTGACCGGTATGCCTGTGTATATTGCAAAAGATCCTTTGGATTGCGTTGCATTGGGTACCGGTAAGAGCCTTGAGAATCCTGCCCTTTGGGCAGCGCTTGCCCGCTGATGGGCGGGTTCTTCAAATCCCGCACCTTTATTGCCATCTGCGTTGTCGCCGCCCTGCTTTTGGGGATGATGGCGCTGGACGTAGCCGATGACGGCCATCTTTCCTTTTTGGAAAACATCGCCGGCTCTTTGATCACCCCCATTCAGAGCTTTTGCTCCACCGTGGTAAAATACGGAGGCAATCTGGTGCGGGCCTATACCGAATACGATACCTTAGCAGAAGAAAACGCCAAGCTGAAAAGCGAACTTGCCAAAACCGGCCAATTGATCCGCGACGCGGAAGGATATGTGTTGGAAAATCAAAGCCTTAAAGGGATGCTGGGCATTGCCGAAAAGCACGCAGACTTTCAGTTTGCCGCCTGTTCGGTGGTCGGCAGCGATCAAAACGGCTATTCCCATACCCTCACCCTCAGCCAAGGCTCTGCCGACGGTCTGGCATTGAAGGATCTGGTCATGACTGCCGACGGTGTAGTGGGCTACATCAGCGAATTAGGGCTGACCTGGAGCAAGGTCACCACCATTCTGGATTCCACCTGCGAGATCGGCGCGGTCGTCACCCGTACCCTTGATGTGGGGGTGTTGGACTGGGATTATGATCTTTCGGAAGAAGGGTTGGCTAAATTGGCCTATCTCAATACCGGCGTGGTGCTGCAAAGCGGCGATGCGGTGGAGACCAGCGGTGTGGGCGGCATCTTCCCCAAAGGGATCCTTTTGGGTCGGGTGCGCGAACTGCGTACCGAAAGCCACGGCATCTCCCAATATGCTGTTTTGGAGCCTGCCGTCGATATTGATCGGGTCCATACTGTCTTTGTTATCACCAATTTTGAAAGTGAAAACTGATGTTTAGCAGACCGAGAAATTATTGGAAATTGATTTTATATGTGATATTTACGCTGGTATGCTTTGTTTTGCAGAGCGTACCGGCTTTTGGCGTGCGCTTTTTAGGGTGTGCGCCTTCTCTTTTGCTCCTATTGGCGGTGGGCATCGCCTTTTTTGAATCTCCCGCATTTGCCGCATGGTTCGGGCTGATTGCCGGCATACTCTCCCAACTGACCACCTCCACCTTGGTCGGCAGCGATGCCATTTTGTTTATGTTCGCCGGCTATATTTTAGGAGTTCTGCTGGAAACCATCTTCCAGCGCAAATTCATTGTCTATCTCTTTGCCGCGCTGGCGGTCACCCTCTTGCAGCAGATTGCCGCATATCTTGCCCATCTTCTGCTCTTTGAGCGTCTGCCGCTGGGCTCTGCCGTTATTCATCAGATCCTGCCCACCTTTTTCTTTACCGGCCTGTTCGCCTTTCCCATCTATTGGATTCTTTGGCGGTTTGATATGAAACTTCGTGCAAAGGAGGAACTGGAATGACCTTTAAAAACGGTAAATTTCGCGCCATCCTTGCCGCTACCATTATTGTTTTGGTCTTTTTTTGCTATATCATTACCTTGATCCGCCTGCAGTTGGTCAACGGCGATGAATACAAGCAACAATCCAAGCAAAAGATCTATTCCACCGAGAATATTACCGCCTCCCGCGGCAGTATTTATGATTGCAACGGTGTCAGCTTGGTGACCAACACCACCGGCTACTGTATCAAGTTTACCCGCGCGCTGCTCCCCGAAGAGCAGCAAAACGATATCATTCTCAAGCTGATCGAGCTGATGGAGAAGCATCAATGTTCCTATAACGATCATCTCCCCTTGACGGCCGAAGCCCCCTTTAGCTATACGGTCAAGGATCTCAACGATCAAACCATCCAAACTCTATGGAAGACCTTGAAGGCGGAAGGAAAATTGACCGCCGCCCAAGCGATGGAAGGGCTGATCGAAAAATATGACCTGCAAAAATTCACCCCCGAGCAGCAACGAAAGATCGCAGGGGTCCGCTATGAAATGACCCAAACTACCTTTAATCTTTCCAATCCCTATGAATTTGCCTCGGATGTGAATGTAGATCTGGTGGCCACCATCAAGCAACTCTCCGAGGATTTTCCGGGCGTCGATATCGATACCAAGCCCATCCGCTACTATACCGATCCGTCTATTGCTCCCCACCTTTTAGGGTATGTGGATAATATTTGGGCGGAAGAATATAAAGACCTTGCCGCCAAGGGCTATAAGATGAACGATACCATCGGAAAAAGCGGCATTGAAAAAGCAATGGAAGAGGAACTCAAAGGCAGCGACGGAACCCGCGTCATCGAGCGGGATGCCGACGGTAAGGTGCTGAATGTTACCGTTTTAGACGAAGCCAAGAGCGGCAACAATGTCGTCCTGACCATCGATAGCAAACTGCAAAAGGTGGCGCAGGATTCCTTGAAAGAATGTATTGAAACCATTGCCCGCCGTGCCTATGAACCGGGCCGGGATGGCGAAGATGCCGATTCCGGTGCTGTTGTGGCGGTGGATATCCATAGTGGTGCCATTCTGGCCTCGGCTACCTACCCCACCTATACCCAGGATGAATATGAAAATAATTATACCGAGTTGGCCACCGATAAAAAACTGCCCCTCTTCAACCGTGCCTTTCAAGGCACCTATGCCCCCGGCTCCACCTTCAAGATGGCGACCGGCATTGCCGCATTGGAAGAAAAAAAGGTAGGCATTCGGGAATATATCCGCGACATCGGTATCTATACCAAATATGCGCCCAGCTATTCTCCTCGCTGCTGGGTCTATACCGACTATGGCCGCGGACACGGCAATCAAAACATTGTCGATGCACTGAAAAATTCTTGTAACTATTATTTCTATGAAGCGGCCGACCGTATGGGCATTTCGGCGCTGAACAGCTACTGCCGCAAATTAGGCCTTGGGGTCAAAACCGGTGTGGAGATCGGCGAAGCAAAAGGGGTCCTCGCAGGCCCTGACTACCGTGCACAAAACGACGATATCTGGTATCCCGGCGATACTCTGCAGGCGGCCATCGGGCAATCAGATAACCTCTTCACCCCGCTGCAACTGGCAAACTATGTCGCCACCATTGTCAATGGCGGAACCCGCTATAAGACCCATCTGGTCAAAGGGGTCTACGAGCCCTCCACCGGTCTTTGCCTGCAGGAAGAAAAGATCCGGGTGGAAGATAACCTTAAAATGAAAGACGAAAATTACCACGCCATTATGCAGGGAATGTTGGAATGTGCCACCACCGGTACCGCCGCAGGTGTTTTCGGCTATTCCTATGCGCTGACCGCCGGTGCCAAAACCGGTACCGCATCGGTCCCGAAAGGAACCGCCAACGGCGTCTTTGTCGCCTTTGCTCCCTATGAAGATCCGCAGATCGCCGTCTGCGTTGTGGTGGAACACGGTGCCCACGGCAACTATGTCGGCTCGGTGGCAAGAGATATTTTTGATGCCTATTTTGCAGGGGTGGAATCCGGAAGTGCCATCACCCCTGAAAATACCCTTCTTTCCTGAAAAAGGCTTGACAAGAAACCGTTTATTATGTTATATTGAGTTTATTAAACCGATGAGTAAGAGTAAGTAAGAGATTCGGAAAGCTTGCAGAGAGTCGCCGATGCTGGGATGGCGATAGCGGAACGATCTCCCAATGGGCTTACGAGGGCGGCACCAACGCGCTAAGGCGCAAGTAGTTGCCGACGGGGCATACCCGTTATCGTATGAGCCATATGATTGTATGGCGTTGAGCGGATGATTTTTCATCAATATGGGTGGCACCGCAGAGTTTGAACTTCTGTCCCATACTCTCTTTAAGGGAGTATGGGATTTTTATTTTGAAAGGATGATCTTATGTTTTTATTGGCAGGGCGATGGCGTAGCTGAATTTTTAATTCACTTTCATTATTATATATTTAAGGAGAACCGACTATGAATTTCAACGGAATTGATTTTGATACTTATTTTAAAAACTATCCTAATAAAGAAGGATACTTTGGCCCCTACGGCGGTGCCTACGTCAACGACGATCTGAAAAAAGCAATGGCAGAGATCAACGATGCTTATTTCACCATCTGCAAATCCAGAAAGTTTATCGATGAGCTGCGCCGCATTCGCAAGGAGTTCCAGGGCCGCCCCACCCCCATCACCCATCTGGAGCGCCTGTCCAACAGCCTTGGCAATGGTGTTCAGCTCTATGTCAAGCGGGAAGACCTGAACCATACCGGCGCGCATAAACTCAACCATTGTATGGGCGAAGCGCTGCTGGCAAAGTATATGGGCAAGAAAAAACTGATCGCCGAAACCGGCGCCGGACAGCACGGTGTCGCGCTGGCAACCGCCGCTGCTTATTTCGGGTTGGAATGCGATATCTATATGGGCTCGGTGGATATTAAAAAGCAAGCCCCCAATGTGGCAAGAATGAAGATTCTGGGCGCCAACGTCGTGGAAGTTACCCATGGTCTGGCAACTCTGAAAGAAGCGGTGGATGCCGCCTTTGAAGCCTATGCCAAGGATTATGAGAACAGTATCTATTGCATCGGCTCGGTGGTCGGTCCCCATCCCTTTCCTATGATGGTCCGCGATTTCCAAAGCGTTGTCGGTATCGAAGCAAGAGAACAGTTCACCGAAATGACCGGCGAACTGCCCGATGCCATCGTCGCCTGCGTGGGCGGCGGTTCCAATTCCGCCGGCTTCTTCGCCGGATTCCTAAACGACGCGGTGGATATCTACGGCATCGAGCCGCTGGGCCGCGGCACCAAGCTGGGCGACCACGCCGCCAGCCTGCAATACGGCACCGAAGGCGTGATGCATGGCTTCAATAGCATTATGCTGAAGGATGAGAACGGCGACCCCGCCCCCGTCTATTCCGTCGCTTCCGGTCTGGACTATCCCTCCTCCGGCCCCGAGCACGCCTTCCTGCGTGACCTGGGCAGAGTCAAATACGACGTCATCAACGACGATGATACCATCGACGCCTTCTTCCGCCTTTCCAGAATGGAAGGTATTATCCCCGCCATCGAAAGTTCCCACGCCGTTGCCTACGGCATCAAACTGGCCGAAAAGATGGGCAAAGGCTCCATCCTGATCTGCCTCTCCGGCCGCGGCGATAAAGATATGGACTACATCATCGAGCAATACGGCATCCGCTAAAACAGCTTTAAAAATAACCCGAAAAGAAAAAAGGACCTATCTTTATAGGTCCTTTTTTGATTGACAAAACCACCAACGTTTGCTATAATTATCAGGCAACTAAAAACGGGGTGTGGCGCAATTGGTAGTTGCGCCTGCGAGCGCTGCCGGTGGCAGATGAAGCGAGCAGGCCAGCAGGTGCCGCAACAAAAAAAATATCGAGCAACCAACGGCTTGCGAAGAATTTTTTGATGTTGCAAACGTCTTGTTGATCAAACTAACGAAACGGTATACCCTCCAAGAGAGGAAATACCATCTCTCAAAATTCAGCAACAACTTAAAATCGAGGTGTAACGCAATTGGTAGCGCGCCTGCTTTGGGAGCGTGCCCAGCAGTTGTAGGCGCAAAAAAGCAAAAGTCCCGAAAAGCCTTTATTTATGCGGGTTTTCGGCACTTTATAAAAACGCAAAGCAGCGCGGAATTTGCGTTTGACCACAGTTTGTCCCACTTCCACGCAGAAAACTAAAAAATTGAATAGATATCCGGGTGTGGCGCAGCTGGGAGCGCGGGTGGTTTGGGACCATCAGGCCGCAGGTTCGATCCCTGTCACTCGGACCAAAACGGCGGTTTTTGCCGCATAAGAAAGCCGCAGGGGTATCTCTGCGGCTTTCTTATGTAGAAAATGAATTAATCGACAAAAATCCGCTTTTACCTTGACGTTTCCACATATTTCATGTATAATTTTTATAGATGAATGGTTATTTATCATTTTACATGGGTATGGGTAGGTGTCACGATGGTAGATTCACTTTTAGATAAAAAATTATCAAAAAAATTTGATACACTTGCGGAAAAGAAAGCCGATATCCAAAAAGAAGAAGATGCTTTGTGCAAACAATTTTTATCTGAAGTTAGTCCGGAAACGATTGTTTACGTTTTGGATACAGTCCAAGCATCAGGGCACCCTAAACAACGAAAAGCATCCGAGATGTTGCGAAACAAATACGAGGAAGACGAGTTGTCGTTCGATGATATTATGAAGTTAAACGAATTGTACAAATCGAATTGTCGCAGCATAAGTAATAAGGGTGATTGATATGAATGAAGTATCATACTTTCCTAAAAACAAAAAGACATCTTGTTTAGCAAGAAAAATTGTTGCACAATACAACCTTAAAGAGTGTTATAACAATAGTAAAAACGAACAAATTTTTAAAAATGATAATTTGTTATTATCCTTGAAAAGAAAATATGTTTTTATGTGTTCTCTTTCTATGGAGAAAAATGATGATTATTTGGCTATTCGAAAAGAACTGATGGGGTAAATAAAGTTTTGAAAAATCAAACATCTACATTTGTAATTATAACGGCTCTTCTCATTGCTTTCCGGTGTTTATTGAATGATTCTGATCGATTGGTTTTCGCAAATGCGCTGGTAAATGTGGTTGCAATACTGCTGGTTTTTCTCTCGATTACAGAACAGATAATCGAAAAAATATACAATCGAATCGACAATATGGGCATTCCCGATGAGATTAAGCTTCGTGAAAAGAAACGCAAAAAAATATGTACGCGAATCTTTTCCTATTCTTTCTACGCAATAATAGTTGCAGTTTACTTGTTCTTTTTAGTTTCTGAATTAGGAAACGATATAGTTTCTATTACATCATTAGGATTGTCGCTTATAGACAAAAGCATTGCTAACAGTATCGCAAACTGCATTAAATTATGAGGTGATTTTATGAAAAAAACTATTCAATTATTAAAGAATTTTTTTGAAAAAGAAGATTGGAATTACTCGTTTAACGAAGAAAAGTCCATCTTCACTACAGGAATTAATATGAACGGTGCACTTGGAAACTTACATATTATCATTCGAATTAGAGAAACCTCCTACACTGTTTACACTATATTAAATAGCAATGCAGAAGAAGATAATGTCGCTTTTGTTGCAGAATATTTACATAGAGCAAATTATGGTTTAATAAATGGTAATTTTGAACTGGATTATAAGGACGGAGAGATACGGTACAAGACTTTTGTCAATTTTGAAGATACTACTATTAGTGAAAACATCATAAAAGATAGTATCCTTTTACCAATTTTCATGTTTGATAAGTATGGAAAAAATTTGCTAAAAATAATGACAGGGAACGACAATCCGAAACAACTTATTGATGAAATCGAAAATAGTGATGAAGATGCATAATTGTACTGTATTTTTATCGTAGTAACGAGACTTCTTTGTTTACTGCAAGCCAAAATTTGAGGGCGCCGTTATTCGGCGCCCTCTTTTAGTTTTGCCTTCTCTTCCGCGATTTCCGCTTTCACTCTTTCGATCATCTCGGCGAGTTTGATTTCGCATTGTTCACGGGTTTCGGCGTAGACGTTGAATTTCTTTCGCTTGCTGTTCGGCAGTCTTGGGAAGAAGCTGCCTTCCCAGAGGTTGTCGTTTATCTGATACAGACATCCGGTGCCGCTCTTGCGTATCTTTCTCGGTATCGGCTCGGGATGGGGCTCTGTGGGCGCACACGGGGCGTTTACGGGCGGTTTTGCCGTCTCCTCGGGTGTTTGCTCTGCCACGGGCATCTGCGCGTTTGTGCCGCCAATTTTGCGGCCAATGCTCACCGCCGCCTGCATCTGCATCGTGTCGGTCATATGGCTGTAGATATCAAGCGTTGTTGCCGCTGACACGTGGCCTATGGTTGCCGACAGCGTTTTCACGTCCATACCGTTTTCCAGCGCCATCGTGGCGAAGGTATGTCGTAGGTCGTGGAACCGCACGTGCTTGC
>JAZSBU010000012.1:0-31817 GCA_045602565.1 Eubacteriales bacterium | reverse complement strand
TTGCCGACTCCGGGAGGGCCAACCAAGCAAAGGATCTGCCCACCCACAGCGTTAAGAGAGCGAACAGCAAGAAATTCAAGAACACGGGTCTTGACCTCTTCCAACCCGTAATGATCCTCTTCCAAAATCTTACGCGCCGCCTTAATATCCAAGTTTTCTTCGGTATAAATACCAAAAGGCACTTCCAAGACAATATCCAGATAGCTTCGTATGATCGCGCCCTCATGAGAAAGCGGCGGCATCTTCGCCATCCTCTCCACTTCCTTGCGCAATTTCGCCTTGATCTCTTCCGAAGCATTCAAGGCGTCAACCTTATCAAAGTACTCATTTACTTCGTCTCCGCCTTCTCCTTCGCCCAATTCATCTTGAATCACACGCATCTGCTCATGAAGATAGTAATCCCGTTGATTTGCTTCGATAGATTCACGGACACGGGCATGGATCTCTTGCTCCATTTTTAGGATTTCAATTTCTCGCACCAGAATTTCAAGCAAAAGCTCGCTCCGCTTCACCGGATCGATTTGCTCTAAAATCTCTTGCCGTTGCTCGGGGGCAAAGAAACTGCCGGCCACCATTTGGTCTGCACACCGCCCCAGATCTTGCTCGGCAAAAACAGCCGGCGATGCTTCTTCATTCACCTTTGGCAGAAGCGTTATGTATTCCCCATAATTCTCTTTCAAAGAACGCAGTAACGCCTCTCGCTCCGGCGACTCAGCTTTTGCCTCAATTTCTGCGATAGGATACACAATCCCCAAAAACATATTGTTCTTTTTCTCAACCTTGAGAAGATCTCCGCGAAACAAACCGCGAACTGCCACACGGATAAGCCCATCGGGCAATTTGGCAACTTGAACGATTTTAGCAATTGTGACAACATCGCAAAGATCTTGCGTACCCGGTTCTTCAACACTAAAATCTTTTTGAGAAGCGATAATGATTAACCCATCATGCTTCGCCGCCGCATTGATCGCAGCAATCGAAAAATCGCGCACCACCTCAAAGGAAAGGTTCGCACCGGGCATAACAACAATGCCGCGCGAAGCAATCAATGGATGCTGCTGCAATGTATGATTATTTTCAAAAATATTGATCTCTGCCATAGTAACTCCTTGGAATTTGCGATATTTAAATCATTATACTAAATTTAATTATAATAATCAAGTATTTAATATAAAGAAAAAGAGCGATCACCGCTCTTTTTTAAAACACGTCCAACATCGGATCATAAAATTTGCAACACGAAAGATCCCCGCCCCAAACAGTAAACACAAAAATATCCCCTCCAAATGATGAAACGAAGCCAAAGAGACACCGGACAACACCGAAAGATACGGAAATTCCGATGCGCAAAATGCTCCCGCCCCCAACGCGAGATATGAAAATAACGCAAACGGAATCAAGAGGATCCCCAACCCCAGCGGAGCGGCACGATATTTTTTCCCCATAACAAACGGTTCACCCAATGCAAGGATATAGAATATCAAAATATCGCTCCATGCACCGCACTCCAAAGAAATTTCACTCTGCTCCATTCCAAAAGCGGTTGCGACCAGCATAAAAAGAAAAGCAAATAAAAAAATCGTCATCCACCAGCCTGCAATACGCGCCCATTCGGAAGATTCTATTTTGATCGCCATAAGTGCACAGGAGAGCATTAAAAAGAACAACATAAAAAAGCCATGCCCTTCAAAAACGCCCACAGCAACAACCATACAGATAATGATTGTTGTGATTATCGTAGCGATACCATTGAACCAGATTAGTTTCTTTCCTTCAAACCGATTTAAAAAATAGACTCCTATACCAAGCGGGATCAACGGAAGTAAGGCCAAAAATGAAATATTTCTTAATAAAAACCAACCAAACGCCGATAGTACGCCCATCAATAAAAGAGAACTACGAAATAATTTCATATTTACCCACCCCTGCAATGAAAACATCGGGTTTTACATCGTTAAATAAGTCTTTAATCGTCGACCTTTTTTCCAAAAGAAGCATACTTTCAGCAATTTCGGTGGAAAGTATTTTCCCTTTACCCTTAAACACCTCTGCTGCCGTTTGTTTTTCAACCTGTACCAGCGGCAAATCCATATAATCTTGGTTAAATTTCCTGTAATAACGCTTAATTTCACTCAATAGATACTCTTCATCCTTATGGGCGATTATTAACACCGCTACATCGTCAACATAAAGTTCTTTTCCTATGGAACGACGTGCATTTTCTATACATTCTTTAAGGTCTTTTCCTATTGAATCCACAACACTTCGCTCTTTTCCATACGGTTGATCAACCGACGGTTCAAACACTTCAAAGGTAGCCTTGATATTTTCGCCATTTCGATCAAGGGCAATACCGGCAACCTGAGCAATCGTTTTCACTTCGCGTCGCGGCAATGAAAACGAAGCAATCATTGCAGCAAAAATAAACGCACCAACGCAAGCATAACGAATTATTTTTTCCATTGCTGTCTCCTTTCGTTCTGGGTAAACGCTTTTTGGCGCCACAGCATCCCCCAATAAGGAACGCGAAATAACGTATCTTGCTTTCCGCTTCTTTTTCCCAACGTATATAAATAAGGAACACCAAGAGAACGGATCGATGCAAGATGCAAAAGCATAGCCACCGAAGATATCGTAATCCCCGGCAATCCAAAAATTGCACCCGCAAGAATTGAAGCAAGTCTCAAATAAAAGACCGGTCCTTTAACATCCTTCACCATCAAACCCGTAACACCGGAAAAAGCAACGATGATGACCATCGGTGTCGAAACAATATTGCTGTTTACTGCCGCATCTCCCAAAATCACAGCACCAACCACATTAAGCGCCAAACCCAGACCCGATGGCATCCGTGTCCCTGTTTCTCTCAAAATCTCAAAGGCTAAAAACAATAGCAGCATTTCTGTCAGAGTCTTAATCGGGACCCCTTGGGAAGATGCCATAATCGTATAAAGCCAATGGGGCGGCAAGACTCCGGGGTTAAAGTTTACCACCGCAATATAAATTCCGGGCAAAAATACCGCTATTAAAAAACCAAAAATCCTCAAAACACGACCAATATTTGCATATAAAAAGCTTTGATAATAATCGTCGGGACTTTGAAAACTTTCTGCAAAAATATAGGGTGCTGTCAGCGCGACCGGCGAACCATCCAATATAATTCCCACACGGCCCTCTGCTATCTTTGCGGCTAAAACATCCGGCCGCGATGTTTTGCCGATCGTTTTGAATAATGCGCGGGGATAATCGCGGATCAACTCCCCAAGCGTATTCCCATCCGGAATAAAATCGATGTCGATCTTTGAAAGCCGATTTTTAATCTCGTCGACAATTTCCGCACGAACGATTCCATCTAAATAACAAATCGCGACCTTGTTGTTTGCCTGTCTTCCGATGGTTATAAATTCGCTTTTTAAGGATGGGCTCATAATCCGCTTTTTCAAGAGCCCTATATTAGCCATAATATTTTCATTAAAACCGTCTTGAGGACCGAGCAACGAAATTTCTGTTTCGGGAACCGCATTGGAACGTTGCGCCATTCCTTTGGTATCGATAATAATGCACCGCGGGTAATCGCCGATCAGAACAACGCAATCGCCCGAACTGATTTGTATCATTGCCTTATCCATTTGGGTTGAAATTTCAAGATTATGGCAAGAGATTCCTCCCGCCACCGCCCCCTCCGGAGTCGGCTCGTAGGAATTAGTTTCCAACGGGAATATGACATCGCGATTCGCTATATCATTGCTGACCATCGCTCCGGATAACAATGCTACCATCGGCACTTCCGGATGATTCGGATTTTGGATCCGTTTAATTTTCAGTGTGTCATCCTTTTCAAAAGCAGCAGTGATCGTCTTCAGATTTTTTTCAAAATGACTAAAGAATTCCATAAAAACATTATGAACCGATTCATTCTTTTTTATTACTTGCTTTTTTGATACAAAACGATTAAACTGTTTTTTGGAGGGATGAACTATGACCTATAAAAACATTTTGTTTGATCTGGATGGAACCTTGACCGACCCTGCGTTGGGAATCAAAAATTCTATTCGCTATGCTTTGAACAAACAAAACCGCCCTATTTTAGACGATGATACTTTAAACGCATTTATCGGGCCGCCTTTGATCGATACCTTTATGAAATTCTGCAATGTAACACACAAAGAAGCGGAATCGTTGGTCGCCGATTATCGCCAATATTTCCGCAGCAAGGGAATGTTTGAAAATAAAGTATACCCAATGATCCCTCAAATGCTGAGTGCATTAAAGGAAGATGGCTGTTCTTTGTTTGTTGCGACCAGCAAACCGGAACCTTTTGCGAAAACGATTTTAGAGCATTTTGATCTTGCAAAATATTTTGATTTTATCGGCGGAAGCACCCTACAGGAAACCCGCACCAAAAAGACCGAGGTAATCAAATATGTCTTAAAAGAAAACCACCTGAACCCAGAAGACTGCTTGATGGTCGGTGATCGATATTACGATATCGAGGGTGCCAAAAATTGCAATGTGAAGGTTGCGGCCGTCCTTTTCGGGTATGGTGATAAGGACGAATTAAAAGATGCAGATTATATCATCGCCTCCCCTATGGAATTATTAAACAAATAAAAAAGGAGCCCGAAGGCTCTTTTTTTATTTGTTTAATTTTCGTTGAATCAATTTCACAAGTTCCATAATCGGAATGATAGTCACTGCAATCAAAATCGCAATCACATATTCTGCAAAGGAAACCACTTCAAAACCGAATGCATCAGCAAGGAACGGAATATAAATCACCGCTGTTGTCAACACAAACGAAAGCAACATCGATCCCCAAAGAAGCTTATTGTGCGAATGCATAGAGAAGATCGATTTTCTGCGCGAGCGCATATTGAAGGAATGGAAGATTTCGACCAACGACAATGTGAGAAACGCCATGGTCATACCATCGGCACTATTCGCCACTTCCCAACGCCCACTTTCCATAAAGTGCCCGACAAAATAAGATAACAACGTCAGTACCGTAATAATAATGCCCTGGAAGGCAACATCAAAGCCAAGCCCGCCGGCAAAAATACCTTCGTTGGTAGCGCGAGGTTTGCGTTGCATAATGTCTGCTTCCGCAGGCTCTGTTCCCAAGGAAAGCGCGGGGAACGTATCGGTAATCAAATTGATCCAAAGCAGGTGTACCGGCTTCAGGATCGTAAATCCAAGCAATGTCGAGAAGAAAATTGCCAGAACCTCGGCAAGGTTTGCAGAGAGCAAAAATTGAATCGCTTTGCGAATATTATCATAAATACGACGTCCCTCTTCGGCGGCGCTGACGATTGTGGCAAAGTTATCGTCGGCCAACACCATGTCAGCGACGTTTTTAGTGACGTCGGTACCGGTAATCCCCATTCCAACGCCAATATCCGCGCTTTTAATCGAGGGTGCGTCGTTGACACCGTCTCCGGTCATTGCGACAATTTTGCTTTGCGCTTTCCAGGCGCGAACAATGCGAACCTTATGCTCCGGCTGAACGCGGGCATAAACCGAATATTTATGAATATCCTTTGCCAATTGCTCTTCGGAGATTTCATTTAATTCCGCGCCGGTGATCGCATATTGATCTTCAGATAAAATTCCAAGCTGCCGCGCAATAGCTGTTGCAGTGTCCTTATGGTCACCGGTAATCATGATCGCGCGAATACCGGCGCTCTTGCATTTTTCGATTGCCACCTTAACTTCCGGACGGATCGGATCGATCATACCGACAAGACCGATAAAGCAAAGTTCGTTTTCCAGCATTTCCGGTGCATAATCAGCGGGAACAGAATCCCATCTGCGATGGGCGGCGGCAAGAACACGAAGCGCTTGATCCGCCATTTTTTTATTATCGGCAAGAACTTCCGCCCGCAATTCATCGGTCAAAGGAACTTCTTTTCCATCTTTCAAGATCGAGGTGCAACGATTTAAAATTTCATCCGGTGCGCCTTTAGTGAATTGGACAATCTGATCCTTTGCATCCTTACAGACCACCGACATCATCTTGCGGTCTGAATCAAACGGAGCTTCTCCGATCCGATGATAATCTTCCGCTATTTTCAAAACGCCCTCTTTATGAGCATCGTTGACCAACGCACATTCGGTCGGCTCGCCGATCGCATCTTGTTTTTCATCATCAAACTTTGCATCGCTACACAATGCCAACGCGAGAACCAAGGCGTTTTTATCGCTCGAAGAATGTTCGACGACCGTCATCTTGTTTTGAGTCAGTGTTCCGGTTTTATCAGAGCAGATAATTTCGGTACAACCTAAGGTTTCCACCGCAGTCAACTTCCGAATTACTGCGTTTTGCTTAGACATATTGGTTACACCGATCGAAAGAACGATCGTTACAACCGCTGCAAGTCCCTCGGGAATAGCAGCCACAGCCAAACTGACGGCAACCAAAAACGTATCCAAAATAACATGGGTCCCGATATTGGGATACTCGCGAAGCAAATTGATGGCAAAAATAACAGCGCAAATTCCAAGCACTAAAAAGCTCAAAATTTTGCTCAATTGATTTAACTTTATTTGAAGCGGGGTATCGTCATCCTTCGATTGGGTAAGAACGTTTGCAATTTTACCCATTTCAGTATCCATACCAACCGCAGTCACAACAGCGACACCGCGACCGTAGACCACCGTGCTGCCCATATAAAGCATATTGACACGATCGCCCAAAGGAATATCCTTTTTATCCCCCAAATCAAGGGTTTCAGCGGACTTTTCAACCGGCACCGATTCTCCGGTCAATGCCGCTTCTTCCACCTTCATGCTGGCGTTTTCGATGATCCGAGCATCGGCCGGAACCGAATCGCCCGCTTCCAAAACAATAATATCGCCGCATACCAACTCTTCGCTACGAATGGAAACCAATCTCCCATCACGATACACCTTTGATGTTGCCGCTGTAATTTCCTTTAACGCTTCAATCGCTTTTTCGGCTTTGCTTTCTTGGAATACACCTAAAACAGCATTGATCAACACTACAGCCAAGATGATAATAACATCAGCAAAAGACTCCCCGCCTTCAAAAACAGCAGTGATTGCCGAAACTGCTGCAGCCGCAATCAGAATGATGATCATCGGGTCGGCAAGTTCTTTCAAGAAACGGACAATCAACGGTGTTTTCTTGCCTTCCTCCAATTTGTTCGGCCCGTTCTTTTCCAAGCGTGTTTGAGCTTCGGCAGAATTCAGACCTTCTTTCGAGGTGTTTTGCTCATTCAATACATCTTGAACATTTGATAAATACTCTCTCATCAATATACCTCCAATAATTTTCTATAAGGTAGTCTGTACGAATATGATTTAAAATAAAAGAGACTTATCTGTTTTTTAAAACAGATAAGTCTCGTCATTTCAAAAAATAAAGCCAGAAGAAAATACTCTTCAGGATGTTGGCTTTACCACACAATACGTGCTGACTACTCCCTTAACTTGATTTTAGTCTACCACGCTTTCCTTTTTTTGTCAACTAAAATATATAGCAATTCTAAATTGTCTTATGCTATCTGTGCCACTTTGACAGCAAATATAGACGATTTAGGGGCTTTTTTACTTTTTTAACCGCCCAAAAGCAAAAGAAAAAGAGCCGCAAACCCGCATAAACACTTGGTTTTTGGCTCTATTACTCGTGGCGCGCTGAAAGGGACTCGAACCCCTGACCCTCTGCTTAGAAGGCAGATGCTCTATCCAGCTGAGCTATCAGCGCATATGGAGCGGGTGATGGGAATCGAACCCACCTCCTCGGCTTGGAAGGCCGATGCACTAGCCGATGTGCTACACCCGCAGTTAAATTTGCTAAAATATATTAGCACATTTCACACTTGAATGTCAAGTCTTTTATCTATTTATTTTTCATCATCGAACGAATCGATACAAAAACGGTCCGTTCTCCATAGAGAACGGACCGTTTTTCATTATTTAATGATCAAATTGATCAGTTTGCCTTGAACATAGATCACCTTGACGATGCTCTTGCCTTCCAGCAAACCGCCGATCTTTTCGTCGGCACGGACAATTTCAAGGACTGCATCCTGATCCGCTTCAGCAGGGATCATAACACGGCCTTTGATCTTGCCCAGAATTTGAACCGCGATTTCCACTTCAGACGCTTTGGTCTTGGCCTCTTCATATTGCGGCCAAGCGGCATAGGTCATATCCCCTTCAAAGCCTGCGGTTTCCCACATTTCCTCACCCAAATGAGGCGCAAAGGGATAAACCATCTTGATAAAGATCTCCAACTCCTTGCGGTTGATGGAGCCCTTGGCACTAATTTCATTGATGAGGCTCATCAATGCCGCCAAGGCGGTATTCATCTTCAAATGCTCGATATCGTCGCCCACCTTTTTGATGGTCAGATGGAAGGAACGCTCCAGATCTTTGGAGATCTCATCGCCATCCGCCAAGATATCCAACAGGTTATAGGTTTTTTCCAGGAAACGTTTACAGCCTTTGATGCTGGCGGTGTTCCAAGGGGCACTCTTTTCAAAGTCGCCGATAAACATTTCATAGGTACGCAGAGTATCGGCGCCGTAATCGCGGACAATATCGTCGGGGTTGACCACATTGCCGCGGGATTTACTCATCTTTTCGCCGCCTTCGCCCAAGATCATACCGTGGGAAGTACGCTTTGCATAAGGCTCTGCAGTCTTGACAACGCCGATATCATACAAGAACTTATGCCAGAAACGGCTATACAGCAAGTGCAGGGTAGTATGCTCCATACCGCCGTTGTACCAATCGACAGGACCCCAATATTCCAGAGCCTCTTCCGATGCAAGTGCATCATTATTATTGGGATCCATATAGCGCAGGAAATACCAAGAAGATCCTGCCCATTGAGGCATAGTATCGGTTTCCCGCTTAGCAGGTGCGCCGCAGTTGGGGCAGGTGGTATTGACAAAGCTATCCATCGTTGCCAAGGGACTTTCGCCGTTATCGGTGGGCTCATAGCTTTCAACATCGGGCAGCAGTAAGGGCAGTTGCTCTTCGGGAATGGCAACAGGACCGCACTTTTCACAATGAACGATAGGAATGGGTTCGCCCCAATAACGCTGGCGAGAGAACACCCAATCGCGCAATTTATAATTGGTCTTGGGCTCGCCTTTACCTTCTTTTTGCAAGAATTCGATGATTGCCTTTTTAGCTTCTTCCACCGAAAGACCGTTCAAAAATCCGCTGTTTTCCAAAATACCGGTGGCAACATCGGTAAAGGCTTCTTCGGAAATATCGCCGCCTGCAACCACCTGAATGATGGGCAGATCAAACACCTTGGCAAACTCATAGTCGCGGGTATCGTGGGCAGGGACTGCCATAATTGCGCCGGTACCATAGGACATCAACACATAATCGGAAACAAAGATGGGGATTTCCTTATCGTTGACCGGATTAATACCGCAGATACCGTCAATGCGAACACCGGTCTTTTCTTTGACCAGCTCGGTTCTTTCAAAATCGCTTTTAGCTGCAGCTGCATTGCGGTAAGCAATAACATCCTCATAGTTTGCAATTTTATCCTTATTGGCATCGATCATCGGATGCTCGGGAGCAATAACCATATAAGTAGCGCCAAACAAGGTATCGGGGCGGGTGGTATAAACCTCCAGCTCTTCTCCAACGGTCGTACCGAAACGAACGGTGGCGCCGGTGGATTTACCGATCCAGTTCAGTTGCTGCGTCTTAACACGCTCGATGAAATCAACATCCTCCAAACCGTTGATCAGCTTTTCGGCATACTCGGTGATCTTAAGCATCCATTGGCTCTTGACCTTATGAACAACAGGGCTGGCGCAACGTTCGCAAACGCCGTTGACCACCTCTTCGTTTGCCAAAACAACCTTACAACCGGTACACCAGTTGACGTTCATTTCCTTTTTATAGGCAAGACCCTTCTTGAACAGTTGCAGGAAGATCCATTGCGTCCACTTATAGTAATTGGGGTCGGTAGTATTGATCTCACGGCTCCAATCAAAAGAAAGGCCCAAGGATTTCAACTGACTCTTAAAACGAGCAATATTATTCTCGGTAACGATGGCGGGATGGATCTTATTTTTAATAGCAAAGTTTTCGCTGGGCAGACCGGACGCATCCCAACCCATCGGATACAGAACGTTATAACCGTCCATTCTCTTTTTGCGGGATACAATATCCAACGCTGTATAGGAGCGCGGATGGCCTACGTGCAAGCCTTGACCCGAAGGATAAGGAAATTCCACCAACGCATAGAACTTGGGCTTACTATGGTCGATCTCTACCTTATAACTTTCATTCTCATCCCAATATTTCTGCCATTTTTTCTCAATGGCACTATAATCGTATTTCATTTTTTATTCCCCCTCATTTTTATCGATCAAGGATTCAACATCGGTGCGCTCCGCATCCGCCCAAAGATGCTCTAATTTATAAAATTCACGCGCCTCGCGATGAAAAACGTGAACGATCATAAACCCATAGTCTAAAAGAATCCAATTCGAAGAGGCCTGCCCCTCCCGATGGATCGGTGTCAGATCCAGTTTTTCTTTTAATTGAAATTCAACCTCATCACCCAAGGTGCGAATCTGGGTGCTGGAAGAACCGGAGCAGATGACAAAATAATCCGCCATCACTGTGATACTTCCAACGTGCAGAACTTCAATGTCCATTGCTTTTCGGCTATCCAATGCCTGAACCGCAATTTTTACTGCTTCATCCATTCTGATTTAACTCCTTTGAAATATCGCTCTTTGCAGCCAAAGTCTGAGGATGCAAATATGCGTTTCTAACATTTATATAATCGATCGTATGTTCCAACAATCGCAATGTTGCCAAATTCAAATCCTGCTCGGCAATTTTTCTTAAATTCTCCACTCCGGGATAAGCGCGGGAAGGCTCGCAGCCATCGGCAAAGAAGATCACCCGATCCAGCGGGCTCATCTCTTTCTTGCCTGTAGTATGACATCCAACCGCAGAAAGAATCTCCTTGTCTTTAATCCCAAAGGTTTCTGCCGCAAAAATCGGCGCGGTAATTTGATGAAGAACCTGCGGACAAGCGAGATCATCCTCGGTTAATTGAATTTCCTTGTCCTTTGCATAATCGATATGCCATTGCTCCGATCGGCATTTGGTGCAATCGTGCAGCAAGGCGGCAAGATATGCTTTCTCAACATCAATTCCGTGTAATTCCGCCAAATTTCGCGCATAATCGGCAACCAACAAAGTGTGCCGAACCCGCTTGGAGTCTAAGTTTTCGTTAATATATTCCAAGATTTGCTCCGCCAGACCACCGCCCAAAGAACGAAGGGAACTGGAGGCAAAAACAATCGGTTCCATATTGCAAAGGATAATTCCTTTACACATATAATTACTCATCAGGTGTTCTTTATGCTTTTCCAACGCCGAACGATCGCCGATTTCTCTGGAACCAACCACCAAGACAACCGTTTTTAGCAGATGCTCAAAGCGCCGCCATTCCTCAAAAGATAGAAACATATCGGTTCCGATCAGCAAATGGAGCATATCTTGCGGATAAAGCGTTTGAAGTGTATCTACCGTTTCGTAGGTAAAGCTTTTTCCACCGCGTTTTTGCTCGATATCCAAGATTTCCAAATTTGGAATATCACCAAACCATGATTTTAAGACCTCTACCCTATTCTCAAAGGAAAGAGCGGGATGATGGTCTTTATGAGGCGGTTGATAGGCAGGGATCAAAAGAACCTTATCGCACAGCACTTGCTCAACCGCTGTTTTCAGCAGATGCAAATGCCCTTTATGAGGCGGATCAAAAGTTCCACCGAATATCAATAGGTTTCCCATCTCAAAGCTTTATAACCGGCGGATTGGCAGGGCGATATAAAACAATCTTTGTACCGATTACGGTGACAACGATACTATCGGTGGCTTTAGCAACTTCTTCCGCTGCCGCGCGCCGATCCACCATTGCATTTTCCAAAACCTTGAATTTAATCAATTCTCTGGCTGCAAGGGCGGCATCCACCGCTTTAATAAAGTTTTCGGTAATTCCTTCCTTGCCCATTTGAAAGACCGTATCTTCCTTAGAGGCAAGACCGCGCAACTTGGCGCGTTGCTTACTTGTCAGCATCATAAAACTCCTTTAATTTATCCGCAAAGATCCGCAGCGCATTTCCACGATGGCTGATGGCATTTTTTGCATCGCTTTCCATCTCAGCAGTGGTCTGTTCATAACCATCCGGCAAAAAGATGGGATCATAGCCAAACCCACGCTCCCCGCGCGGCTCTTTAGTCAGTTGACCGTAGATATAGCCCTCCGCCTCAATCACCGCCCCATCATTCATTACACAGCAAATGGCGCTGGTAAAATGGGCAGATCGGTCTTCTTTATCTTCCATATTTTTCAGCAAAAGGTACATCCGATCCGGATCGGTCAATCCTTCGCCGCCATA
Organism: Eubacteriales bacterium; assembly: GCA_045602565.1. Classification (GTDB taxonomy): domain Bacteria; phylum Bacillota; class Clostridia; order Oscillospirales; family QAKW01; genus QAKW01. Next base: position 19,404 of record JAZSBU010000012.1, on the reverse strand, counting down.
GCGAGCAGAATAGATGCCGGGTTCCCCGCCCAATGCATCCACGCAGATGCCGCTGTCATCCGCCACCGAAGGCAGACCGCAAAGGTCATAAACTGCTTTGGCTTTGATATAAGCATTCTCGCTAAAAGTATTCCCTGTTTCTTCCGCGTCGCAAACGATTCCGAGTTCTTTTTGGGAAACACAAGTAATTCCCATCGGCTCTAAAATCCGCTTAAATTCGATTACTTTATGGGGATTATTGGTTGCAATGACAAATTTCTTTTCCATTATTCAAGCACCTTGTTTTGAGCCTCAAAAATTGCTTTGCAGCCTTCCTTGGCAAGATCCAGCAAACCATCCAGCTGCTCTTTTTTAAACTCTTCGCCCTCTGCAGTTCCTTGAATTTCGATAAAACCGCCCAAAGACGACATAATAACGTTCATATCGGTATCGGCTTTACTGTCTTCCACATAACAAAGATCCGCAACAGATACACCATCCAGAACACCAACGGAAATGGCCGCCACCTGCTTTTTGATGGGGTTTTCAGCCAAAAGACCTTCCGCCATCAACTTTTTGATCGCCAGCGCCAACGCAATAAAGCCGCCGCTGATAGAAGCACACCGCGTTCCGCCGTCTGCTTGAATGACATCGCAATCGATGACAATACTGCGCTCGCCAAGTTTGGTTAAATCAACCGCACCGCGTAAGGCTCTGCCGATCAAACGCTGAATTTCAGTGCTTCTCGGTGCTTGCTTGAGCTTGCTGATATCCCGCTTATTGCGGGTGGAAGTGGCGCGGGGAAGCATCGAATATTCTGCAGTAACCCAGCCCTTCCCTGTTCCTAGAAGATAGGGCGGCACACTCTCTTCCACCGTAGCGGTGCAAATCACCTTGGTATTTCCTTGGCAATAAAGAACACTGCCTTCGGCATGCATTGTAAAATCTTTGATTACTTCGATCGGTCTGATCTCTATTTCTTTTCGTCCGTCAAATCTCATTGATATAACCTCAAAATAATGCTCTGGCAAAATCTTGCCCATTAAACTGTTGCAGATCATCCATCTGCTCGCCAACACCGACAAAGCGGATCGGCAACCCTAATTCCACCTTTAAAGGAATCGCCATACCGCCCTTAGCGGTACCGTCCAATTTGGTAAGTGCAACACCGGTCAGCTCGGTGACCTTTTTGAATTCCACCGCCTGATTCATTGCATTTTGACCGGTGGTGGCATCCAATACCAAGAGAACCTCTGTATCGGCATCGGGTAATTGGGTGGCAATCACCTTTTGAATCTTGGCCAGTTCGTTCATCAGATTCACCTTATTATGAAGGCGACCTGCAGTATCGCAGATAATCAGATCGCAACCGCGGGCTTTGGCTGCAGAAATGGTATCAAATACGACTGCTGCAGGATCTGCCCCCTGTTGGCTTTTGATAATATCAACGCCAACGCGGTTGGCCCATTCGGCAAGTTGCTCTGCCGCCGCGGCGCGGAAGGTATCGGCGGCACCGAAAATCACCTTGCGCCCTTGATCTTTATAGATTTTTGCGAGTTTCGCCGCTGTCGTTGTCTTGCCGACGCCGTTGACCCCGATCATCAAAATGACCGAAGGATTGGTTTGAAGCCGCATTGGTTCAACATCTTCTTCCATCATTACCCCAATGATCTCAACCAATCGGTTGCGGATCTCTTCCGGCTGAGTGATCCGCCCTTGACGAACATCTTTACGCAAGGTATCGATGATCTTCAAGGTGGTATCCACCCCGATATCCGCGGTAATCAACGCCTCTTCCAACTCCTCGAAAAGTTCTTCATCGATCTTTCCGAATGCCGCCAGCACCGAATCGATTTTCGATGAAATATTTTTAGAGGTTTTGGCAAGGCCTTGTTTTAATTTCTCAAAAAAGCCCATTCGTTATTTGCTCCTAAATCTTCATTTGCTCTGCGATCTCATTGACGTTGATGGTCAACAGCTTGGAAATACCCTGCTCCGGCATAGTGACACCATAAAGAACATCGGCTTCTTCCATCGTTCCTCGACGGTGCGTAATACATACAAACTGGGTCTTCTCGCAATAATGGCGCAGATAATTGGCAAAGCGGGTAACATTGACATCATCCAGCGCCGCCTCAATTTCGTCGACCACACAGAACGGTGTGGGGCGAACTTTCAAGATGGCAAAATACAAGCAGATCGCTGTAAACGCACGCTCGCCACCGGAAAGAGATACCAAGTTTTTAATAATCTTACCCGGCGGAGCCGCCTTAACATCGATATCGCAGTTGAGCACATCTTCCGGATCGCTCAACACGAGTTTTGCTGTACCGCCGCCAAAGAGCTCAGCGAATATCTTCTGGAATTCGCTGTTCAATAAATTGAATTTCTCGCTGAAGATATCCTTCATCTGGCTCAACAGTTCGCGAATGATCTTTTCCAATTCCGCCTTGGATTGGATCAGATCCTGCACCTGACCATTCATAAAGTCATACCGCTCTTTGACGGTATTATACTCTTCGATAGACTCAATATTGACACTGCCCAAAGCCTTGATGCTTCCCTTAAGAGAATGCACTCTCTTTTTGGCTTCGGCGCGGTCTTCCAAAGGTTTCGCAACCGCCTTTGCCTCGGTAACTGTCAATTCATACATATCCAAAAGTTGAGCGATCAAGCGATCCGATTGATCGGAAATGCCCGCGATCTTATTATCCAAGCGTTCTACTTCCTGAATCAACTTTTCTTTCGCAGCATTCTTTTCTTTTTGCTCCGAACGATATGTAGTCTGGCGTTGCTCTTGATCCTGACGCAACTGTGCAAGTTCGCGGCTACGGGTTTCGCCATCATTCTGCAGATCGCGCAGTTCCTTTGCCTGATGACCCTACGCCTCTGCGGCCGCTTTGGCATCTTCGATTCTCAAGCGGGATGCTGTAATTTGAGCATTCTTTTCTTCCGCTTCTTTACCGATCATATTCAACTGGTTTTCCAGCTGACCGATCAACGAGCGAATACCCTCGATTTCTTTAAACAAACTGACCTTGTCCATCTCAAAATCGGCAGATTTTTGCTTCAGTTCTGCCATCTTTTGCTGATCTTCCGAGCTCAATCCTTGCAAGGAGGTCAGTTCGTCCTGCAGGGCTGCGGCTGCATTTTCCAAAGCGTTATGACGCTCTTCCAACGCCTTGCAACGCTCTTCGGAGGTGGCGATCGCATCGTGAATGGTCTGCGCTTCGCGATCATAGCCGTCATTCAGTTCTTTATACGAAGCCAGCACCACTTCTTTGCTCTCGCAAAGACCGTGGATTCTCTGCAGTTCTTCGTCCAAAAGATGGATCGCATCTTGGGACGCGGTAAGCCGCGCTTCCAAGGTGTTCTTTTCGCGGGTGGCACTCTCCAACCGCTTTTCACATTCTTCATAGGCCTTGCTCTTTTCGGCAAGTTCTTTTTCGATCTTTTCCAATTCGATGCCGCGGGAGAGCAATCCGCCGCTCTTCGCCGCGCTACCGCCGGTCATCGAACCGCCGGCATTGATGACCTGACCATCTAAGGTGACGATCTTATACCGATTTTGGATGGTCTTTGCCAATGCCATTGCGTGATCAATGGTTTCGCAGACCAACGTTCTGCCGAGCAAAAATTCAATCGCTTTGCGGTTGGCGGGATCGACTTCAACCAATTCATCCGCCACACCGACAAACCCATTGGATTTGGAATAGTCTTCTTTGATTCCTTTCGGCGTGATGCTGTTGAGCGGCAGGAAGGTTGCCCGACCGCCCTTTTGACGCTTTAACCAAAGCATTGCATTCTTAGCGGCAATATTATCTTTGGTAACGATATTTTGAATCGCCGCGCCCAACGCAGTCTCAATGGCGACAAGGTATTCTTCATCCACCTTGATCAGCTTGGAAACCGGACCGATGATCCCTTGCAATACCCCGTGACGGCTTTGCTCCAGCACCTGCTTTACTGCGCCGCCAAACCCTTCCAGATGCTTTTCCATTTCGGAAAGGATACGGCTGCGCTGTTCCAAAGCATTCCGCTCGATGGCGCATTTTTGCTCGGTCTCCGCCGCCTCATTATAGGCGCGCTCTTTGATCTCGAGCATCTTGCGCAAGCCTGCCGAGGAATTTTGCTCGCTCTCTTTTTCTTCGCTTTTTTCCTTGATCTGACGATTCAAGTCGGAAAGTTCGCTCTCGACCGCTTGAATCTGCTCCGCTTGCCCTGCTTTTGCTTCCGCCAGATCTGCCAATCTTCCTTGATAAGATTCGATACCGGAACGAACCGAAATCATCTCCATCTGAAGTTGATTTCTCTCGCCGCTGTTGGTAAGCAACGATTGCTGCAGAGCCGCAGTCTTTTGCTGCTGCTCTTCCCCTTTGGCGGTGATCTCCTGAATGGTATTTAAAATAGCAGAAATCTGCTCTTCGATATTTTGGATCGCGGCCGTCTTTTCTTCGATGGCTTGATTATATTCAAGAATCTTGGATTCCGCTTCCTCTTTTCGCGTACCGACCGAAGATAATTCCTGCTCCAAGCGATCGATCGTGCCCTGCTCAAATTCCGCCTGGCTTTCCAAGACTGCTTTTTGAGAGCCGATACCACCGAGTTGCTCCTCCCAAGCCTTTTGCTGCTGATGGATGCGATCGATTTCGGTATTGATGCGGATATTTTCTTCAAACAGTTGATTGATCTCTTGCTCAATATTATCAACTTCAATGCTCAGATCGTCCAGCTGGCCCTTGGCAATGGAATGTTGCTCGTCGATCTTGCGTGCGTTTTCTTTGATCTGGTCCAATTCCTCCAGCCACAGCGCAATTTCAAGATCTTTCTTTTCTTCATACATTGCCAGGTATTTACGCGCCTTTTCCGCTTGACGCTCCAAGCCCGGAATCCGCTCTTCCAATTCGCCGACAATATCGGTCAACCGCACCAAATTCTCTTCGGTGGAGGCAAGCTTACGCTCCGCTTCGTTTTTGCGATAGCGGAATTTAGAGATACCCGCAACCTCTTCCAGCATTGAGCGGCGTTCGTCGCTTTTGCCCAAAAGAATCTGATCGATGGTACCCTGACCGATGATGGAATAACCATCCCGACCGATACCGGTATCCATAAAGAGTTCGTGGATATCGCGCAAGCGCGCGGGGGATTTATTGATGAAATATTCACTCTCACCGCTGCGATAATAGCGGCGGGTGATCATCACTTCATTATAGTCCACACTCAGCGCGTGATCACTGTTATCAATCGTCAGGCTGACTTCGGCAAACCCTTGGGGTTTACGCTTGGCAGTTCCCGAAAAGATCACATCTTCCATCTTGGTACTGCGCAGGCTTTTATTGGACTGCTCACCCAATACCCAGCGGATCGCGTCGGAGACATTACTTTTCCCCGAACCGTTGGGTCCTACGATCGCAGTGATCCCATGATCAAATCCGATGCTGATCTTATCGGGAAAGGACTTAAATCCTTGTATATCCAAACATTTTAAACGCAAAATGTCACTTCCTCACTTATCAAAACATTAAAAATTATTATAACAAATTAATAGTATATTTGCAACTTATTTTTCCAGGTACGCAACCACCAAAGCAATCACCGCTTCGATATCCTTTCGGTCCGCCATCTCAATCGCGGAATGGCAGTAGCGAATCGGGATGCTGACGCCTCCAACCTTCACACCCTGCCCTAATAATTGAACACTGCCGATATCGGTTCCGCCGGAAGAAAGAACATCGCGTTGGCAGGCGATTCCTTTTCGCACCGCAATGTTTTCCAAATCTTCAATAACCTCTCTGGAGCAGATAGCAGAGCGATCGCGAATCTTAATCGCCGCACCTTTTCCAAGAGAAGCCGAAGTCTTTTCGGCATCGGGGTGGTCACCGCTCAAGGTCACATCCAATGCAATAGCAACATTGGGAGCAATTTCAAAACCGGAAACCTTTGCGCCGCGTAAGCCAACCTCTTCTTGAACGGTAAAGACTGCATAAACTTCGCAACTGTTCTCCTTTAATCGCCGCAAAACCTCCATCAGGCAGTAGCAACCGACACGGTTATCCAGCGCATTTGATACAATCTTATCCCCCGTCACAAAGGTATCGCTGATAAAAGATGCGGTCATCCCGATTTGGATACGATCCAACGCCTGTTCCTTACTTGCCACACCGATATCCACATAGCAATCGGAAAGCTTCATCTCTTTCTTTTCTTCATCACCACAGACAAAGACACCCTTGACTCCGTTTTCAAAGATCACCGGTCTTCCTATGGTTGTTTTGGGGTTGACGTAACCGACCGAAGAGACGCGAACAAAACCTTTATCATCCACAAAGGTAGCGACCAAACCGATCTCATCCATATGCGCCATCAGCATCACCTTGGGACCCTCGCCTTTGCGAACAGCCACTAAATTCCCAAGCGCATCTTCATAGGCTTTATCGACATAGGGCAAAACTTTGCTTTTAATATAAGCCGCTACTGCGCCTTCATTGCCGGATACACCCTTAATTTCAACTAATTCACGAATACTATCAATCATTATTTTTACCTCTTAAAGAAGATGATTCATTATAGCCAATGTCAGCCGCAACGTATTTTCAATATCTTCCAGCGAAGCCACACTGACCGGAGAATGAATGTATCGGCATGGAACCGAAATCGCCAACACTTTGCAGCCGCTCCAACTTTGCTGGATCTTGCCGCTCTCGTTCCCGCCGGCAACCGCCTCTTTGGTTTGAATCGGGATATTGTTTGCTTTAGCGGCATCCAACGCCAGTTGATACAATTCACGGTCATAAATTGCCGAATGGTCCATAAAAGAAATAACCGGCCCATTACCAAGGGTACATACAGCGGATTGATCTTTATTTGTATGAATATCTCCCGCCGTTGTCCCTTCAATAACAAAAGCACACTGCGGACGAACGGTATATGCCGCCACCTCGGCGCCGACACAACCGATTTCCTCCATCACCGAAAAGACAAAGGTTGCATCAAAAGGCAATTCTTTTTTAATCATTTCGATCAGAACATAGCAACCGCCACGATCATCCAACGCCTTCGCGCGAACCAAACCCTCGCCGAATTCCTGATAGCCTGTATCGAAGCCGACCATTGCACCGACTGAAATCTTTTGCTCGGCATCTTCCTTGCCGATGGCGCCAATGTCAATATAGAGATCCTCCGCCTTAACCGCATTTTCTTCATCTTTTGCCAAATGCGGGGCAAGAACACCAATAACACCGTGGATTTTTTCTTTTCCCACAACCACATGCTTACCGGGCAAAATCCGAGGGTCAATCCCACCAACGCAAGAAAACTTCAAAAAGCCATCCGCATCAATGCGAGTTACCATCAAACCGATTTCATCCATATGCGCCGAAAACATCAGATCATACGGAGCAGGCATACTCCCCCGCTTGAATGCGATTATATTTCCGAGGCGGTCCACATCCACCTTATCACAATGAGGGCGAATCTCATTCAAGATCGCTTGGCGGACGTCTCCTTCGCTGCCCGAAGCACCGAACAACGAAGTAAGATAACTTAATTCTTTATTCATGGCGGCTTGCACCTCCTTGATGGATATAACGCCCGATCAGGCGGGAGCACGCTTTCATATCATTGAGATCCACTACTTCGCATCCGCTATGCATATAGCGCAGCGGGATTGAAACAAGTGCAGTCGGAACCCCGCTTCTGCTGGTAGTAATGCCATCCGAATTTGTCCCGGTTTTTCCGGCCATTACTTCTTTGACACAAGGAATATTACAACGGTCGGCAATATTTAAAAGTTTCGAGGTCATTCCGCCACACAAGATGGGAGCAATACCAATCGCTGCACCGCTACCCAAGGAAAAGGATTGTTCTTTGGGTGTCCCGGGAGACTCACCATGGGTAACATCGACAACAATGGCCTCATCCGGCGCAATGGACCACGCCGCATGGCGCGCACCAAATCCATTAAACTCTTCACCGGCAGAAAAGACTACATATAGATCCACAGGGATCGGTAATTTTTGAATCGAGGTTAAAACATCCAACAATACCGCCACACCTGCGCGATTATCCAACGCTTTTCCGCAAACACGGTTATTCATCAATTCCGCGCAACTTTGGCGAAGCAAAATAGGATCGCCTACACGAACCAATTCCCGCGTCTTTTCAGCGGAATATCCGATATCGATCACCAGATCCTTGATCGGTGTAACCTTTTTTGTATCTTCTTTAGTTTGAAGATGCGGGGGCAACGTTGCGACCACGCCTGCCAAAGCACGCTTGCCAAACACCGTTACCGAAGAAGCGGGCAAGCACACGGGCGAAAAACCTGCCAAATTGGTAAAATGGACAAAACCGCTATCATCGATTTCGGTTACGATCAGGCCGATCTCATCCAGATGAGCATCCAGTAAAAGTTTCTTTGCACCCGGAATTGCCGCTTTGCGAAATCCGATGACGTTTCCCGCTGCATCCACCGAACACTCATCCACCAAGGGTTCTAAAATCTCTTTCACCCGATCCGAGCGGGTCTCAAACCCCGAAGGAAGATGCTCGCTGCATAATTTAAACAAATAGTTTTGAAGATTTTTCATTTTAATTCCTTCACAACCGAGACGAAATAATCGCCTCGCTCCTCAAAGTTCTTGAATTGATCGAAACTTGCTGATGCGGGAGAAAGCAAGACAATGTCCCCCTTCGTTGCATCTGCATATGCTGCTTTTGTGGCTGATTTAAGATCGTCATACATTTCATACGGGAAGGTTGGATCGAGCCCCAATACTGCATCCCGAATCTTCGGCGCGGTCACACCGCAAAGATAAAGCTTCTCCACTCGCTCAAGCACCGCAGGTGCAAGGGCATCATAAGGAATCTTTTTATCATATCCGCCTGCAATCAACCGCACTTTCTTTTCAAAGCTACGAAGCGTTGCGATCGTGCGCGTAGGCGAAGAACCAATGGAATCGTTATAGAACGAAACGCCGCCGACCTCGCGGATGAATTCCATACGATGCCGAACACCGCCAAAAGTTCTTGCAACTTCGCAAATGGTTTCAATATTGCAATAATCCGATACCGCCGCAATTGCCGCCATAAAGTTTTCCACATTATGGTCGCCGCGTAATTTCAATTCGCTACGATTCAAAATGATTTCAATCGCTCCGTTTTTATCCATACGCTTGACTTGGCCGTCTTCAAAAAATACACCGTTACCATCGGGTTTTGCACGGAAAGAAAACATTTTCACATTTCCTGTCGCTTGTGAAGCAAAGCCGGCAGTGATTTCATTATCCGCATTTAAGACCAAAAGATCCGACTCTTCTTGATAACGGAAAATATTTGCCTTTGCATCGATATATTCATTCATATCCTTATGCATATCTAGATGGTTCGGCGAAAGATTGGTGACCACTGCGATATGAGGACTTTTTCTCATGGTATGAAGTTGGAAGCTGGATAATTCCGCCACAACCAGATCCTCTTTGGCGATCTCACCCAGCCGGCAAAAGAGCGGGAATCCGATATTACCGCCAAGATGTACCTTACGGCCGGTGCGAGAGAGCATTTCATAGATCAGGCTTGTCGTCGTTGTCTTGCCGTCGCTGCCGGTGACCGCAATGATCGGGCAGGGGCAATATTCAAAAAAGAGTTCCATCTCGCTGGTGATGACACTGCCGCGATTTCGCGCCGCTTCCAATGCCGGATGATCAAAGCGCATCCCGGGCGTTTTGATGATCCAATCTCCGCAGAGATGCTCCATATAGTCCTCCCCGCAGAAGAAAGAAACCCCTTGCTCTTTCAGCGCGTTGCCCAGAGAACCAAGTTGATCTTCCGATCTCTTATCGAAAGCATAGACTTGAACGCCCATAGCGCAAAGCATCTCAATAATGGGTTTATTGGATACACCGACCCCGACAACGCCCACCGATTTTCCGCTAATATCTTTTTTAAATCGTTCTAAATGCTCCACGTCGCTCCGCCTTTCAAGACATAGTTATACACATACAACTTAATTATATAATTTATTTATATAATTATCAATATTTTATTTGCATTTTTTTTAGATTATGGTATAATTTCGATAATGAGTGGGCTGAATCGTCGCCGCATCCTTTGATTTGCGGAGGAAAGTCCGAGCATCACGGGCCAGGATAGTGGATAACGTCCACCGAAGGCGACTTCAGAGAGAGTGCAACAGAAATATACCGCCGAGATCTTCTCGGTAAGGGTGGAAAGGCGAGGTAAGAGCTCACCACGCCCTATGGCGACATAGGGGGTCTGTAAACCTTATCCGATGCAACACCGACAGAGGCGAGGGCGGCCCGCCTGTTTGAACCTCGAAAGCGTGGCTTGAGGCAATCGGCAACGGTTGTCCCAGATAGATGACGATTCTCGACAGAACTCGGCTTACAGGCCCACTCATTGCTATAAACGAAAACCCCATCGATTTTCTCGATGGGGTTCTTTATTTTATAGTTTTTCGGCAATTTCCAAAATCAATTTTTCGGTCTTGTCCCAGCCCAAGCAAGGATCGGTAAAGGATTTGCCATAGCAATATTCATTCATCTTCTGCGCGCCATCTTCAATGTAGCTTTCAATCATCAAACCTTTGACCAGGTGCTTAACATCTTCATTATGGCGGGTACTATACAATACATCGCGGGCGATACGAATTTGTTCCAGATAATTCTTGCCGGAATTGGCGTGATTGGTATCAATCAGCACCGCCGGATTCTTGAGATCGGTTCGGGCATACAGATCGCTCAATTTACGCAGATCTTCGTAGTGATAATTAGGCAAAGAACGACCGCTGCTATCAATATATCCCCGCAGGATCGCGTGGGTATAGGGATTGCCGCTGCTCTCCACTTCCCAACCGCGATATAAGAAGGTATGGGAATGCTGCCCTGCGGTGATGGAATTCATCATAATCGAAAGATCTCCGCCGGTGGGGTTCTTCATTCCAACAGGAATATCCAAGCCGCTGGCAGTCAGGCGATGTTGTTGGTTTTCCGCCGAGCGGGCGCCGACAGCAACATAAGAGAGAAGATCCGAAAGATAGCGATAGTTTTCGGGATAAAGCATCTCATCGGCGCATCCGAATCCATAATCCGCCAGCGCACTCATATGGATATCACGGATCGCCAAAATTCCTTTGAGCATATCGGAGCGTTGATGGGGATCGGGCTGATGCAACATCCCCTTATATCCATCCCCTGTTGTACGCGGTTTATTGGTATAGATCCGCGGAACGATCATAATCTTATCTTTGACCTTATCCTCCAACAGGCGCAACCGACCGATATAATCCAACACCGGCTCTTTGCTATCCGCCGAGCAAGGCCCAATCACCAGCAAAAAGCGATCGCTTTCGCCGGTAAAGATTTTGCGAAGTTCTTCATCCCGCTCCTCCTTTACCTTTTGCATCGCTTCAGTAACAGGATATTGCTCTTTGATTTCCTTTGGGATCGGAAGTTTATGGTGAAATGTCATACTCATTTTTTGTACCTCTTATTTATCAAACCAAGCGCGGCGCTTTGTGGAAAGACGCATCATTTCGCGCATTTTATCAACATCATTGGTAATCAGGCAATTACGCAACTCCTGAAATTTACCCATAAAAATATCCATCTGCTCCAACAGCGCTGTTTTATTGAGCATAAAAAGCTCACTCCACATCGCATCATTGATCCGCGCAATACGTGTGAGATCGCGGAAGGAGTCACCGGTATATTCTTGCAAACTCGCCTTATCGTGACAACACATCAACGTGACAGCAATGCAGTGGGTCAACTGCGAAAGATAGGCGATCATCTCATCGTGTTCTTGCGGCGAAAGGCGGGAAACTGAGCGAAAGCCAAGCTCCCAGCCCAATTCTTCGCAAAGCTCGATCGCCGATTCAGTGTTCTTCTCGGTGGGAACAACGATATAGTTCGCGCCCTCAAAGATGCGGTCATCGCTGTTCTCCACACCATAGACTTCGCGACCTGCCATCGGGTGTGCCGAGATAAACTCCACATCCTCCCGCAACATTTCTTGAATATTGCCGACAATACTCCCCTTTACGCCGGTGACATCGGTCAAAATGGTTCCGGGGCGAAAGTGCTGTTGATTCTTCTCGATCCACTCTAATAAAACATGGGGATACAGTGCAAAAACGATCAGTTCTGCCCGCTGAATCACCGCGGGATCGACCGTTATCGTTCCATCATCAATAATGTTATGCTCCAACGCATAGTCGATGGACGATTGCTCCAGAGTAATCGCCTCCACGTGATAGCCCTTCTTTTTTAAAGCCTTTGCATAGCTTCCGCCCAAAAGACCAAGACCAACGATCAAAATATTTGTATTGGCATTTTTATTCAGTTTCAAAAATATCAACCTCGATTCCTAATTCCTGCAACTGCTCAAAAAAGCGCGGAAAACTTTTGGCAACCGCTTGCGCCCCTTCAATCGTTCCGCCGAGTTTGGTGCAAAGAACCGCCATAGACATCACGATCCGATGATCGTTATGCCCATCGAAAGCTGCATTTGGTGCAGCAAGCGTTTTTCCATAAACTATAATCTCGTTATCAAACAAATCTACACGCACACCGCATTTTTTCAGTTCTTCCGCCATCGCGACGCCGCGATCACTCTCTTTCATCTTCAATCGCGCGGTATCGGTAAACCGCGCCCCATTGCATACCGCCGCCAGCGCCATCAAAATCGGCGCAAGATCGGGGCAATCTGCCAAAGAAAGTGTGGGGTTGGCGTTTTTGATCTCCTCAAAATAAGACCGATAAACCCGATCTCCTTGAAGAGAATCCTTTTCCAAGCCGATCAATGATACAGTGCCGCCCAAAAGATTCAGCGCATCCAAAAATGCCGCATTGGAATAATCACCCTCAACGGCGATATTTTGCGATTGACCGCAGCCGCCAATGATCTGCAACAAATCGTGCGCTTCCCAAGAAACCAGAAAACCAAATTGTTTTAATGCCTGAATGGTCAAGTCGATATAAGATCGGCTCTCGATTTTTTCGGTCAGACGAATCGTACTTTCCCCATCACACATTAAAAGGGCAAAAATCATACCACTGATGAACTGACTGCTGATGCTGCCGTTCAATTCATAATTTCCGCTTTTTAAACAACCGCAGACGGTCACCGTATCGCCGTTTTGATGAAATGTAAAACCTTGCTCGTTGCATAATTTCTCATAAACAGAGAGCGGGCGTTCCATTAACCGCGCACTTCCCTTTAATGTTGCCGTTTCCCCTGAAAGCAAGCAAAGCGGCAAAAGAAACCGCAATGTACTTCCGCTTTCGCGGCAATTCAGCTCGCTTTTTGGATTAAATCTCCCTGTTCCATAGACGGTCACTTGATCATCCTTACAGGAAATATCAACGCCCAAGGCTTGCAGGCAATCCATCGTAGCAAGAATATCTTGGGAATACTCTATCCCGCTGATCACGCTTTTTCCTTGTGCCAAGGCCGCCGCAATCAGATAGCGATGTGCCATACTCTTGGAGGGAGGCACTACCGCCGTTCCCTGCGCTATGCTTTTACGAATCTCAACCCGCATAATGTGCCTCCAGGCAATCAATGGCCTCTAAATAACCATCGGTCCCGTGCCCGGCAATCGTTTTAATGCAGGCAGCGCGGATATAACTGATCTGCCGAAAGTCTTCCCGCTTGCTGACATCGGAAATATGCACCTCAACGGTTGGCAAGTTAATTGCCTTTACAGCATCGAGAATGGCAATACTCGTATGTGTATAGGCACCGGGGTTGATGACGATCCCATCCTTTGCCCCAAAAGCACCCTGAATGGCATCCACCAACGCACCTTCGTGGTTGGATTGGAAAAATTCCACCTCGATCCCCTTTTGGTCGCAATGGTTTTTGATCTTTTGGAGCAGAGTTTCATAGGTTTCCTGCCCATAGATTCCCGGTTCGCGAACACCAAGCATATTCAGATTCGGACCGTTAATTACAAGTATTTTCATTGGTTCATTTCCTTTATAATTTCAATGCAAATTACTTCTAAATCAACTGCGGACGAAATGATCCTATCAGCCACCGCGCAATACCGCGGGTATCGCTCTTGATACCGCATTTCCAAAGCGGTTCGATCGGAAGAAAGCGGGCGGTCTTTGGATGTGATCAATAATTCCAACGGACGATCAATGAAAAAAAGCTTTCCGTTCTTTTTCAGTTGACGGACATTTTCATCCCGCAAAATCGCGCCGCCGCCGGTGGCAATCACCGCACCATTCAGCCCTGCGACTACTTTGGAGATCACCCTACTTTCGCACTCGCGAAAAACCGCTTCTCCATCGCTTTCAATGATTTCGGCGGGCGTTTTCCCATATTTGCCGCAAATCAGTTCGTCGGTATCATAAAAGGGGCGATTGAATTGCTTTGCCAGCCGCTTCCCTACCGTCGATTTGCCGCAAGAGGGCATCCCGATCAAAACGATGTTTTCCTTTTGGGAACAGATTTTATGATACACTTCATCGATCTTGGATGATTCGATGGTACAATTCAAGAAAAACTGAACCGCATATACCGCCTGAGCGACCAGCATATAAAGCCCGCCTGCCGCGTTGATTCCCTTGCCTTTTGCTTGCAAAATCAAGGATGAGCGCAACGGATTATAGATTGCATCCACAACCCCTTCCAATGCATCAAAGGTCGAAAGATCCAGCGGAGAATCATCGATATTGGGATACATTCCGCAAGGAGTGGTATTGATAATGATCTGTGCATCGGTATGCGCATCATAGGCTTCCTCATAGGTGATTCCATTCGTTCCGCTGCGGGAAACAATCAGCACCTGCGCCGCCTTACGCTCTTTGACAAGCGCATACGCGGTATGCGCCGTTCCGCCGCTGCCTAAGATCAAAACCTTTTTATTCTCAATATCGATCTTATGGTAATCCAACAACGCCGCCATTCCGAGAATATCGGTATTATAACCATAAAGTTTTCCGTCCCGTTTCACAACCGTATTGACCGCCCCGATTGCTTGCGCTCTTGGGCTGATCTCATCCAGAAAAGGCATTACCGTTTGTTTATAAGGGACGGTGACATTGATCGCTTCAAATGCGCGTTCTTCAAAAAATCCTTGCAGATCCTGCGAAGGGATTTCTTTCAATTCGTATGTATAGTCAGTCAGCAGTTCGTGAATCTCTTTGGAAAAGCTATGACCCAACTTTTCACCGATCAATCCGTAGGTCATTGCTCTTCTCCCAGATAATCGGCGCCAAACCGCTGCGTCAATAAATCGGC
Source organism: Eubacteriales bacterium (assembly GCA_045602565.1). Lineage (GTDB taxonomy): Bacteria > Bacillota > Clostridia > Oscillospirales > QAKW01 > QAKW01. The sequence goes on along the minus strand of JAZSBU010000012.1, from coordinate 4,155 downwards.
AATGACAATGGCACAAATACTGTCTACAACCACGCAGGCGCGATGAACAATGCAGGGATCGTGCCGCCCTTGCAACTGCAGGGCGACTTCCTCATTTTTAAAGAAATCTACCGTCTTTTGCTCTTTGAAAATAGAGGGTGTAGGTTTGATCACCGTTTGCATCAAAATCGGCATTCCGTTGGTGATGCCGCCGTTGATACCGCCGTTGCTGTTTTTGGTGGTGACAACACACTCTCCGTCCATAGCAAACGGATCGTTTGCCTGGCTTCCCTTCATATCTGCCATGGCAAAGCCATCGCCGAAGGAAACGCCCTTTACCGCAGGAATGCTGAACATTCCGTGGGAAAGAATACTTTCCACACTATCAAACCAAGGCTCCCCCACTCCGGCAGGAACACCGACGATGGCGGTTTCAATAATTCCGCCCACGCTATCTCCATCGCTTGCCGCCGCTTCGATCGCTTTTTTCATCAAATCAGCCGCATCGGCAGAAAGCGTCGGGAACTCGCTATTCTTCAACGTTGAAATATCATCTGCATAGTTTTCAAAACCGCAATCTGCAATCTCGGCGCATTTACGGATATGGGAGCCGATAAAGATCCCTTTCTTTTCCAACGCAGGGATTAAAATCGCCCCCGCAGCGACCAAGCCTGCGGTGATCCGCCCGCTGAAATGCCCGCCGCCGCGATAATCTTCAAAGCCGTGGTATTTGCAATAGGCAGTGTAGTCTGCGTGCCCGGGGCGCGCTTTGGCGCGGTTTTCAGAGTAGTCCTTTGAATGTTGCGCGGTGTTCGGGATGGTAATACAAAGGGGCGTTCCCGTTGTATATCCGTTAAAAACACCGCATTGGATGGTATATTCATCCTGCTCCTTGCGGGCAGTTGAGATTTTCCCTGCAGGGCGGCGCTTTGACAGTTGAGAGCGAATAAATTCTTCATCCACCTTAATGCCGGGCGCCAGCCCATCAAGTACAACGCCCAGCCCTGCGCTATGGCTTTCGCCAAACAAAGTCACTTGCAGTTGATTTCCGAATGTATTTTTCAAGTTCCAAGCACCTCCTTCATTTTATTTGCAAGTTCGTTCAGCGGGATCTTCTCAAACGCAAAGGAACCGATCTTCGGAACGGTGACAACGGTAAGCGATCCTTCCGAAACCTTTTTATCCATCTTCATTGCTTCGATGACACGCGCTGAATCATAGGTATATTCTGTGGGTAAGCCCACTTTATCCAGCACCTTTTTCAACCGCGCACGCGGCTCTGGTGCCGCCATCACCAACATTCCCAGCGCAACACATTCTCCATGGTACAGCGCCGAAAAACCGGCAACTGATTCGATGGCATGGCCCACCGAATGACCGAAGTTCAAAACACGGCGCAGTCCTTTTTCCTTGGGGTCCTGCTCCACGACGTTCTTCTTGATCTTGAGCGCGCCTTCAATAACTGTTTCTATTTCTTGCATCGGCTCCTTCTCTTCTAAAAAGGCAAAGAGATCGGCATCGCAGGTCGCCGCCATCTTAATGGCTTCTGCCATTCCGTTGGCGATCTGGCGGGGCGGCAATGTTTGAAGAACGTCGGGATCGATCAACACCCCTTTGGGTTGATGAAAGGCGCCGACGATGTTTTTATAGCCCTCAAAATCGATCGCCACCTTACCGCCGATGGAAGAATCCACTTGAGACAGCAAGGTTGTGGGAACGTTATAAAAATCGATGCCGCGCATATAAGAAGCCGCCGCAAAGCCCGCCATATCACCGCAAACACCGCCCCCTACCGCGACAACGCAATCGGAGCGGGAAAAGCCCTCCTGCACCATCCGCTTGAGCAAGGTTTGATAGATTTGCATATTCTTATGTTCTTCACCTTGCGGAAAGGTTTCGATAAAGGGAGTTTGGCATTGAGATGCGATTTTTTCGGCATATTCGGCAGGAACACCGCTATCGGTGACGATCAGCACTTTACGTTCTAAACTAAAATACTGCGCCGCCTGCATCAAAGCTCCGCGCTCGATAACAATATTATAACTATCCGGACCTAAATCCATCGATAAAATCATTGGGATTTTTCCTTTCAACGATCCAATTTCTGCTCCTTTTCAAAAGAGCCGATCACTTTCAAAATACTGCAATGTTTTTTGAGTTCTGCGAGCATTTTCTCGCCCTGCGCGCTATTGATATTGCCTTCACCTTCGGCAAAAAAATAATATTCCCAGATCAGATCTTTGCTGGGGCGGCTCTTCAAAGCGCGTAGGTTGAACCCATAATCACCGATGGCGGAAATGGCCTTGCCCAAGCCACCGGCTTCGTTCTTAACGGTAAAGTTCATAACAAAATAATTGTCTTTTGCAGAGTTGCGGTTCGGGAAACGGGTAAATACCGCAAAACGCGTGGTATTGATACTGCTGGCGTTAATGCTCTTATCCAAGACCTTCAGTCCATAGATCGACGCTGTTTCGATGCTGGCAATGGCGGCGATCTCTTTCTTGCCTTCCTGCGCCACCTTTTGCGCTGCAACCGCGGTGTTTGGCGCTTCGTGGGCAATCAAGCTGTGGTCACGAATATAATCGGCGCATTGGCTTAATCCTTGGGGATGGCTATACACTTCTTTAATATCCCGCACCGATGCACCGTCCACACCGACCAGATTCTGAACGATCTCCATATCGTAGATGCCGTTGATGGAAAGGGTGCCGAAGAAGGCCAGATCCATCACCTGCGAGACATCGCCGGCATAACTATTCTCAATCGGCAGAACCGCGCAATCGCACTCGCCGCTCACTACCGCCTCATAGGCGGCTTTAAAATCGGGATAAGGAACGGCGGAAGCATCGGGAAAGATCTTTCTTGCGGCAATATCGGCAAACGCACCGGGAACTCCGCTATACGCCACGCGCATCCCCTCCAGCAAGCGATGCTGATAACTGCGGGAGATGGACATATTGCTCTTTAAGAAATTGACATAGTAGGACTTCAGTTCTTCTTCCTGAATATATTCCGCATTTTTCCGCAAGATCTCTTCTTCCCGCGCGGTATCTAAAATCGGCAGACCACATTCTTTTTTATGAGCGGCCACCATTTCGACCGCCTTCATTCGTTTGGCAAAAAGCTCCGCCATCTGCTGATCCACTTCGTTGATAATCTTGCGGGCATCGTCTAATTTACTCATTTTTGATAATCCTCATATAATTTTTCAAAAGCAGGGATCGCACGCTCGATCTGCTCGGTCGTCACGCAATAGGCAATTCGCACATAGCCGGGACATCCAAAGGAATCGCTGGGTACCAGTAGCAGTTCGTGCGCCTTGCCGCGCTCATAAAATGCATTGGCGTCGGGCTCTAAGGCTTTTAAGAAGAGATAAAATGCTCCGTCGGGAGAAACCACTTCGTAGCCGATGCGGGTCAGCTCTTTGAGCAGTAAATCGCGGTTTTTGCGATAGATAGTGAAATCGGAGGTTTCCTCCAAACATTCCGCAACGGTAAATTGCAGCAGGCTGGGGGCGCAGACAAAGCCCAAGGCACGCCCTGCGCCGCAGATGGCGGCATAGACATCGCCGGCATTCTTCATCGTCGGCGAAACCAAGATATAACCGATCCGTTCCCCGGGCAAAGAAACTGCCTTACTAAAGGAATAACAAACCAAGGTATTATCATAGAACTTGGTCGCATAGGGTACCTCTTCCCCGGTCCAGACCAACTTGCGATAGGGTTCATCGGCGATCAAGTAGATGGTATGACCGTATTCTTCCTGCTTGGCCGAAAGCAAAGCCGCCAACTTTTCCAGATCCTCTTTAGGAATAATAACGCCGGTGGGGTTATTGGGCGAATTGATGATGACCGCCTTGGTATTTGGGGTGATGCTTTGCTCCAAGGCTTCAAAATCCAATTGGAAATCTTGGGGCTTGCAAGGAACGATCACCAACTTAGCACCCGCGTGCTCTGCAAAAACGCGGTATTCGGGGAAAAAGGGCGCAAATGCGATCACTTCGTCGCCGGGGTTGGTAACCGCCGCCAAGGAGATGGTCAGCGACGCGGCGGCGCCGCAGGTCATATAGATGAGATTGGCCGAAGCGCCAACATCATATTCCTGATTGAGATTATCGGCAATCTTTTGGCGAACCGCCGGGTCCCCCACCGCCGCGGTATAGCCATGGAGCAATAC
>JAZSBU010000011.1:0-1526 GCA_045602565.1 Eubacteriales bacterium | reverse complement strand
CCCAATGCAGAAGGTCAGGATCTTATGCCAATATTTACGAAAAAACATAGTAAATCGATTCATATGTTCCTCTCCATAACACAGTAATTCCATTCTATTTTACCTTTTTTTTCGCCGTTCGTCAAGTTGCGGTTGAAATATTCTTTCATTTTATGTATAATATATAAAAAATTGAAAGGAGCAAGCTATGGAGATTTTAGCCCCTGCCGGCGATTTCGCCGCCGCGCGCAGCGCGGTTCATAACGGTGCCGATGCCATTTATGTGGGCGGCAGCATCCTCAATGCCCGCCGCGCAGCCAAAGGCTTTTCGGGCGAAGAATTGAAAGAACTTTGCGCCTTTTGCCGCTTGAGAAAGGTCAAGGTCTATGTCACCGTCAATACCATGACCAAGGAAGAGGAACTGACCGACCTGATGCGGCTTGCCAGGGAGATTGCCGAAGCAGGCGCCGATGCGGCGATCGTCTCGGATCTCGGAGTGGCTCGGATATTGCATACCGTTTGCCCTTCCCTGCCGCTGCACGCCTCCACCCAGATGAATATTCATTCTCTCAGCGGGGTTCAAGCCTTGGAATCGTTAGGATTCACGCGGGTGGTTTTGGCGCGGGAACTGACCATTCAAGAGATTAAAAAGATCTGCCAAAACACTTCCATGGAGATCGAAGTGTTTGCCCATGGCGCTCTTTGTATGTGCTATAGCGGAAACTGTTATTTTTCGGCGATGGTGGGTCAAAAAAGCGGCAACCGCGGCCTTTGCGCCCAACCCTGCCGCCTACCCTATGAGCAAAACCGCTACCCCTTGAGTCTCAAGGACCTTTGCACGCTGGAATACTTAAATGAACTGAAAAAAGCAGGGGTAACCTCCCTAAAAATTGAAGGGCGGCTAAAATCCCCCGAATATGTAGGCAGCGTCACCGCTGCCTACCGCAAGGTGCTGGACGGAGCAACTCCCACCAAAAAGGATTTGGAAAGACTTGCCCATATCTTCTCCCGCGACGGCTTTACCCAAGGCTATCTTTTGGACCAAAAAGGGCCGCAGATGTTCGGGGTCAAGACCAAGACCGCCTATGAAGACTATAAGCAGGCGGTCAAGGAGGTTTCCAAGACGCTGGAAGAGAGCTATGAGCCAAAAAAACGCAAAATTTCCTTTCGCCTTTTTATGCGGGAAGACCTTTGTAAACTCACGGTGCAATGCGAAGATTTCAAGGCTGAAATTATCGGCGATCCGCCTGCACCCGCGCTGAAAAAAGAAGTCACCGAAGAGGATGCGATCCGCTCCCTTTCCAAACTGGGCGGAACGCCCTTTGAACTTACGGAATGTACCGCCCTGGTGCGGCACGATCTCTTCTATTCCGCCGCCGCCTTCAATGCGCTTCGCAGAGAGGGCATCGCTTTGGTGGAGCAGCATTTTCTGCCCAAACCCCACCCCTTTTTCGAGCAAATTCCCGCTATAGAACTGCTCCAAACGCCACCCCAAAAGCCGTGGCTGGAGGGCTGGTTCCAATCGGTGGACCTGCTGAAAGGAGCCC
>JAZSBU010000010.1:0-2169 GCA_045602565.1 Eubacteriales bacterium | reverse complement strand
AAATCGCCGCCAAGGGGTTTGGTCCCCCATAACCGCTTGCCAAACTCATCAATGGTAGAGTATTGCGCTCGAAGCAGGGATGAGCGCAGCTGCGCCACCGCAAGGTGGTGGCGCGCTGCCCGGACTCCGCGCAGCTGTGCCTGTGGGTAGAGGCTTGTAAGTATGGTAGAGATGAGCCCCGCTGCGCCGCTGCGTAGGAGCGGCAGCGCGGCGCGGACGCGCCGTCTGACTTCGGTTTCGTAGTGGCATATATGCGAGATGATGCTGGGGGGCAGAGCGCAGCGTTGCTCTGCCAGCGGAGCGCGCCCCCCAGCAGCAGCGAGCATCAAGGCACAAGCAGGGAGTAAATCGGGGCTGCTTGTGCAGCCCCCAAGGAACGACAGTTCCTTCTTATCTTGATAATATAGAAACATCTCACGAAGGTAAAAAACCCAAAATTCCGCATCAGTATGCTAAAAATTACGATTTATGCAGTATATTGATGAACTGACTTCAGATTTGCGATCTCTGAAACAACGAACTGTCCAATTTATTGGACTTTGCGAAAAAAGCGTAACTCTGCAGCATTTAACAAAATCAATGGCTACCTGTGGGGAAGTATTGGCATTTATGCCCAATGAGGATGGGGAAATGCGGTTTAAATATTCTTGGTTTTGCCGAAACCGTTTGTGTCCTATGTGCATAAAAAGGCGATCATTGAAACAATATGCTGAAGCCTGCCGATTAGTGCAGGCTATGCCCGAAGGGACATGGCTGCACTTGGTACTGACAGTGCCAAATTGCACCTTTGAGGATTTGGGAGATATGATCTCCCGAATGAACAAAGCGAGCAGCGATTTTTTCCGAAGGAAAGAAATCAAGCGAGCGTTCAGAGGGGTCCTGCGAGTGTTGGAGGTTACCTACAACGCGATGCGGGACGATTGGCATCCGCATTTTCATTGTTTGGTCTGGGCTCCAAAAAGCTACTGCACCAACCCCAAGTTATACCTAAAGCAAGAACAGCTGCGCGACCTTTGGGCTGCGGCTGTTGGCTTGCCAGCAAAGCAAGTATATATATCGCGAATAAAAGACCCGCTTACCGCCTTACCTGAGGTGGTCAAGTACTGTTTCAAACCATTCACTCCAAACGATAAGCAAGGACTATCAGAGCGGGAATTTTACGAGCATATATATACGGCTTTGCATGGCCGCAGGTGCATTCAAACATATGGGCTGATCAGAGAGACGGTACGCGATCTTAAAATCGATTTAGAGGGTGATTCGGAAGAATTACCCTCGGCAGACACCGAGGGTATGCTGTTACTCAAATATGACCGTTTTGAGAGGCGATACAAAACTGAATGCTGATAATCTAAAATTTGCACATTTTGCTGTTGAATGGATGACAGATTTTTCCTTCGATTGGCGATTGATTGGAACGCTTTATCTTTGCGATGCAATCGCCATGGCGATCAAAGAAGGTGACACCTTTTTTGAGAGATCGTTCACCAAGGATGTGCTGCCTTCGATTGCAAAGAGAAGGCAAACAACATGGCGCGCAGCAGAACGCGCGATGCGCTATGCCATAGAGAGCGCGTGGCTGCGAGCGTTCCCCGAAATTCTGACTTTATACTTTCCCCAAGATTTTGAAAAGACCGGCAGACCATCTGTGAAGCAATTCGTGCGGGTGGTCGGTTTGGCGGCGCATCGGGATTGGTGCGACAAAAATCGGTTATCCGATTGACATTTTAAGGAAAGTAAAATGAAAGCGGAATACATAGATCAGGATACGCTCGAACACGTATTGGCATCTATGATGCCAGCGAATGCGAGAGCGTGCAGGGTGAGCCTTGCCACGGGCTTGCGAATCGGGGATGTGCTGCGGCTTAAACCGCAGCAGATCGCAAAGCAACGCTTTACGATCAGAGAGCAAAAGACAGGGAAGAGCCGCAGGGTCTATTTGCCGAAAGCCCTTTGGCTTGAGTTGCAAAGAGAGAGCGGCTCTGAATGGGTCTTTGCTGGAAGAAATCCGACCAAACACAGAAGCCGTCAGGCGGTTTGGGCGGATATTAACCGCGCCAAAAAATTCTTCCGCATCGGCGCAAATATTGCGCCGCATTCGATGCGGAAAATTGCCGCGGTTAGAATGTTTCAGCGCACAGGCGATCTGAGCAAGGTCAAAGAGTTTTT
>JAZSBU010000009.1:0-8156 GCA_045602565.1 Eubacteriales bacterium | reverse complement strand
GGTTGCTTTCTGCCCTGGACAGCGCATTGGGGGAACTGGCTCGATGCTTTCCTCTGCAAGCGCGGTGCAGAATTACCGTGGTCGATGGTGCGGCGGAACCTCCTGCCGCTGTATTGACTCCGCGTGCACTGCTTCGGGATGGAAAAAGAGTGCCGTTGCAATTTGATGAAGGGCGGCTGATGGCAGAGGATGGGGAATATACCTTGGTGTATTATCGCGTTCCGCCGATGGCATCGGCGATGGATCGCTCCGCAATTTTGCCTTATCCCGAAGATTTATTGCGTGCCTTGCCCTTCTATTGTGCCGCTCTTTGCGTCATGGGGGAGGATCAGGCATTATATCTGCGCTTAATGGAGCAGTATAACACCAAATTGGCGGCAGCGCTGGGCTATCACCCTGCGGCAGCGGTGGAAGCGGAGGGATCGATTTGAGTTATCCTCTCCATTCTTTGAACCGTGCATCGGCAGGGCGAACCGTCTGCTCGGAGATCGGTTTTTCCGGCTTGGATGTTGCGGGCGGGGCGTGTAAAAAGCCCATCTCCTGCGCCTTTGATACCGAAAATCTGATCTGGGAAGGCAGTGCGCTCAAGCGTCGCCCCGGATATCGCCTTAAGGAAAATTACGAGCAAAAGATCAATGGCATCTATTTTGTCGGAACGCAGCAAATCATTCATGCCGGAACAAAGCTTTATCTGCAGACGGGTACGTCGGCTCCAACGCTTCTGTTTGATCAAATGAATGATGCGCCATCCTTTGGCGTAGTACGCAAGCAAGAGGTGGAGCACCGCTGGTGTAATTCATCGAAAATGTATGGCTGGAGCCGAGAGCGAAAGAGCGGAGATTTTCTCTTTATCAACGACGGCAAAAATTATGTATTTTTCGATGGGGAGCAGGCTCATTCGGTCGCAGATACCCATTGGGGGGAATCGCTGCGAAATGATTTGAATGACGGAATGGTCTATTCCACCTATGCGAAAGTTCCCATCAGCATTACCGGCAAACTTCCCAACGGGGACCACGGCGACGTGGACCCCCGCGGGGATAACCGCTTAAGCCAATTCCGATGCGAGAGCTTTTATGTAGACGATCAGCAGGACTATACCGAGTTTATTCTGGATCGCTACTATAAAGACTGTAATGAAGGAATTCCCACCGAGATCCAGATCCGCGACAGCAACGGTATTTGGCGCAACTACTGCTGCATCAGTAAGGATTTTTATTTAAACTATGATGATGTTCGCACAAAGCTTCAAATCGATACCCCGATCAAGGGCGGAATGCCCTTTTCATTTGATATCAGGACCGGAAAGATTATGAATCTGGGTTACGGCAGTTCCTATATTGCCAACGACGGTATGGATAATCTGCGGATCACCTATGCGGTGTATAAAGACGCGCCGACCGCTTTGACCGGTGCAACTGTGCAGGGGACTTATGGTACCGATGGGGCAGATAACATTCTGTTTCTTGGCGGAAGCAAAGAATCGCCCGGGACCGATGCATTCAGTGCTCGCGAAGATTTCTTTTGCTATTATGCCACCTCGGTCGAGCGGCTGGGAAATGAGCATAGTCCCATTACAGGGTATACTCGATTAAGCGACGGGCGGATCGCGGTCTTGAAAAATGATCCCAACGATTCCAATGTCTATTTTCGAACCCATAAAACCGTTTCGGTCGGGACCACCCAAAGCGGAGAAGCGTATCAGGTGGATGCATTTCCTTCCAAAACGGGAGCGGCGGTGGAAGGCTGTATATCTCCCCATTCGGTCGGAATTGCAGAAAATGAACCTATTTTCTTGGCAGAATCGGGGTTATACAGTGTACGCAGTGTCTCTAATGAATTAATCAATCTGGACGAGACGGTGCGGCGCAGCCTTCCGATCGATCCCTTGCTTTGCAAGCAAAATGGTGCCAATGCACGCAGCATCCGCTGGCGCCAATATTATCTTTTGGTTTTCGGAACGCTTGCGTTGATTACAGACGGTCAACGCGACAGCCACGGAATGCTTCGCTTCTTGAAGTGGAGGTTTGCCCATGAAATTACCGCCTTGGGCAAAAACGGAAACACCCTTTATCTCGGTGATGCGGCGGGAAATACGTTTGAATTTGGCGGAGCAGATCAGGATGCAGACTTGGTAATGGAGGGCTTTTGGCAGACTAATCTTCCGGAAGATTCCCGCGGCTGCCGCCAGATCCTCAAGCAACTTTCGGTGGCGGTCAGCCCGGATTATGAAGGTGGAATTTCAGCGGTTCTTTATCGTGAACAAACTCCGTTGCCGCAGGTATCGTTGGCATTGAATCGCGTGGATTTTGCTGATTGGGATTTTGCCGACTGCACCTTCGACGGCACCGATTCGATGCGGTGGGTACAACTCCCGATCGCTTCATCGGCAGCAGATCGCTATGCGGTCCGAATCGATCTGCGCTCGGGGCAGGATCTGTTGCTCTGGGGGATGCGGATGGTTTATGAAAAAGGAGGAACGGTACGATGAGTATCTGGAACGAATTGAAATTTGATTCGCAGGAGATGGAAGCCAAAAGCATCTCCACGCTTGCAGATCGCCCGAATATCGCGGCGGAGGAATTGAAAGCGCGGTTGGATAGCGGAGATATCCGCTTACGCTTTAATCAACTGCTGGATCGATTGGAAGAAAAATTCAGCGAGGAATAATATTATGATCAGTACAGTAGATAAACTGCTGCTCAATTCCGATCAGCAAGCGGAATTGGCAGAATATACGCGAGCATATGAAGCTGCGCAGGCCGTCGGTGACCAAGCCGGAATGGCGCTGGCTCATCAGCGTGCCGAAGCGTTGCGTGCTTCGGCGGGCTATTCCGGCGGGGATGCAGGGGATCGCTATGTGCTGCTGACCAATGCGCAAAACACGCCTGATGTTTATGCCGGCTATGAAAAGCTGGTCAACGATATCGTGACCGGCGGAATGAACGCCATCAATGAGGATTATAAGCAGCAGATGGCGCAGTTGGATCAGCAACGCGCCGAAATGGAAGCCCAAGGGGCTCAGAATCAAGCGGCTGCCCGCTCGGCAGCCTGGAATACCCAGCGATTAGCGTCGGACGGTTTGTTGACCCGCGGTCTTGAAAATACCGGAATTGCAGATGTCATTACCGCCACTGCGCTCAATCAGGCGGCAGCCAATGCCTATCGGGCCTTGCTGGACCAACAGCAGGACCTTCAGGAAAATGACGCTGCCCGCTTGGATGCCCGCGCCGACGCGATGGAAGATGCCGCTCATCTTCAAAGCGAGCTCGGAACACTTTTGGCCGATGCCTATCAATCCTTTTATGAAAAGGATGCCGATCGAAAGCAGGAGCAGCTGCTTCGTCAGTGGAGTATCAATGCCGATCTTGCATTGCAGGATATGAAAAATCAGGCGGCGGAGAAGAAGCAAGAAAAGGACTATTACTATACACTGGCGTTGCAACAACTCAAGCGCCAATGGGAATTGGAAGATCAGGCGGCCGGCCGATGATTTCGGAGGAACACATCTCTAAGGAATATTGTGCCGCCCGCAGCGGCGGGATCGAGCGGGTGCAAAAAATGGCGGAACGCCGCCTGGATGGGCACGGTCAGAAATTGGACGATCTGACCGGTGCCTGCATTCGCCTGACTGCCGCTGTGGAGCGGGTGACGCTGATTCTGGAGCGGCAGGATCAGCGGCTGGATCGTTTGGAAAGCCGAGGAGTTTTGGCCTTTTTGGAAAGCTCTGCGGGAAAAGCGATGATCCGTTTTATCGGCATCGGTGCGCTGGTGCTGCTGTCGGCAGGGCTGGGGATCAACGTTGTCCAATTATTAAAGGAGGTCTTTTAAATGCATTGTACAAAACAAACGATCATTCGAACCGTGGTTCTGTTGATCGCGTTATTGAATCAGATCCTTCTTTTTATCGGCAAAAATCCGTTGCCGTTTAGTGAAGGGGAAATTTATGAGGCGGTGTCCGTTGTGGCAACCGTGGGCGCCAGCCTTTGGGCCTGGTGGAAGAACAACAGTTTTTCCGCCGAAGCCGCACAAGCGGATCGCTTTTTATCAGCGCTCCGCTCCATTGATGAAACGGAGGGAGAAGCATGACCCATCTACCCATCACCGGCGCCTTTCGGGTGACGGCGATCTATGGTCAACAAGGGACGTATTGGGCAAACGGTCATAAGGGCATCGATCTGGTGGCCGACGATCATCGCATCTATTCTACCTGCGAGGGTGTAGTCAAAACCGTAGCCTTCGATGCCGATGGCTGGGGACAGTATATCGTTGTGGAAGATCAAGAAGGATTGCGCCATCATTTTTGCCATCTGGTCCGCGGCAGTGCCAAGGTCAAGGTAGGGCAGGTGGTCAATCCGCTGACGGTTATCGGGACCATGGGTGCTACCGGTAATGTGACCGGCTTGCATCTGCATTATGAACTGCGAAAAGGGTCCGCAGTTTTGGACCCTGCCGCCTGGCTGGGAATTCCCAATCGGGTCGGCAATTATCATTCTTCCGATTTTGAGGTGAAAGAAATGCTCTATAAAGATCAAGCAGAGATCCCTGCATGGGCAAAAGAAGCGGTGGAAAAGGTGACCGAAAAGGGCTGGATGGAGGGCGATACAGAGGGAAATTTCCGCCCCAATGCCCCCATCACTCGCGCCGAAATGGCGGTCATTCTTTCCCGCCTCAATTAAAAAACCGCTCTGCAAATGCAGAGCGGCTGAGAAAAATTATTTTTTTAATAAAGCTGCGGCTTTGAGGATGGCATTTTGGGTCTTGCCGTCGGTGATTTCGCCGTCGAGCACCATCTGAAGTGCCTGCTCGAAGGGTAGGGAGACGATCTCTAAAAACTCATCTTCATCTAAATCGTTTTTTTGAGGAATCAGGTTGCGCCCCAGATAAAGATATGTCAATTCCCCAAGATATGCAGGGGAGAGCTCCATATAACCCAGAGGAGTTACCTCTTGGGGCAGAAAACCGACCTCTTCGGTCAGTTCCCGCACCGCAGTTTTCATCGGATCCTCGCCGGGCTCCAATTTACCGGCGGGGATCTCTAAAAGGGTTTTATCCACACCATAGCGGTATTGACGCACCAGATAGGTCCTTCCGTTTTCATCGATAGGTAAGATGCCGGCACCGCCGCTATGGGCGATACGGTCGCGGGGTGCGGTCTTTCCGTTGGGAAGTTCCACCGTTCCGCTGTATACTTGAAAGATCCGTCCGTTATAAAGGATGCGTTCTTCTAATCTTTTTTCGACAATAGACATTGCAATCTTCACCTCACGTCTATTATTCTAAAAGGCTTGTCGATTTTTGTCAAACGATTTTTCTTTACTTTCTTGTCGAAATATGGTTTGATGAGAGTGCTCCTTCGACGAAAACCGACACTGCTTCACGGATGTCGAACCCGTACATATAGGAGTAAAAAGGATGTTTAATTATCTTTACATGAATCGGGTCCGTAACGGACTCACCCAGCAGGAACTGGCGACTCGCGCGGGGATCTCCCGACGTACAGTCTGCAGATTGGAGCAAAGCGGTGCTTATCCATCGCTGCGGGTAGGCCTTCAAATCAGTCGTGTGCTGCAATGCAGCTTTGAGGAGGTGTTCCCCCTTGAACTGTAAGTGCAGAAACTGCGGTGCGGTATTTCCCACTCCCGCCATCGCAATGGAACGCCACGGCTGTGACGGCCCATGGTATGAGCGGGTGGAGATCTGCCCCTATTGTCACATTTCCGGAATGCTGGAGGTGAAGGACGATGCAGGTCTCGTATATTAAATATCTACGTAAGGAACTGGAGGAATATCGCCTTCTTTTGGAATCCTTCCCCGAAGGGGGAGGCTGGCAGGCGCAGGTCTTTCGCCAAAAGCAGCAAAAAGCCGCCGAGCATCTGGCGGCGGAACTATGGGAGATCTCCAAGGTGATCGGCTCGATTGAGGATCCGGAACTACGGTTGATTTTTCAGTTGAGGTATTTCAGAGGGTATACCTGGTCAAGGGTGGCGGAAGAACTTCCCACCACCCTATCTGCCGATGGCGCTCGAATGAAGCACGATCGATATTTGAAAAAGGTTCAATCGGTCAAAAAGGAAGGTGCGATGGGCTTCTCTTCGCTCCAAAGTTCATAATGGAGATGATCGGTCTCACCACATTCCAAAAGCATGGAGGTGCCCACCGTTCCGATGATATCGCCTTGTTTTAAAAGTTGACCTTCCTTAACAGCAACGGTCGCTAAAGAAGCATAACGGGATACTTTGCCGTCGGTATGACGAACGGTGACCATATTGCCCATCAGGTCATCCTGTTCGATCGTCTCTGCCACTCCTTCGCATACATTGGCAACTTCGGTCCCCGCGGCAGCGGCAATATCGATGCCGTTATGGGTACGCCAATCCTTCAATGTATAGGAATAGAGGGGCTTTTCAGGGGAATACTGAGCGATGATCTCTCCATCTTTGATGGGAGCGGAATATTCCGCTGCGGTAGGCTGCGGAGTTTTGGGTTCTTCTTTGTTTTCCGAAGACTCTTCGCGTTCGTCGGGGACGTTTTCTTCGACCTTTTCCACCCCTTGGGTATTGGGTTTATCCAGCGGTGTTTCGGCGAGTTTTCGTTGGGACGCCCGATAGGAAAGAAAACTGACAAAGCCTACCGTAAGAACGCATAATCCCAATACAAAATAATAGCCTTTGGATTTCAGAAAATTCAAAATTTTATCTTTCATTTGTTTCGGATCCTCTCATTGGTTTTGTTGTTAATATGGGCAGGATCCGAAAAGATTATTCATCGAAATAATATTTTTCCAGAGTGGTATGCGGATAATAGTAAGCCAGAATGTCCTGATAAGTATATCCTTCATCCGCAAGGACGCGGGCACCGTGTTGGCTCATCCCGACCTGATGCCCATAGCCGCTGACTTTGAAAACGACCTGTTCATTTTTAAATTCGACGGTGAAACGGGTGCTTCGCAAACCAAAAAGAGTGCGGATCTCTTGACCGGTATAGGTCTTACCGCCCAAGCGAATGGTTTTCACCGATCCTCCGTTTGTGTGGGTGATTTCACCGACGGTACAATCTTCTTGATTTAAAATTTCGGAGAATTCTTCGAGGGAAAGCGTGACTTTTGAGTAAAAGTCTTTGGCTTGCTGATCCCAAGAGGAATCCAGCGATTGAAGATAGGGAATTTCAGCGCCCCAAATATCCTTCGCCGATTCGGTTTTACCGCCGGAGATGGCGTGAAAAACGGTGTTTGCAGGGGCATTATCGTAAAGAACAGCCGTCCCCAATACCGCTTCCACCGCGGATGTTAAGATCGGCTCCGATGAGTTCAGCCAATCGGAGCCCCATTTTTCGGCGGCATCGGCAGGGGAAAGATAGGCCTTGCAATGGGCGGGATCATCGCAAACATCACCGCTATGCCCGAAATCGCTTTCGGGATGGTTTTGGATGCTTTCCTTGCGATGCAAGAGATAACTATAGGATGCCACCACCTGCGCTTTTAATGCCTCTTGCGGATAGGAGGCGGGCATTTCTCCTGCAAGAACACCCCATAAATAGTCTTTGAGCGGCAAGGTTTGGGTGGTTTTGCTTTCGGTGCAGTATAATGTGACTGTGGAACCTTTGGGCAGATCGGGAGTTGGTTTTTCTTCAAAAAAACCGATCTTTCCCATAACCAAAACAACAATAAACGGCAAAAATAAAAGTATAAAATATAAAACGATCCATTTTTTCTTCATATGCTTTACCACCTTCTTGGTACAAGCCTATGAACCGTATCGAGAAAAAATGAATAAAAAAACACCCGAATGTGACACATTCGGGTGTTTTGAATTTGGCTGAAATTATGCCTTATTGACGGAACCGAACAGTTCCATCTTTTCTTTAACAGTGGCTTTGATTGCCTCAAAACCATCGGCCAAAAGTTTTCTGGGGTCAAAGCCCTTGCCCTGAAGGTCTTTGCCGGCTTCAATATACTTTCTTGTAGCCTCAGCAAATGCCAACTGGCACTCAGTATTAACATTGATTTTGGAAACGCCGAGAGAAATAGCCTTTTTAATCATATCAGCAGGGATACCTGTACCACCATGAAGCACTAGTGGCATATCACCTGTTTTCTGCTGGATAGCATCAAGTGTGTCAAATGAAAGACCAGCCCAGTTTTCTGGGTACTTACC
>JAZSBU010000008.1:0-1530 GCA_045602565.1 Eubacteriales bacterium | reverse complement strand
TACCACATATCTACAAAGCCAAAAACATCTCATCGAGTGGGAATAATACCAAATATCAAAGAACAGACCAAATCATTTCCAAAGGAACAATTTTGGCTATTCTCTAACCCAACAAAAAATGTCTTCTGCGTTTGTTCGCAGAAGGCATTTTTTATTTCTTGCAAAAGACATCTGCGCCATTAAAAAACGAATTTAATTCGTTGTCCATCCTATTGAACGCGCTGTCATTTTGCGATATAATGCCTCTAAAAAGGGCAACGCAGATCGGAGGAATGCATCCGTATGAACCACAAGAAAATCGCCCAACTTGCCAACGTATCCGCCTCCACTGTTTCCAAAGCACTTTCCGGAAGTTCCGAGGTCAACCGGGCGACAGCGGAAAAGATTCGCCGGATTGCAATCGATGCAGGATATTTCAAGGAAAAGAGTAAGCGGAAGCGGGAATATGCCAACGACGATTCCTTTTTGATCGCTGTGATTGTGCCGGAAATTATGGGTTTTTATTACGCAACTATCGTTACCTGCATCAAAAATCACGTAGAAAGCAAGGGTGGGCATATCGCTATATATATCAGTGACTTTGACCCGCAAAAAGGCACAGAACTTCTGGAGAGTATCATTTTGCACGGCGGAACCGATGGTGTGATCATGTTTTCCAAGCCCACACTATCCTTCAAGCCAAACATTCCCATTGTGTGTTGCTGCAACGCTGTTGATTGCGGCTGCGACACGATCTACTGCGACAGCCGCGCTGTGATCGGTGATGCGGTGGGGTATTTATCAAAATTAGGACATACCCAAATCGGTTATGTCGGCGAACCGCATACTGCCACCGCGGCTATGTACTTTGAAGATGCCGTGAGACAAAACGGTCTTGTGTATCAGAAAGAATACACCTATATCATCGACGCGCGATTTGAGCAGATCGGGCATATGGCTGCCCTCGAAATTCTAAAACAGAAAAACAGGCCAACCGCTGTGGTTGCCGCATATGACGAGGTTGCGCTTGGACTCATATCCACCCTCTCCCACAATGGGATCCGGGTGCCGGAGGACCTGCCTGTTATGGGTATCAACAACATTCCCTCCGGGGCCCATGCGCAGATCCCGCTGACCTCTGTGGATACCTTTTCGGAAGAACAGTATAAGACCGCCGTGGATCTTTTGTTTGATAAAATATCTACAGAGAGCCAAACAGTCCGCCACATTACCATTGAGCCTCAAATTGTTGCGCGTGAAACGACTAAACCCCGATAGGAACATTGTTATGAATCTGAAAAACAACGCAAAGGATCGCCTCTGTTATATACTGGAGGAAACCTTCAATTACTTGATTACGATCCTTGTGTCGGGGTCATATCTGGCCAAAGTCACCTCCACCCTTGGATTTTCCGATGGGTTGACCGCCATACTCTCCACCATCAACACCTTGGGCTGTAGTATGCAGCTTTTGTCTGTGGCATTCTTTCGAAAAGGAACATACAAACGGCGTATCACCGGTATGTTCATGATGAGTCAACTGCTGTTTAC
>JAZSBU010000007.1:0-8942 GCA_045602565.1 Eubacteriales bacterium | reverse complement strand
GCGCCGGTGCCGTTGCAATGCTTACAGCTCTTGCGGCGGCGGAGATGGATCTCTTTTTCGCAGCCGAAGGCGGCTTCTTCAAAGGAGATGGTGACCATCGTTTCGATATCCTCGCCCTTGCGGGGCGCGTTGGAGCGGCGGCCACCGCCGCCGAAACCGCCAAAGCCGCCCATTCCGCCAAAAAACGAACTGAAGACATCGCCGAAATCGCCCATTCCGCCCATTCCGCCAAAGCCGCCTGCGCCGCCGCCATAGGAGGGATCGACCCCCGCATGACCGAATTGATCGTAGCGGGATTTCTTTTCGGGGTCGGAAAGAACGCCATAGGCTTCGTTGACTTCCTTGAACTTTTCTTCGGCGGTGGTATCGCCGGGGTTCAGGTCGGGATGGTATTTTTTGGCGAGTTTGCGGAAGGATTTTTTGATCTCATCGTCGGATGCGCCTTTGGATAGACCAAGCACCTCATAATAATCTCTTTTATCTGCCATTCTAATCTCCATAGGTGCAATTTTCGGGCAGGAAATCCTGCCCGAAAATGCATGATTGCTTATTTATTCTCGTCGACATCCTTGAAATCGGCATCATAGACACCCTCGGCATTGCCTGCGGCACCGGCATCAGCACCGGCTGCAGCGGCTGCTTCGGGGTTTTGAGCGTAGATCTTGGAAGAAAGCTCATACAGTTTATTCTGCAAGCCTTCGGTGGCTGCTTTGATGGCATCGGCATCGGTACCCTTCAAAGCTTCTTTTACCTTATCCAGCTCGGCATTGACCGCGGTCTTATCGGATTCATCCAGCTTATCGCCGGCATCCTTCATCAATTTCTCGGTCTGATAGACCATCTGATCGGCGTTATTGCGGATCTCGATAGATTCTTTGAGTTTCTTATCTTCGGCTGCGCAAGCCTCGGCATCCTTGACCGCTTTTTCGATCTCTTCTTTGGAGAGGTTGGTGGAAGCGGTGATGGTGATCTTCTGCTCCTGACCGGTGCCCAGATCCTTGGCGGATACGTTGACGATACCGTTGGCATCGATATCGAAGGTCACTTCGATTTGGGGTACACCGCGGGGAGCGGGAGCGATACCGGTGAGCTGGAATCTGCCCAAGGTCTTATTGGCCGCCGCCATCTCGCGTTCACCCTGCAGAACATGGATCTCAACGCTGGGCTGATTATCTGCCGCAGTGGAGAAGATCTGGCTCTTCTTGGTGGGGATGGTGGTATTCCGTTCGATCAATTTGGTGAAGACTCCGCCCAAGGTCTCCAGACCCAAGGACAGCGGGGTGACATCCAGCAGGACAACGCCCTTGACATCGCCGCCCAGAACACCGCCTTGGATGGCAGCACCGCAAGCAACACACTCATCGGGGTTGATGCCCTTATGGGCTTCCTGGCCCATAAACTTGCTGATGGCTTCCGCAACGGCAGGGATACGGGTGGAACCGCCGACCAGCAGAACCTTCTTAATATCGGAAGGAGCCAAGCCGGCATCCTGCAGAGCCTGACGAACGGGACCCATGGTGCCTTCCACCAGATCCGCAGTCAGTTCGTTGAACTTGGCGCGGGTCAGAGTCATATCCAGATGCAGAGGGCCTGCAGGGCCGCCGCTGATGAAGGGCAGGTTGATATTGGTGGACATTCCGCTGGAAAGCTCGATCTTTGCCTTTTCGGCGGCTTCCTTCAAGCGTTGGTTTGCCATATTATCCGCCTTCAGATCGATGCCGTGGGCCGCCTTAAAGTCGGCCCCCATCCAATCGATGATGCGATCGTCAAAATCATCGCCGCCCAAGCGGTTATTACCCGCGGTGGCCAGAACTTCGCAGACACCGTCGCCGATCTCCAGAATGGAAACGTCGAAGGTACCGCCGCCCAAATCGTAGACCATAATCTTCTGGTCGCCTTCTTTATCCACACCGTATGCCAAAGCGGCGGCGGTGGGCTCGTTGATAATTCTCTTTACTTCCAAGCCTGCGATGCGACCTGCATCCTTGGTGGCTTGGCGCTGGGAATCGCTGAAATAAGCGGGGACGGTGATGACCGCTTCGGTCACCGGCTCGCCCAAAAAGGCTTCGGCATCCGCCTTGAGCTTCATCAAGGTAAATGCAGAGATCTCTTCGGGGGAATAATCCTTACCGTCAATATTGATTCTGCGGGCAGAGCCCATATCACGCTTGATGGAAGCGATGGTGCGATCGGGGTTGGTGACGGCCTGACGCTTTGCGGGCTGGCCGACCATCCGCTCGCCGGTCTTGCTGAATGCGACAACAGACGGAGTGGTGCGGGCACCTTCGCTATTGGTGATAACAGTAGGCTCGCCGCCTTCCATAACAGCGACACAGCTATTGGTTGTACCTAAGTCAATTCCGATAATCTTACTCATGTTCTTCTATCTCCTTATCAATAAAATGTTTAGTTTGCCGTTTTCACGACCGCCGGTCGGATCACGGTTTCTTCTTTATATACATAGCCCCGCTGAAAGACTTCGACGATCTCGTCTTCGCCCAACTCGGGATCTTCTATGTGCATAATGGCTTCATGGCGGTTGGGATCGAATTTTTCGCCCTTCTCACCGATGGGGGTCACCCCGATATTTTTCAGGGAGTCCAGCAGTTGGCGCAGAACCATCTCCACACCGCTCTTCATTCCTTCTTCCCCATCGGGCGCTACCGCAATGGCACGCTCCAGATTATCAATGGCGGGCAGGATGGCTTCGATCGCCTTGGCGACACCATCGCCGACCAATCGATCCCGCTCCCGCGCGGTACGCTTGCGGAAGTTATCATACTCTGCATATAAACGCAGATATTGATCGTGCTCCGCATTATATTTTTCTTCCCATTCGTTCTTTTTCTTCTTTTTGGGAGTTTTAGCTTTTTCTTCTACTTTCGCTTCGGTTGCCTGCTCGGCAGCCGCCGCTTTTTGATTTTCTTCCATCAGGATCCCTCTCTGTCTTTCAAATATTGCTCAATGCATTTGGCGAAATATTCCACCTGGGAAGCGTTGGCACCATAGTCCATCCGCTTGGGGCCCAGCAGGCTGATCGCGCCGAAGCCCGAACGGCTTCCGTACTTACGGACGATCAACCCCATATCGCCAAAGTCCATTCCTGCGATTTCGCTTCCGATAGCGATGGAAAGCTCTTCCCCGCCCTGCGTACTCAGAAGATTGCGGATCTCTTCTTCGTGGCTCAAAAAGCGCATCACATTCTGCACCTTATGCACTTCATAAAATTCGGGATGAGAAAGCAGGTTGCTCTGCCCCGAAACAAATACCTTCGGATTGCGGATGGAATTGACCATATTCTTGACCACACCCGCCAAAAAATTCCAATTGGAATGGAGGGCGGTGAGCTTGGTTTCCAGCTCTTCAAAATCCTCATCGGTCAACCGCGTGAAGCTGACATCGCCCAAAAAGGAATTGAGCATTTCCGAAAGGGCCTCTATTTCATCGTCATCTGCCAAGAAATAAAAGCGGCAGAAACTATTCTTCACCGTTCCGCTGCGGGTGATGGCGACAAGATTTAAGCAGTTATCGGCGGTCTTGACCAACTCCACCTTAATGATGCGGTCTTCATCGGAATGGCTGATCACCGCGGCGGCGGTATAGCCTGTGATCTCCGAAAAGCGAGATAAAGCGTGTTTTAAAAATTCATCCACATTGCCGGTAGGATCTCCCACCGCTTCATCCAGGATGGCCGCCCGCTCCACCGAAAGACCGGTGGATTGCAGCAGATGGTCCACATAATACCGATAGCCTTTCTCGGTGGGGATTCTGCCTGCGCTGGTATGAGGTTGCTCCAGATAGCCTTCCCGCTCCAATTCCGCAAGGTCATTGCGAACGGTAGCCGAGGAAACATTCAAGCCTTCCCGCGCCAATATTAATTTGGAGGAGACCGGTTCGCCTGTATCCACATACGCTTCAACCGCTGCTTTTAAGATAATATTCAGCCGATCCTTCATCCTCTCACCTGCCCTTTTATTTTTTAGCACTCTCAACTTGCGAGTGCTAACAACCATACTTTAACACTTTTTATACCCATTGTCAACACCTAAAATACATTTTTTTGTAAATATAATATGAATAATTCTTGACATTTCATATTCCTACCCTATATAATATTATTAATAGTATATAAATACTATCAATTAAAGGAAGGAGTGGTTTAACGTGGCAGAATTCAAATATGAAATTACCGAGCACTTCGGCGATCTTCCCGAAAACGCCAGCGGTTGGGCAAAGCAGCTCAATAAAATCAGCTGGATGGAGCGTGCACCCAAGTATGATCTGCGCGAATGGTCTCCGGACGGCACCAAGATGAACAAAGGTGTTTCCTTTACCGACGAAGAACTCAAAGCCCTGCGCGATCTTCTGAATTCTATGAATTTAGACTAATCCCTATCACTCAAAGCTAAAAGCGATCCTTCATCGAGGATCGCTTTTTTCTTCTTTATTTATATATGGAATCAAAAAGCGCCCTTCGCAATGGAAGGGCGCTTTCATTTTCTTATACTTTCTTATACTAAGGAATCTCTGGAGCCGTCATTCACTTCGGGTTCGGGATTATAGTGCTCATAAAGATCGTTTGCCTCGCCGGCAAATTCTTCTTCTGCGTTATGGAAATAGGAAAGCAGGTATCTTGCATACTGATACTTGGAAGAATATAAAGGAACCACGTCTGCCTGCTCTGTCTTGGGATCCTCTACAAACGTCAGTTTGATCTTATTGTTGTTGATACGGGTATTGAGATCGACATACAGGAGTTCGGGAAGATCCTGATAATCTGCAGTGCTGGTCTTGGAACCGGCTGCGATGAATTCCAAAGTATTAATATTGCCATACAGCGCATCGATTTGATCCACATAAGCAATGAAATCTTTCTTCGCCGTTTCTTTCAATGCTGCAGCACAATACAGGTGAATGTTCTTATTTACTTCATAAGAAACCGAACCCACTTCCATATAAGCATCCATATATGCGGAGTACTTAATATAGTCGAAGTTATACGGCGTATTCATCTGAGAAAGCTGGTCGGCATACTTGGAGCAAACCAAGAATGCGATAAACTTTGCATCGCCATCGTTGGTAATGCCGCGTTGCTTTGCAATCGCGCGGGCAACCTGCATGGGGATGGCTAATTCGGGATAATCGGTGTTGACAAGGACTTCGCCGGTCAGGGGGCTATACATACTGCCGATACCCATGGCGGTATACATCGGAGAAAGCAGCAAGGGCTTTGCATCCACAACCTCACCTTTCAAGAACGGGTAGTCCTCCGCAGCCAGCATATAGCATGCATTGACCGCCTTGCTGATGGCTGCCAGAGACGAACCGGTGGAAGCATAGCGGGAATGACCGGGTGCGGTATAGAAAATGGACTCGTTCTTAATACCGTCTACCGCAGCATCGTTGACTTGATCTACATAGTAGATGGTGCCGCTGTGCAAAGACTGCTCATAGAAGAAGTTCGGCTTATATTCAAATCCCTCATTGTTGTATACACGAACACGATTGGTGGTGACACCGTATGCCATGGTATAGATCAAGAACCCTGTACCGAAAATGGCGAGCAGGACATAAACGAACTGCACCCAAAAACCGGCGATCTTAATACCTTCTTTTTCTTTGATGGTTTTAAAAACCAAAAAGCCGGCATAACCCAAAAGGCCCACGATAACAACCGCCGCCAAGATCTCCAGCAGCGAAACGCTCAACAGGTTGGATACAGCGGCGAACGCATTGCTGACTCCGGCCGCAAGGGTCTGGGAAAGGGCTTCGCTGATCCCTGTATCCACCATCGCCAAAATATATAAAATCAATCCGATAAGACCCAGTCCCGCAAAGCACCATTTAATAATGGAGAACACGGTATTGTTCATCAGCAGGAGTTTCATCTTTTCTTTGATTGTATAGGACGGTTTAATTAAATCAAGGTCAGCTGCTTCGAATTCCAATTCTTCATCGAATTCTGCCAAATCGCTCAGGGTGAATTCGCCGACTAAAGCTTCTAATTCATCCAGTTCGACGGCCTCTTGCAAGCCTTCCAACTTTTCAAACTCAGACATATGCGACCTCCTCGTCCAATAAAGGGTATATACATATAATAATAGTACTATAAAATATATAAAATTTCAAGTACCATTTTATATATTTTTATCTTTTTTATCAAACTTTTCGATGATTCCGCCGCCCAGCACCCAATCTTGCCAATAGATGACAGCACTTTGCCCCGGCGCAGCCGCAGATTTGGGCGATTCAAAATGCAAAACGGCCCGATCCTTTTCCAAATGCTCAACGCAGACCGCGGTATCTCTATCACGATAGCGGATCTTTGCCGTCGTCCCCTGCCGCAGCGGCAGATGCAAAATCAGATCCTTGATATAAACCTCTTGGGTTTCCACTGAAGATTTCGGCCCGAGAGTCACTGTATTTTCCAGCGGATCCAAGGCGCAGACATAAAGGCGCCGGTCCGATGCCACGCCTAAGCCGCGGCGCTGCCCGACGGTATAATGACAAATTCCCGCATGCATACCAAGGACATTGCCCTCAAGATCTTTGATCTTGCCCGCTTTAGGTGCCGAACCGGTATAGGTCTCGATGAATGCGGCATGGGAATCCTCCGGTTGCAAAAAGCAAAGGTCCAGAGAATCCTTCTTCTGCGCGTTGGATAAGCCTTTTTCTTTCGCCATGGCGCGGATTTGTGCCTTATCGCCCCACGCACCCAACGGCAAAATCAAGCGAGAAAGCACCGCTTCTCCCAAACCATAAAGCATATAGCTTTGATCCTTGGCAGAATCGGGCAATCTGCGGATCAGATGCTTTCCTTCCAATTCCCCCACCGCGGCATAATGCCCGGTGGCGATTTTTTCGCAGCCCAATGCATCCGCCGCCTCCAAAAGACCGCGGAACTTGACCGATGGGTTACATAATAAGCAAGGATTGGGAGTTTCTCCCCTCTTATAAAGCTCGGCAAAAGGGCGCAGAACAGATTGCTCAAACTGCGCCCGCATATCCCGCTCATAAAATTCGATGCCCAATTCCTCCGCCGCTTTACGCGCAGCTTTGGCCTCTTCCTCTGCCTGATGCATCCTTAAAAAGACACCGACCGGCTCGTATCCGGCCTGCTGCAAGAGCAACACACTGACCGCGCTATCGACACCGCCGCTTAATCCGACGGCAACTTTGATCATTCGGTTACCTCAAATAAGACACCCAAGGTGCCGGGGCCGCAATGACTGGTGATCACACAGCCTGCGGTATTTTCAATCACTTCTTCAAACAAGCCCGATTCTTTCACCAGATCATAGACCTTTTGAACGGTTTCGGGATTATATTTCGTATGAGTAACAAAACAGCGTTTGCCGACGATCTTATCCTTATTTTGCTCTAGCATCTGCTGCGCATATTTGATAATAACACCGTCAATGGCACCACGGTATTTTTCCGCAACCCCCATCTTACCATCGACAACGGCGATGCGGGGATGAAGCTTAAGCAGATTGGCACCCAATGCTGCCACCGAAGAGCAGCGGCCGCCCATCTTGAGATAATCCAAAGTATCCACAACAAAGCTGGCGCGTACCAAAGGAATCCGGCGCAGAATTTCCTGATAGATCTCTTCGGCGGATTTCCCTTCTGCAATCATATCAGCGGCATCCGCAATCAGCAAAGACATTCCTGTGGAAAGGTTTCCGCTATCGATAACATAGACGTTTCCCTCCACCTCTTCGGCCGCCATTTTGGCATTCTGATGGGTCACCGACATGGTGGACGAAATATTGAAATGCAAAACATCATAACCTTCCTTGACAAAGCCTTCAAACCTCTCCTGATAATCGGGAATGGTAGCAGCAGAGGTCTTGGGCAGCTGATTCTTTTCCGCCACAAAAGCATAGATCATATCCGGGTTGATCTCTTCCCCGTCCTTCAAAGAATCATCTCCCAAATTGACATACAAAGGAAGAATTTGGACTCCGTAACGTTCCTTCAGCTCGGCAGGCAGATCACAAGTGCTGTCTGCAGAAATGATCACTTTATTCATTATAAATTCCCTTTCGTGTTTTTAATATTATACAGTATTAATATACCGCATATTACGTAAAAAGTCAAAGAAAATATTGATTTTTTCTTTTCATTGCATTATAATAACGTTGATGAAAAAATTTTAGGAGGCTATGAAAATATGCTCGTTTCTGCAAAAGAGATGGTTCGCAAGGCGTACGAAGGCCATTACGCTGTGGGCCAGTTCAACATCAATAACTTGGAGTGGACCAAAGCAATTCTTCTTACTGCTGAAGAAAACCGTTCCCCTGTCATCCTCGGTGTTTCCGAAGGTGCCGGTAAGTATATGTGCGGCTACAAAACCGTTATGGGTATGGTCAAGGGTATGATCGAAGAGTTGAACATCACCGTTCCTGTTGCCGTTCATCTGGACCATGGTTCTTATGAAGGTGCCAAGAAGGTTATTGCCGACGGTTTTTCTTCCGTTATGTTTGATGGCTCCCATTATGATATCGATGAAAACATCGAAAAGACCAAAGAAATTATCGCTCTTGCCAATGCAAAGGGGATGTCGGTTGAAGCCGAAGTCGGCTCCATCGGCGGCGAAGAAGACGGCGTTGTCGGCCGCGGCGAAGTCGCTGACCCCGAAGAATGTAAAAAGATTGCTGATCTGGGTGTGGATTTCCTCGCTGCAGGTATCGGCAATATCCACGGCAAATATCCTGCCAATTGGGCAGGTCTTGATTTCGACGCTCTGGCTAAGATTCAGGCGGCTACCGAAGGAATGCCTTTGGTTCTCCATGGCGGTACCGGTATCCCTGCCGAGATGGTAAAGCAAGCCATTTCTCTCGGCGTTGCCAAGGTCAATGTCAACACCGAATGTCAGCTCTCCTTTGCCGCAGCTACCCGCGCCTATGTGGAAGCAGGCAAAGATCTGCAGGGCAAGG
>JAZSBU010000006.1:0-17369 GCA_045602565.1 Eubacteriales bacterium | reverse complement strand
TTGCTGAGCTGATGGGTTCCGAGACTTACTTGTATCTGGAAATTGAGGGTAATAGATTCACTGCTCGTGTATCTCCCAAATCCACTGCTAAGGCAGACGATGTTATCGAAGCTGTTTTGTATCTCTCTTATTGCCATCTCTTTGACGCTGAGACCGAGCGTACTTTGGTTAACTAATTTTAATACTAAACACCCTTTGCTTTTTGCAAAGGGTGTTTTTGTTTTATGAAATATGACGAATAATTTTTAATTGATTATATGAATTAAATGGGTTCTTTTACCATTAAACCACCGATAATTTACCGATTTATTAACATCGTTGTGCAAAATTAACAAAGTAAATTACAAAAAACTGTTGAAAAAGATACTCTTATGGTGTAAAATAATAGATAACATTATAGTCAAAATGTATAGGAGGATTATAATAAATGTCTAATCGTTTTTTTCAAAGTGTGGTTTATCAATTAAAGGATAGTATTGATCGAACCGTTGGTGTTATTGATGAAAACGGAACGGTTATTTCTTGCAGCGATTTGATTAAGATCGGTGAGGTCCATGAAAATGTGATTTCCTCAATTTCTGCGACTATGGAAAGCATTGTTGAAGACGGCTATACCTATAAACCGCTGAATTCCCGCTCCGGTTTGGAGTATGTTGCTTTTGTCGAAGGGACCGATGAGCAGGCGGAAAAATACATCAATTTGATTACGATTACGCTTGCAAACATCAAACAATATTATGATGAGAAGTTTGATAAGAATAACTTTGTAAAAAATGTAATCTTGGATAATATTTTACCCGGTGATATTTATATTAAAGCAAAAGAACTGCGTTTTGAGGTGGAAGCCTACCGTGTGGTCATTTTGCTTCGCTTGTCGGATAAAAGTGATGTCTCTGCGTATGATATTTTGCACGGTCTTTTCCCGGATCGTCAAAAAGACTTCATTATCAATGTCAATGAAACCGACTTGGTGCTGGTCAAAGAAGTTAAAAACTTTAACGATAACAAAGATCTTGAAAAGCTTGCCAAGAGTATCATTGATATTATCAGCAGCGAACTTTACATCAAATCTTATGTCGGCATAGGAACCATCGTTGATAATATTAAAGATTTGCCCAGATCCTTTAATGAAGCCCAGATTGCTTTGGAGGTTGGCAAAGTCTTTGATACCGAGAAATTTATTATGACCTATGATAATCTTGGTATCGGAAGATTGATCTATCAATTACCCACAACATTGTGTGAAATGTTCTTATCCGAAGTCTTTAAGAAGGGCTCGATTGAATCGTTGGATTATGAGACCTTATTTACGATTCAAAAGTTCTTCGAAAATAATCTTAATGTTTCTGAAACTTCGAGAAAACTCTTTGTTCATCGTAACACATTGGTGTATCGATTGGAAAAGATCCGTAAACTTACCGGCTTGGATCTGAGAAGATTTGATCATGCGATTGTGTTTAAGGTTGCTTTGATGGTTAAGAAATATCTTACCGCGAATCCTACTAAGTTTTAATTAGGAGTTCACATGATTTTATTTGATGATGTATATAAAAGTTATCCCAACGGTACCAATGCATTAAATGGCGTATCTTTCGAAATTGGTGATGGTGAATTTGTTTTTATCATCGGTGCCAGCGGAGCGGGTAAAAGTACGGTTATCAAGTTGTTGATGCACGAGGTGGTTCCTACCGGCGGCAAAGTCGTTGTCGGGGATTTCGATATTAAGAAAATGAGAAATTCCAAAGTGCCGATGCTGCGTAGAAGTATGGGCGTTGTGTTTCAGGATTTTAGACTGATCGACACGATGACCGTATTTGAAAATGTGGCTTTTGCCATGCGTGCTGTCGGTTGTTCGCCAAGGACTATTCGTCGCAGAGTTCCTTATGTTTTAGGAATCGTTGGTCTGGGGCATAAGGCGAAAAATTATCCGCCCGAACTTTCCGGCGGCGAGCAACAAAGAGTTGCCTTGGCACGTGCATTGGTGAATAATCCCCGGCTGATAATAGCCGATGAGCCCACAGGAAATGTCGATCCTGAAATGGCTCGTGAGATTATGGAATTGTTAAATCAAATTAACCAAAATGGAACAACGGTCATTGTTGTAACTCACGATAATACATTGGTTAATGAATTTAATAAACGTGTTATCCATATAGAAAAAGGAAGAGTTACGAGCGATCAGATCGGCGGTTATTATGCCGATCAGAACTAAGAGGTGAAATATGTATTTTTTGCAATCTGCATTTAATAGCATTAAAAAGAATTATTTAATGACCTTTGCCTCTGTTTTTGTTTTGATCGCGTGTATGCTCATTATCGGCTCGGCTTATCTTTGCTCGGCAAACATTACCGCTTTTGTTGAAAAACTTGGCGATGAGAATGAAATTGTCGCTTATATAGACGAAGAAACCGACGAGGAGGATCTTGCAAACCTGCAAGAGGAAGTGGAGTCGGTGAGTGAATACATTACCGATGTTCGTTTTGTCACAAACGATGAGGCATTGGAGGAGTATAGAAACCAATTTGGAGAGGAAGGCGCATATCTTTCCTGGTTTTATGGGGATGAAAATCCGCTTAGAGATGAATTTAGAATTCGTGTAGACAAGAACCATCTGGATGAATTCGGCGCAATCTCTGCGAAGATTTATGCGATCGAAGGAATTGCAAACATATCTGATTCTCAGGATGTGGTGGATATGTTGCTCTCTTTGAAGAAAGTGTTGGATATACTCAGCTTTTGGATTATGCTGATTTTGGCGATTGTGTCTTGGTTCATTGTTTCGAATACCATTAAGTTAGCAATGTACAGCCGCAGACACGAAATTAATATTATGAAATATGTAGGCGCGACCAATGCCTTTATTCGGACACCGTTCATTCTCGAAGGGGTCATTATCGGCATTTTGGCGGCAGGAGTATCCTTTGTAATGCAGTGGATAGTATATGTATATTTACTCCAACCGTTGGTGAGCGGATTGAGCTTTATTACCACCGTTCCATTTAGTTCGATGGCTGTTATGATCGCTATTATCTTTTGTGGAATTGGTTTATTTGTTGGCTTTGTTGCCAGCGCGTTTTCCATCAATAAGTATTTAAAGGTTTAAGGTGATTCTATGAAACGATGGAGTTCCATCATTGCACTTATAATGGTAATATTGTTGGTTATAGGTATGGTTGCAACGATCGTAACGTCGTTTACGGCATATGCTGCATCTGTTTCCGAGATGCAGGAAGAACTGGATGATATTATCGCTAAGCGTGAGCGTCTGGAAAAAGAGCTTCAGGCAATTAAGAATAAAAAGAATGTCGCTTTGGAAGAAAAAGAAATCATTGATGAACAAATTAATGATTTGAATAAAGAGGCGGGTATTCTCAGCAATGTTGTTGATGATCTGAATTCGGAATTGGATCAATCAAAGGAGAAATTATCTGCAGCGGAAGAAAACCTGGACAAAAACACCAAGGTGGCAAAAGACCGAATCCGAGCAATGTATGAATTGGGTGATTCGTCATATTTAAATATTATCCTGAAATCTGCTTCGATTCATGAATTTGTTGCTCGCGTCGAGCTTGCAAGGCAAATGGCGGAGTATGATAAAAAAGCAATCGACACATTGAAAGAAACGCGTGAGACGATTGATCGTGAAACAAAAGCGATTGAAGAAAAGAAAGAAAAACAAGAGCAAGCGCTGAATGCTTTGGAAAAGAATGTTGCAACTCTTGAGGATAAGCAATCTCAAAGCAATTCTTTAATTGAAAAATTCAACCAACAATCGCAAGAAAACATCAAAGCAATTCAGGCGGCCGAACGAGCGGAAGAGCAGTTGCAAGCAGAAATCCGCAAGGAACTTTCTGAAAATGGCGATGCAGAATTTGTGGGCGGTGAATTTTTATGGCCGGTCAGCGGTTACCATATGATTACCAGCAAATTCGGAATGCGTACACACCCTGTGACCGGCGTTTATAAACTGCATACAGGTGTTGATATTTCGGGAAGCGGCATCAATGGGAAGCCGGTTCTGGCAGCCAATAGTGGTAAGGTATTGAAAGCCGGTTATAATGGCGGATATGGAAACTATGTGGTTATTGATCACGGTGGTGGCTGCAGTACATTATATGGCCATGCAAGTCGCCTGAATGTAAGTGTAGGTCAGCAGGTTTCCAGAGGCGATGTAATTATGTATGTCGGGTCCACAGGATATTCAACCGGTCCGCATCTTCATTTTGAAGTTATAAAGAATGGGGAATATACCAATCCGTTATCGTATTTTAATATCAACTTCAGATTTGCATGATAAGGCGGTGTATTTATGAGGAAAAAAATAGAACTCGGAACAATGTTGTTCTTTATTATTGCTGCGGTTCTTGTGGCGTGTATTGCTACCTATATGTATATGGCGCATATGGTGGAGCGGACAACAGGAAAGAGCGAGATGTTTGAAAAACTGTCTCAAGTATATCAAGTAATTCATAACCGCTATGTCGGAGAATATGATGAAGATAAAGCGATGGATTCGCTTTTAAGCGGATTTGTTGAGGGCATCGATCGTTATGGCGTTTATATGGACAAAACAAGTTACCTTGAATATAAAAACGCCTTGGAAGGGAAATCTTCCGGCATTGGCATCAACGTAAAATATGTTGCCTCTACAGGTTTATTGAAGATTACACGTGTCCGTTCCGGTTCTCCGGCAGAAAAGGCGGAACTGAAGGCCGGGGATGTCATTGCACGGATCAACGATATAGAAGTGAATACATTGAGCTACTCCGAGGCAACGACTTATTTGCAGGCCGCGATCGGAACGGAGATCAAACTTGGTCTGCTGCGCGGCGAGAAAGAATTTGAGGCGACAGTCGAAGTTCAGGTATATAACGAAAATACCGTAACTTCTCGGGTACTGACGAATAATACAGGGTATGTTTCGATCAGCGAATTTGACGTTAATACGACCGAGAACTTTAAAAAAGCGGTTGAAGAACTAAAAAAGCAAAAAGTCGATAAATTTATATTTGATGTACGCAATAATACCGGAGGTTCCTTGACCTCGGTAACAGAGATTTTGGATTATGTTTTGCCCGAAGGCGTTTTATGCACGACGACAGACAAAGCAAATAATGAGAAAAAGTATTCTTCGGATAAAAACTGCCTGAGCGGTAATATTGCGGTGCTCATCAATGGTGGTACCTATAGCGGCGGCGAGCTTTTTGCTGCGGCGATACGGGACTTTGAGTATGGCACCTTGGTTGGAACGCTGACCTATGGTAAGGGAATGGCGCAAGAAATTATCCCGTTGGGAGATGAAAGTGCAATATACCTATCCACCAATCTCTATTATCCGCCGAGCGGAAAGAATTATGACGGTGAAGGCGTGGCACCGCACATTGAGGCAAAATTAACCGCGGAACAAGAAGATCGTTTTTATGAATTGACCTATGATGAAGATACCCAGTTGCAACAAGCAATGGCGGTATTGAATAGTTAAAAAATAAGAGCTTGGATGATTCCAAGCTCTTATTTTTATATTATAGAAAAACTGCAGAACCGGGATAATAACTATGAATCCCCAATACTTCTTCAATTCCCATCAAGCGATTATATTTGCAAACCCGTTCGCTTCGTGCAGGAGCGCCGGTTTTGATCTGACCGGCATTCACCGCGACCGCGAGATCGGCAATAAATGGGTCGGCGGTTTCTCCGCTTCGATGGGAGATAATGGTCTTGTATCCGTGGTTTTTGGCTATTCGAATAGTTTCTAATGTTTCGCTGAGTGTACCGATTTGATTGGGTTTAATCAATATCGCATTACCGCTTTTGTTTGCAATTCCTTTTTTCAATCGTTCACTGTTTGTTACAAACAGGTCATCTCCGACGATTTGAATATTGGTTTCTTTTTTAATTTGAGTAAATCCATCAAAATCATCATCACTCAAGGGATCCTCCAACGAAACGATGGGATACTTATTGATCAGGTCACTATAATAGCAGATCAATTCTTCGGTAGTGAATACCTTTTTGGACTTCGGCTGTTGATAATTTTCTGTGGCTTTCCATTCGCTGGCGGCAGCATCTAATGCTATCGCAATGTCTTTGCCCGGAACCAAACCTGCACGCTCGATGGCTCGAACTAATAATCTTAATGCTTGTTCGTCGTTTTCGAGGTTCGGGGCAAAACCGCCCTCATCGCCGACCGTTGTTCCCAAGCCACTTTCTTTCAGGATATGCCCGAGCGCGTGGTAAACAGTCATGCTCATCTCCATGGCCTTGGTGAAGGATGGGGCGCCGATGGGCACGATCATAAACTCTTGGATTTCAACATTGTTGTTTGCGTGAGCGCCACCGTTTAATACATTGAGCATGGGTACCGGCATTGTCATTGCGGCAGCACCGCCCAAATAGCGATAAAGGGGCATTTTCGCCGCCACCGCGGCGGTTCGGGCCGCGGCAAGAGAAACGGCTAGCGTAGCATTTGCGCCGAGATTGGACTTGTTTTCTGTGCCATCCAGATCGATCAACTTGTGATCGATGGATGATTGATTGAAAATATCGTAATCCTTTAGCTCCTCATTGATGATCTCTTTAATGTTTGCGATTGCTTTAAATACACTCTTTCCGCAGTATATGTCGGCTTCGTCGCGCAGTTCGATCGCTTCATATTGACCGGTAGATGCTCCGCTGGGTACAGCCGCCGATGCGGTGATTCCGCTGTTGAGCAATATTTGAGCTTCAATGGTTGGATTTCCTCTGGAGTCTAAAATTTGCCGTGCATAGATTTCTTTAATTGTATGGTTCTTCATTGGTTTGCCTCCTTTTTCTTTAGTATGACAAAAAGGGAGGGGAATATTAAATGTTTGTTCTATTTGAATTCATATCTCCATAAACTTAAAGCGAAAGGGGACAACTATTTATGGTGAAAACAATAAAAAAGAATAAGAATAAAATGGAAGAATTATTGGATTATATCCCTCAAAAGTGGTGTCCCATTATTCTTGAACAACCTAAAGAGTTGCTGAAAACCGCAACCGAATTGCGCTTTAGAAATGGGCGCGGATGCACAATTAGTTGCGGCGAAAAAAACTATTATATCAATGGTATTGATGTGGATTCGTCCGATATGGAATCGATAATGCAACAGATTTGCCAAGGGGCTGCATATCAATTCGAGACACAGATGGAGCAAGGATATATTCCTTTGCCCCACGGTCATCGTGCGGGAATTTGCGGAAGTTATATGCTGAATGAAGCGGGACGTGTTCGTATCAATTACATATCTTCAATTAACTTGAGAATATGTCGTGAGATCAAAAGCGGCGGAGAAAAACTTCTGCCGAAATTACTTTGCGACGATAAGTTTTGCTCCACCTTAATCGTTTCGGAACCTTGCGGAGGAAAAACGACCTTATTAACCGATCTTGTCCGTATACTTTCCGAAAAGGGTCATCGGTGTGCGGTAATCGATGAACGCGGCGAAATTGCGGCGAGTTTCCGCGGTGTTCCGCAAAAAGATATTGGCAGTTTATGTGATGTACTTGATGGTTATCCAAAACCATATGGGATGATGATCGCGTTACGCACTTTGGCACCTCAGGTTTTGGTTTGCGATGAGATCGGAACAGATGAGGAAGTGGAACGAATGCTCGAAGCAATGAATGCCGGTGTGCCCTTCTTGGCAACAGCACATGCAAGAGATGAAGAAGAACTGTTTCATCGACCGCAGTTTAAACGGTTAAAAGAAGCGGGCGCGATATCAAAGGTGGTTTTCTTGAAAGGCGCGAAAAGTCCGGGGAAGATTCGGAAGGTTATTACTGTAAATGAATTTGATGATAAAGATTTTTGGTGTTGTCTTGATTGTTAGCGGAAGTGCGATGATGGGTTGGATACCGTCGAACGGTCAAAGAAAGAGATTGGAACGGCTGATCTATATTCGAGACTGTTTTGCTTCGTTTCATACAGAACTGAAGCATCAGCGACGCTCCATTGAAACATATTTTTCTGAAAACCATAATTTATTGGAAGATGATGTGAATAAATGGTTATCAAAAGAGGAACGGGAACTTATTATTGCTACGATGGAGAAAATTAAATCGGACTCATACAACGATGCATTGATCCGATGCAGTTCGGTGATCGAGCAATTATCCGGTATGATCGATGATTTAAAAAAGGCAGAAGATAAGAATGGAAGGGCTCGGCCATTGGTAACAGGCGCGCTTGGGTTACTTTTGGCGGTATTATTGTTCTGATATGGATGTGGCTTTGATTTTTAAAATTGCGACAATCGGCATCACTGTCGCTGTCGTAAACTTGATTTTGGCTAAATTGGGCCGAGATGAATATGTCACTTTGACAACCCTTGCGGGTATCATTGTGTCGATCTTGGTTTTATTGAGCGAACTGAGTAATTTGTTTGTGACGATAAAAACAGTGTTTGAATTGCAATGACGATATTTAGTTTGTTAACAGCGATGATGGTGTATTTGTTGCTCTACCTGATTGTACGTTCATTTAATGAACGTTTTGCGGTGTTTGTTACCATTGGCGGAACATTGATGGTCTTGTTTTTTGTATGTTCCAAATTGTCTTCTGTATTCACTTTCGCAAACGAACTGAGTGAACGTATCGGGGTGGAAAGTAAATACTTTAAAGTTGTATTAAAAGGGCTGAGTATTTGCTATATATCCGAATTCGCGGTTGGGTTTTGCAAGGATTGCGGGCAAGGCGGATGGGCGGATAAGCTTGAAATGGCGTGTCGCTGTGCATTGCTGGTGTTGGCGATCCCTTTATTTGAGGATTTTTTGAGTATAGTGTTAAGATTGCTGGAATGAAAAAGAAACTATTTATCGTTTTGATTTTTCTATTGGTATTCTTATGGCCGATAAACTGCTTTGCGGAACCGTATGACGATGATTTTCGTAATTCCGTTCCGTTGGAGAAGTCGCTGCTTTCTGAAAATACCGATCTAAACGATCCGGAATCAATAAAAAACGATTTATCTTTTGAACATTTTTTTAGATTTATATGGGATCAATTCTGCGAATCGTTCCGCGAGGCGTCGCATGGGCTAATGCTTGGAATATCACTGATATTTTTATCGGTACTTATAAACCGCAGTTGTGAAAATCTGAGCAACCAAAATATCAAAAAAATCTTTGGTTTAGTGGTATCGATGGCGATGGTGCTGATGATCGAGGTGAATCTCAATCGTTGTGCGTCGTTGTTGCAAGAGGCAATTCAAAATATGGGCGTTTTCACCGCGGCTTGTATTCCGTCGTTTTCCGTTGTTATGATTGCAGCCGGAGAAGGAGGGACCGCCGCTGTGTTTTCCGGAGCTCTGGTCTTTTTGGGCGAGGCGGGCACTTTGATTTCAAAAAGCTTGTTGTTGCCATTGATGGATGTGTATCTTTCTATCGGTATATGCTCCGCGGTCAGCGATGAATATAATTTTTCTTCGTTGGCCAATCAGCTTAAGAAATTTATCATTTGGTTTATAGGGATCGTTCTCTTAGTGCTTCGTATGATAATGCGTCTTCAGACATCCACCTCTTCTGCCGGAGATGCGATTATGAAAAAGTACATAAGAGCGGCAGTGGGGGGGATGATCCCGATGGTTGGTAACACCCTTTCGCAAGGGGTTGATGGTTTATTTGCAATTGCGACCGGTGTTAAAACGACCTTTTCGATCGCTGGAGTTTTAATCGTCCTTTCCATTATGCTGCCCTCTTTAATTAACATTGGTGTATTTGGATTTTCTTGGAGCATATGCAAGTGGATTTCGGGATTTATGAACGAAAGTACGGTGGAGCGTATTTCATCGGTGCTTGCCAATGGATTTTATTTGATGCTTGCTTTAGGCGGGGCCGTAACACTGATGGGGCTCTTTTCATTTTTTGGAATAATGACACAGGTAAGTTAAATGGATGCGATTAAAAGTTTAGGACTTATTATCAGTTTGTTGATGGTCTTGATGGCTTATATAAAGCAAATGATACCGGACGGTAAAGTGAACGGGCTGATGAAAATGATCCTTGCGATCTTTATTTTGCTATCAATGATCGAAGGAGTGCGTAACTTCGATTTTTCTAAAATCCGATGGACTTATGAAGAGAGTTATAATGATAATTCTTGGAATGAGACCATAGATATAATGGAAAGCGGTCTGGTTGATGAAATGAATAATTTTCTTAAAAATCAAGCTGTTTCCGCAGAAGTTTTAACAATTGAGGTGGAAATGATAAATGAAAATTTTAAAATTTCACACATTGGTTTGAAAGGAAATGATTCCCAAATGGCAAAAAATATGATAGCCGGTCGATATCAAATAAATAAAGAAGACATTGAGGTGAAAAATGAATGAAAAAGTAAGAGAATTTTTGTTGAAGTATAAAAAATATTGGTATGCTCCTGCCTTGGTGATCGTAGGCGTTGTATTGATGTTGATTCGCTCGGATCAAACCCAAACGGTTGAAACTGCCACGACAGGGATAACGGATCAAAACTATGTATATGAAACCGAAGCCAGATTGGAAGAAATGCTTAAGGGAATCGATGGTGCCGGTGAATGCGAGGTTACCATTACATTGGCGTCCGGCGGAAAGAAAGAATACGTGCGCGAAGAGGGGCGGGTTCTTGTGATCACAGATAAGGACGGGAATCAGTCGGCAGTCATTTCTAAAGAAAATGCCCCTGAAATAGCAGGGGTAACAGTTATAAGTTCAAACAGGATGAATATAAATATAAAAAACAATATTATTGATTCCGTGGGAACGGTATTGGGTGTCGGTACAAATAAAATTTGCGTTGTTTTTTTGAACGGAGGGTAAGTATTATTATGAAAATCAATAAAAAACAAATTGTATTTTTGTCCTTGGCTTTAGTGGTTTGTATTGCTGTTTATTTGAATTGGAGATACCTCGACCATATTGACTTGGGGCAGGGGGATTTGATCGCTGTGGATGGTGATTCCGCATCCAAAGAGGATGATGGCGGAAAAAAATTGGGGCAGGCCGAGTTGGTGGAAACAGTCGCCAAGGATGTTGAAACATATTTTGCAGAGTGTAAATTGGAAAAACAACAAAATAGAGATGAGGCTCTGCAACTTCTGAAAACAGTAGCTGAAAG
Organism: Eubacteriales bacterium; assembly: GCA_045602565.1. GTDB lineage: Bacteria > Bacillota > Clostridia > Oscillospirales > QAKW01 > QAKW01. Next base: position 6,253 of record JAZSBU010000006.1, on the reverse strand, counting down.
CGAAGAGAGCGCGGCCGAAGTAAAAGAAAAAGCAAATAACGATATGATCAATTTGGCTAAAGCAACGGACATCGAAGGTACGATTGAAAGCTTAATCAAGGCAAAGGGCTTTGAAAAATGCATGGTTTATATCAGCGAAGAGAGTGTAAATGTAGTGGTAGCTACAGAGGGTCTAACAGAAGAACAGGCGGCTCAGATCAATGAAATTGTCATCTCCGAATCGGGGCGCGGAGCCTCCTCGGTTAAAATTGTTGAAATAAAGACGAAATAGGCAAACAGAAATAACTTGCAATTATACTGTCCTTTGTGTTATAATAACATCATAGAATTATTTCAAAGGAGAGATAATCATGGATTTAGTTAATGAATTAGGCACTGTTGAAATTTCTGAGGAAGTGCTTTCGACGATTGCAAGCGTTGCTGCCGGTGAGGTAGAGGGCGTTGCGGGACTTGCTGCTTCTTTGGGTGAAAATATCAAAGATCTTTTGAAAAAGAAATATGCCGGCAAGGGTATTTCTATCGAGACTTCTGAGGCAGGGTTGATTGTTACCGCCAATATTGTTGTGAAGTTTAGATGCAATGTTCAGGAGGTTGCGGTCAAGGTGCAGGATGCAATCTTGAATGCGATTCAAGATATGACCAATCAGCAGGTTGACGCGGTCAATGTCAATGTTGTGAACGTTCAAATTTCCGAAGAATAATTAAATCAATAAAATGAAAGCGACGATCGTTTGATCGTCGCTTTCGTTTTTTACTTTTTATTTTTGCTTGTTTTTGATCATTCCCCAGAGGCAAGGTGCCAGGAAAGAGGAGGAATAACAGCCGGAAATAATACCAACCATCATCGGTAACGCAAAGTTTACAATGGATGTCAAATCATTGATAATACCAAAGATGAGCACAAGAGCAATCGCGGCCAAAGACATCAGGCTGGTATTGATCGTTCTGGTCAAAGATTGGCTAATGCTCTTATTTACAAGAGCAGGGACGGTAAGCTTATTGCCGTGGAGTTTTTTGTTCTCACGGATACGGTCGAAGAGGACCAAGGTATCGTTGACGGAATATCCCAAGATAGTAAGAACAACGGCAATAAATCCGTCGTTAATTGGAAGGCCGAAAAGAACATAAACAAAGAAAATCAAGGCAATGTCGTGAATTAGTGCGACCAGCGCAGTGAGCGCCGCATTAAAACCGGACACAATGGAAAAACGCAGCGACACATAGAATATAATAAAGATCGCAGCCAGACCGATCGCAATCAATCCGCGAACAAAGAAACGATGGCCGATGGCAGGCTCAACGTTCGTTGTAGACCCTTGCTCAAGGTTATGGTCTGCATATGCCTTGTTTAATGCGTCAAAGAGTTTATCTTGTTCTTCGGTTTCCAAGCTCTCAGTGCCGGCTAAGCTGATGATCAGCGCTGTATCGTCGTTTTGGTAGCCGATCGAGTTTTGAACCGATGCCTCGCGGTTGAGTGTCTTTTTGACAATGGCTTCCACTTCGGCGGCATCGATCTCTTCGCCGGTGTAGCTGTATGTAATTTTGGCACCGCCGCTGAAGGTGATGTCCAATTTGACACCGTTGATGAAAAGTCCGATGATACCGGTGAGAATCAAAGCGGCAGAGATGATGAAATAGATAATACGTTTTCCGTAAAAGTCACGCATGATTATTCAACCTCCTTTGCTTTTTTAAATCCATAGAATTTGGGGTTGGAAAATGCCTTATAGCAAGAAAGGGATTGAACCATCAACTTGCTGGAAATAATCGAGAGACCAAAGTTCAACACAATGCCGATCAAAAGAGTGTAGGCAAAGGAAAGCATCGCACCGGTTCCGAAAATCATCAGTAAAATGCCAATGACACCTGTGGTGACATTACAATCCAAGACGGCGGAAAATGCGCGATTATATCCTGCAGAAATGGCGCCCTTTAATGTCTTTCCTGCATTGATCTCTTCTTTAATTCGTTCGGAAATAATAATGTTCGAGTCGACACCCATACCGATGGAAAGGATGATACCTGCAATACCGGGAAGGGTGAGCGTGAGACCCATCAAATGGAAAATCAGCAACTGACCGGCGGTCTGGAGCAACAGGGTAATGGATGCAACAAAGCCGGGCAGGCGATAGTATGCACACATAAAAATGAAGATGATGCAAAGGGCGATCAAGCCTGCAAGCATCATAATATTCAATGCATTGGCGCCCATGGTAGCACTAACAGCAGAATAGTTGGAGGATTCCATGGTGAAGGGGAGGGCACCGGAATTGATTTTAGATGCGAGATCTCTGGTTTCTTCGGCTGTGAAATCGCCGGTGATGACTCCTTGGCCGCCGGTGATCTCCTCGTTGAGCTGGGCGACGCTGATCAAGGTTTCGTCCATCAAAATGCCGATAAAATCATTGACAGCAGTGGAGTCGGGGAAGATTTTGGTCCCTTCTTCATCAAATTCAAGAGCGACATTATATTGCCCGTTGTAATAGACGGCTTCTGCTTTGGAGACATTTCCGCCGTTCATGAATTCTTTCTTGATTTTATAATGTTCATGAGTCCCATTCGCAGTGTATTCATAAACGCCTTCTTCGCCGTGATCGCCTGCTTCTTCGACCGTAGTAAAGCGAAGTTGGGCTGTTTCACCCAATTCATTGATGGCGGCGACAGGGTCGAAGTTTTTCTCATTGGCTTGCCAAGGAAATTCAACGATGATGCTGTTGCTTTCTTTATCGATTGCTACCGTACGGTCCAAGATATTCTTGCTATCCAAACGAACTTCGATAACCGATTTTGCGGATTCCAATTGATCATCGGTGGGCTTATAGCCATCGGCAGGTTTGAATGTTGCGCTGACACCGCCCTTAATATCAATGCCGAACCGCATATAGCTATTACCTTCGGAAATGATTCCGTAGGCGGTATATGCAGCGATTGCAAGAATCAAAACGGCAACAATAAAGAAAGATGCTTTTTGCCAAACGCTTGTCTTTTGCTTTCTCATTTGTACCTCCTGACTGCGTTAAACGCAGATTAATAAAACATTTAAATTATATAATCAATACATTGAAATGTCAATGTATTTAATTCTTGGATTTTCCGAAAGATGGGCAAAGGGAACTTAATGTGCATTGGTCACAAAGCGGCTTTCTTGCATCGCAGATCGCTCGGCCGTGATGTACCAAATTATGGCAGAATTTAGTCTGGTTTTCCGCGGGAATGATCTCTTTTAATTTTCGTTCGACAATTTCCGGATTTTTGCTGTTGACTAAACCTAAACGATTAGAAAGTCGGATGCAGTGAGTGTCGGCGATGATCGCGGGTTTGCCATAGATGTCTCCGCAGATGAGGTTGGCTGTTTTTCTTCCGATTCCGGAAAGGCGGGTAAGCTCTTCAATCGTATCGGGAACAATACCATTGAATTCGTCGAGCAGCATCCGGCTCATTTCGATGATGCTTTTTGCTTTTCCGCGGAAAAACCCGCAGGAATGAACCATTGCGCAAAGTTCATCGAAATCAGCGTCAGCAAAAGCCTCAAGGGTGGGATATTTTTTAAATAAAGCGGGGGTAACTTTGTTTACTCGCTCATCGGTACATTGCGCCGAAAGGCGTGTCGCAATTAGCAGTTCGTAAGGATGCGTATAATTCAAAGCACATTCGGCTTGAGGATATAATTTTTCGAGCGCTTCGATAATTAAAGCGATTCGTTCTTTTTTTATCATGCGTCCTCCTTGATTTTTTTCCAATACTGCGCGGTAGTGTTTTCAATTTTATTGTCGCCATACTCGTAATAGGTCTTGCCTTTGAGATCGGACGGCATATAATTCTGCTCCACGTAATGATTGGGGAAGGCGTGCGGGTACATATAACCTTTTCCGTGTCCCAGTTTTTCTGCGCCGCCGTAATGGGAATCTTGAAGATTGGAAGGAATAATTTGCCCTTTGCCGGCGCGTACATCCTCTAAAGCGGCATCGATCGCCATAATTGCCGAATTGGATTTCGGTGCAGTTGCCAAGAGAATGACTGCTTCCGCCAAAGGGATTCTTGCTTCGGGTAATCCCAAAGACATGGCGGCATCGACGCAAGATTTGACAATAGTGATAGCCTGGGGATATGCCAATCCGATATCTTCGGCTGCAATGACCAAAAGCCGCCGGCAAGGCGAGATGAGGTTTCCGGCTTCGAGCAGGCGGGCTAAATAAAGCAGAGCCGCATCGGGATCGGAGCCTCGAATGGATTTTTGAAATGCAGATAAAATGTCGTAGTGATAATCGCCTTCTTTGTCATAATGATTTCCGCTGCGTTGGGATGCGGCCGAAATCATTTCGTCGGTGATTTCGGGATAATCGGCATTGAGCGCCAAAGCGATGATCTCAATACAGTTGCAACATTTGCGGACATCGCCGCCGCAACCATAGGCGATTTTCTTCAGCGCTTCTTCGGAATACTTGATTTTAAATCCGCGTTGTTCTTCTAAATATGCGATGACCCGTTTGATAAACGGAATCATTTCCGGAGCAGAAACCGGTTTGAATTCAAAGACAGTGCATCGGCTTAAAATAGCATTATATACATAAAAATAAGGATTCTCGGTTGTGGACGCAATTAAAGTAATGCTTCCGTTTTCGATGAATTCCAGCAAAGACTGCTGCTGCTTTTTATTGAAATATTGAATTTCATCTAAGTATAGTAATATGCCGTTTGGGGCAGTAAATGGGTTGATATCGTTGATGATTTCTTTGATATCATTTATGGAGGCGGTGGTGGCGTTTAACTTATATAATTTGCGATCGGATTTTTCCGAAATGATCCGAGCCAGCGTTGTTTTTCCGACGCCGCTGGGGCCATAAAAGATCATATTAGGGATATCTTTTCCATCGGCAATGGAGCGCAGAAGTTTTCCTTCGCCCAAAAGATGCTGTTGGCCGACCATTTCTTCAATCGAAGTTGGACGAATAATATCGGATAATGGACGCATAAATACGCCTCCTTTCAACATACTTAAACATTATACCAAAATCGGTGGTATGATTCAACAGTTTTTTCGCCAATCGCCATTGACTTTATTTTGTATTCGTTATAAAATAAAATAGATAAAAATTGAAGGAGGCCCTCCATTATGAATGAAGAGGTAAAGCTGCAGCTCAAAAAAACTGCCAATCAAGTACGTGCAGATATTATTGAGCAAGTTCATAGCGCAAAAGCCGGCCATCCCGGTGGATCGCTTTCTATCGCAGATATTCTTACATATCTGTATTTTGTCGAACTGAATATCGATCCTGAAAATCCGCGTTGGGAAGACCGTGATCGTTTTGTTCTTTCCAAAGGTCATACTTGCCCGGCCCTCTATTCGGTCTTGGCAAGACGTGGATTTTTTGATCCTGAAATTTTGCCCACCCTCCGTCATATCGGCAGTATTCTTCAGGGGCATCCTGATATGAATAAAATTCCCGGTGTTGATATGTCCAGCGGCTCCTTGGGTCAAGGAATCTCTGCCGCGTGCGGTATGGCATTGGCGGCAAAGAAAGATGGCAAGAATCATCGGGTATATACCATTCTTGGCGATGGCGAGATCGAAGAAGGTCAGGTTTGGGAAGCAATGATGTTTGCGGCTCATTATAAGCTGGATAATCTCTGCATTATCGTGGACTACAACGGTCTTCAGATCGATGGCCCTGTTGCCGAAGTTATGAACAGTGCGCCTATTGCCGAAAAAGGAAAAGCCTTTGGCTTGGAGACCTTTAAGATGGATGCTCATGATTTTGATTCGATTGAAAAAGCCTTTGATGCTGCTAAAAAATGTGTTGGTAAGCCTGCCATGATCGTGGCAAACTCTGTTAAGGGTAAGGGTGTATCCTATATGGAAAATTGCGTTGATTGGCATGGCAAGGCTCCCGATGATGAGTTATATGCTGTGGCAATGAAAGAGCTGAAGGAGGCTGCAAAATGTCTATAAAAGAAGCGACAAGAGATAGCTACGGCAAGGCTTTGGTTGAATTTGCCGAAGAATATGATTTATATGTTTTGGATGCCGACCTTGCTGCCGCCACTAAAACAGGCATGGTTAAAAAGGCATTGCCCGAACGTTTTATTGAATGTGGTATTGCTGAAGGGAATATGATGGGCGTTGCCGCCGGTCTTGCTGCCCTTGACGATACAGTTCTCCATGTTCAGAACACCTTCACGGTAGATGGAGAAGGTGCCGCCACGCTCGGTGGAGGAGTTGTTTTCAAACAGACAGTCTTTAATGTTGGCTTTC
>JAZSBU010000005.1:0-13475 GCA_045602565.1 Eubacteriales bacterium | reverse complement strand
GCGCTCTTCTATGGTAAGATGTGTATAGTTCATATGTTTCTCTCCTTGTGGTTTATTGTGTGGTAACTTTATTCTACCAGAGATCCATATGAACTTCTATTTTATTTTCTTAAAGTGTTGCACTTGATAGTATAACTCACCAAAAAGATAACAAAAAACCACCCTTTCGGGTGGTTTTTTTATTTGATTTAGCCGTTGATCAATTTCAACAGAGTGGTTTCACCAAAGGCCTTTTTCCAATCGGAGGCAAAGCCGTCGATGGAGGTATCGGTGGTGGTGTGCGTCAGCAGCTTGTGCATTACATCACTGCCGATGGTGGCGGTGTGGCAACCCACAACAGCGCAATCCAGAACTTCCTTGGCAGTCTTGAAGCTGGCGGCCAGAATCTGGGTATCGGTACCGGAGATGGCGAAGATCTCGGCGATCTCGGCCACGGTGCCAATACCGTCGGCACAGATATTCTCCAGGCGGCTTACATAGGGGGCCACGTAAGCGGCGCCGCAGTTGGAGGCCAGCATGGCCTGAGCGGCGGTGAGAACGGCGGTCACAGTGATGCCGTAGCCTTCATCGCTCAAAGCTTTCGTTGCCTTCAGACCCACATCGGTGGCAGGGATCTTCACAAAGGTGTTTTTGCCCAAGTAAGCAACGATGGCCTTGGCTTCTTCCACGATTTTATCGTATTCGGTTTCGGTAACCTGCACGTGCATTTCCTTATCCTCGCCGATGATGGCGCGGATGTCCTTCAACAGTTTCAGAACATCGCCGCCCTCTTTGGAAAGGATGGTGGGGTTGGTGGTTACACCTTCGATGGGGAAATATTCGTTAAAATAGCGGATATCCTCCAGGTTGGCGGTATCAAGAATAATTCTCATTGGGGATTCTCCTTTATCTCTTCAACTGCAGATCATAGTGCAGATCGTAGGCTTTTTCTTCTTCGGTGAACTTATGCAAAGTATTGATCACTTCGCCGTTGTTCCACTTGCGGTCTTCCACATCATCGCCGGTACCCATAACGGTAACGTTCAGCTGGCGATGACGGGCGCGGACCTGATCCCAGTCGATGAAGTAAATATGAGCAAATTCGCCGCCGTCCAATTCACCGTCTTTGATGGTGAGGGTCTCGCTTCTGCCGAAGAAAACAGAGCGCAGATGGCCGTCGGTGTTCATGCTGGTGAAGTCGCCGGGCTCGTTTACATAGCGGCCGAACTGAGCGTGGATGGGGCCGGGATGGCGATACTGATGTTCCTCGCGAAAGTCAGGAACCAACTTTCTCATAATGTCCAGAAGGTCGTGTTGCAGGAATTCCAGATCGAAGGAATCGATATCGTGGGAACATTCCTGAACCATAACCGAGCAGGTGGTATGGTGGGAGGCCACGCATACAGTACCGTTTTTAACACCGGAAGCGGCAACGATCTCACGAATTTCTTTGGAAACATCGTGAAAAGTGGGGATCCAGCCTCTGGATTGCAGTTCCAGTTCTTTTTGATAAACTTTAAATTCCATTGTTTTTCTCCTTTTATATCTTATTTATTATTTAAACGTTTTCCGACAGCCCCGCCGGGATGGATCACGGCAAAGGTTTCATTTTTAAAATCCGTCACTTCCAGAACCGCGGTTTGCAGTGCATCGAAGATCGCGGAAGTTACTGCAAAGCTGGTGGTACCCTGGCAATTATATTTATCACATTCTCGGGTGACCGCCATTGCCAACACGATATCGGATTTTTCTGCCAAGGGAGATTGGAGATTCTCGGTTACACCGATCACCGTTACCCCCTTATTGCGGCAAATGTCTGCGATGGGCATTAGTTCGTCGGTCTTCCCGCCTCGGGATACCAGCAACACCACATCGCCCTTTTGCAAAAAGCCCATTCCGCCGTGCACCGCCTCTGCCGGAGATAAAAATCGGGCAGGCCGTTCAATGCAACACATCAAATGGGCGAAATGGCGGCAAGCGATGCCGGAATGGCCACAGCCGGCGGCGGCGATCCGCTCTGCTTTTGCCAAAGCTTCCACCGCTTTTTCAAATTCCTTGGGATCGATGGCTTCCATAGTTTTCATCAAAGATTCGCTTTCGATCTTGAAAGCGTTCATTGCATTTTGAAGGATCTCGGCGTTCATTCTGCGTGCACCTCATCCCAAGTTTCCCTCAAAGCGCGGAGCATAGCCCAAGCGGCGGCTTCGGGATCCTCGGCCTTCAGAATACCGCTGGTGCAACCGGTGGCCTGAGCGCCGGCTCGGATCACGTGTTCCACATCCTCGGGGCCGGAGATGCCGGCGCCCTGCAACACCATAATATCGGGGTTGATCTTACGCACGGCTTCGATGGTATCCACAACGTAGCCCATATCGCTGGCAACGCCGGTGCCGATCAATTCGGTAGGTTCGGCAACGATCAGGTTGGGGCCCATTTCGGCAATAGCGGCAACCTCTTCCACACTATCGGCGCAAACGATGGTAGCCAAGCCCACTTCATCGGCACGGGCAATGGTAGCCTTGATTTCTTCCAATGTCAGTTTCTTTTCGGCGTGGTTCAGCATCACGCCCACAGCTCCGGCTTCCTTCACAGATTCCGGCAAAACAGAACCCAAGCCCCGACCGGGAACCAAAGAATCCATATGCTGGGCATAGATATGCAGATGCTTGGTGTTTTCGGCCAGCAAACGGATATCCGCATACTGGGGAGTAACGATAATATCCAGATCCATTTCCTCTGCGATCTTATCCAGTTCCTTTGCCAATTCCAGCATCCGATTGCCCCACATAATGCACTTGGGGCCAACTTCAAAAAAGGGCGCTCTGATCTTATAATCTTTATACATCCTTTTTACTCCTTTGCATTTAATTTATTATCCAACCCGCAGTAACGGGCGTAGGCTTGTTCATAATCATCCCCGGTGGGAACATAGGTTTTATCCACCTGCACCGTGGCTTCGGCGGCTTCTTTGACGGAAGCGTATTCTCCAACGCCTACCATAGCCAAAATAGCGGTGCCCAAGCAGGCAGTTTCGCTTTCCTTCACCGTGTTCAGTTGTTTATTCACCACATTGGCCTTGATGGTGGACCAAAGGGGACTGCCGGCGGCGCCGCCGGTGATCCGCAGTTCACAATCTTTCGGCACCTTGGCATATTCCAGATTTTGCCGCAGCATAAAGGAAACAGCCTCCATAATGGAACGGGCAAAATGCCCTTTGGTGTGGGAGAGGGTGATGCCGTTAAAACCGGCAGTGGCTTCCGGATTATAGTTGGGAATGGTGGAACCGCAGAAATAGGGCAGCATCGTCATCCCATCGCAACCGGGGCTGACCGCCGCGGCCAGTTCGTCTAATTCTTTAAAGGAAGATTCCGGCGCAAATTGCTCTTTGAACCATTTTAAGGCCATGCCGGCGGTGGCAGACCAAAGAATCATACAGTATTGATCTTCCAGGGCGTGCAGATGGCAAGGGACGATGCTCTTGGGATCAAAGGGCGGGATCTTATCCGTTGTTACGCAAACTGCCATAATGGTACCGGTCATTTCGCTGACTCGGGTATTGTCGGTCACGCCCACGCCGATGGTACCGGCGATCTGATCCAGCGCTCCGCTCACCACTGTGATGCCTCGGTATTCCCCAACAGGAACTGCGCTCTTGCAAATCTTGGGGAGCATCTCTTCGGTAATGCCGATAAAGTCCAGCATCTCGCGCCACCAAGTGCGCTTTTTTATATCAAAATAAACCGAGGAAGACTGGATGGTGGGCTCTGTTACAAAGTTCCCTGTCAGCCCATAAAGGATCCAATCCTCCAGCATAAAGATCATTTTAGTTTCTTTGAGGACCTCCGGCCGATGTTCCCGCACCCAGATCAATTTGGAAGCCGGCCAAGTGGCGATGATCTCCGGTTGGCCGGTGATTTCATAGACCTTGGGATGGCCGAATTTCTTTTCGATCCATTCCGCCTCAGCGGTGGCGCGGTTATCCAGCCAAACAATGGCCGGGCAAAGAGGCTTGCCTTGCCCATCGGCCAAAATCAGAGTTTCCCCCTGGGTATCCACCGAAAGGGCATCGATGGGCCCGCAGGAAGCCTGCAACTTGGCAATCACATCTTTGCACATCTCGATATATTTCATTGCGTCAAACTCGATATAGCCGGTTTTGGGGTCGGTATCCAGCACGTAATCCACCTTTTCAAGGCCCAGTCGGGTTCCCTTTTCGTCGAAAACCGCCGCCTTCAGAGAGGTGGTGCCGATATCGATGCCAAGATACTTTTTCATCTTTATCCGTCCTTTGGGTTTTGTTTTGTTTTTGTTTTTATTTTGTTTCTATTTTCTTTTCTGCCTAATATATTAACACAGGCACCCCATAAATGTCAATGGTTTTTATGCCTCAAAAACCTGAACTCCCTGTTCTCGGATCAGGTCCAATTCCGGATGGTCAGTGGGGTTGGTAACCAGCGCATCCATCGCATCAATGGGCGCCACCTTGGAGAAGGTACTTTTGCCGATCTTGCCCGCATCCGCCGCCACGATCACCTGGTCGGAGCAAGCGATCATCGTTCTGAGAATTCCGGATTCATTGGCATAATAGAGAGTGAGGCCATCGCGGGCATGGATTCCGTCTACCGATAAAATACATTTGGTTGCATGGTATTTTTCCAATTGGCTTAAAGCATCGTTTCCATAGGTAAACTGATACTGTTCATCGATCTCGCCCCCCAGCAAAATCACATTAAAGCCGGGATACGCGCTGGCTTCCATGGCATTTTGAATAGAGTTCGTTACAATGCTGATATTCCGCTTGCCCCGAATCGCGTGGAGCACGTATGTGAGGGTGGTGCCGGCGTTCATCATAATAGTGTCGTTATGATCCACCAAATCAGCCACCCGCTGGGCCAGTTCTTTTTTATAGGAAGCGTTGCTCATATACCGCTCCCGCATATCCAGATTGGCGTAATGCTTTCCGGTGCCCACCGCGCCGCCGTGAACTCGGGTCAATATACCCTGGGCCTCCAAAAACTCCAGATCACTGCGAACGGTGACTTCCGAAACACCATAAATTTTACTGATCTCCGCCACTCGGATGCTCCCCTTGGAGCGCACCAATTCCATAATCTCTTCTCGACGCCGTTCAATTCCGATTTCCATTTTATAACCTCATTTCTTCTTTTGATTTTGTTTCGTTTATAATTATAACATAAGAAAAACGAAAATACAATCTATTTTTACGCTTTCGCTTGTGCCAACTCTATCGCCATAAACCCGCATTGCTTTGGGGATTTTTTGCTTATAAAAAAATAGAGAAAGAGTATGAACTCCTTCTCTATGAAAAATCTTATAAATAGGTTTTTACCGCATTTGTTTTTCTGCGGTCAGGACCTTTTTATTTATACTGTTGCAGCAATAACAGCCTTGATGGTATGCATCCGATTTTCCGCTTCATCGAAGACGATGGATTGAGTACTTTCAAAGACTTCATCGGTCACTTCCATTTCGGAGATGCCGAATTTTTCGCTGATCTCTTTACCGACGGTGGTTTTGAGATCGTGGAAAGCGGGCAGGCAGTGCATAAAGACCGCCTTCTCCCCAGCGATGCTCATCAGTTCGGCATTGATCTGATAGGGGCTGAGAGCTTTGATGCGCTCTTCCCATACCTCGGCGGGCTCGCCCATCGAGACCCAAACATCGGTATAAAGAACATCGGCACCTTGGGCGGCAATCTTGGGATCTTCTTCAAATTCCAAAGTTGCACCGGTTTCGGCGGCAATCTTTTGGCACTCTTCAATCAGTTTGACATCGGGCCAATAGGCCTTGGGAGCGGCGGCGACGAAATGCAAACCCATCTTTGCCGCGCCGACCATCAAGGAGTTACCCATATTATAGCGGGCGTCTCCGAAATACACCAATTTGATGCCTTTAAGCTTGCCGAAATGCTCCCGAATGGTGAGAAAATCCGCCAAAATTTGGGTGGGATGGCATTCATTGGTCAATCCGTTCCAGACGGGGACACCGGCATACTTTGCCAATTCTTCCACAATCTCTTGGCCAAAGCCGCGGTATTCGATGCCATCATAGATTCTACCCAAGACCCGCGCAGTATCGGCGATGTTTTCTTTTTTTCCGATCTGGGAACCGGAGGGGTCCAGATAGGTAACCCCCATCCCCAGATCGTAGGCCGCCACTTCAAAGCTGCAGCGGGTGCGGGTGCTGGTCTTTTCAAAGATCAAAGCAATATTTTTGCCTTCGCAGAGTTTATGAGAAATCCCTGCCTTTTTCTTTGCCTTTAAATCGGCGGCAAGATCCAGCAGATATTCCATCTCGGCGGGGGTATAATCCAATAATTTCAGAAAATGACGACCTTTTAAGTTCATTTTAATTCTCCTTTACCGCATTGCAGATCACATCAGCAGCTTTTTCCAATAATTCCATCGGGATATTCAGCGGCGGCAACAGCCGAACCTTATCCTTTGCCTTTAGAACCAACACACCGTTGGCACGGCAATCGGCAATGACATCGGCAGCGGGACGCTCGGTTTCGAGCCCCAGCATCAAGCCCATTCCGCTGACGCTTTTGATGCCTTTCGCTTTGGAAAAGCGGTTTATCAAGTAGGAAGATTTTTCCTTAACATCCTTTAATAACACTTCATCGATTTGGGAAAGGACATAGAGCGCGCCTGCAGCGGCAATGGGATTGCCGCCGAAGGTAGAGCCATGGGAACCATAATCTAAAACATTCTCTACCCGCGCACCCATCAAGCAAGCGCCGATGGGCAAGCCGCCGCCCAAGCCTTTGGCGGTGGTGACAAGATCGGGATGCAATCCAAAGTTCATATAGGCATAAAGTTCGCCGGTACGACCGTTGCCGGTCTGCACTTCATCGCAGATCAACAAAATATCCTGTTCATCGGCGATCTTTTGCAAGCCTTGGCAGAATTCCGCCGTCAGCGGCAGGACCCCGCCTTCTCCCTGCACCGATTCCACCATAATAGCGGCGATCTTTTGCTCTTTGCATAGAGTTTCCACCGCCGCCAGATCGTTGGCGGGGGCATAGGCAAAGCCCTCCATCAACGGCAGAAAATCCTGATGGAATACCTCCTGACCGGTGGCGGCAAGGGTCGCTAAAGTTCGACCGTGGAAACTATTTTCCAAGGTGATAATGGTATAGCAATCGGCGCCTTTCTTTTCCGCCGCATATTTGCGGGCGACCTTGATGGCACATTCATTAGCTTCGGCGCCGCTATTGCCGAAGAACACCTTTTTCATTCCGGTACGCAGGCATAATTGCTCAGCAAGATCCGCCTGCGGTGCGGTATAAAACAAATTGGAGGTATGCTGGATCTGATGAAGTTGCTTTTCCACCGCTTGGATCCAGCCTGCATCGCAGCTGCCCAGCGCAGAAACCGCAATGCCGCTTCCTAAATCGATATATTCGTTTCCTTCGTTATCCCATACCAACGAACCTTCGCCTTTGACCAGCTCCAGCGGAAAGCGGGCATAGGTATGGGCTACATATTGACTGTCTTTTTCTTGAATATTCATTATTTCTTCTCTCTGATAACCATTGTACCTGCACCTTCATCGGTGAGGGTCTCAATCAAAATGGAATGGGGCACACGGCCGTCCATAATAAACACCTTACGAACACCGCGATTGATGGCATCGATGCAACATTCCACCTTGGGGATCATACCACCCGAAATGATTCCGGCGGCAAACAGTTCCTTGGCCTCCTTGATATCCAACGACGGAATTAAAGAAGAAGGATCGTTGGCATCCTTCAAAACGCCCGCAATATCGGTCAGAGTGATCAAACATTCCGCCTGCATCGCGCCTGCGATATACGCAGCAGCGGTATCGGCGTTAATATTATAAACATTCCCCTCTGTATCGCAACCGACGGTGGAGATGACCGGAATATACCCTTTTTCCAGAAGATCTTGGACCGGGGTCACATTCACCTTGGTGATCTTACCCACATAGCCCAACGCTTCATCCTTCATTTCGCAAAGGATCATCCGATCGTCCATACCCGAAAGACCCATAGCACGGCCGCCCTTGACTTCCAGCAGGTTGACCAGACTCTTATTGATCTTCCCTGCCAGCACCATCTGGACGATCTCGGCGGTCTCCTTATCGGTAACCCGCAGACCGTTCAAAAAGACACTCTCTTTCCCGACCTTTTTCATCGTTTCGGTAATTTCGGGGCCGCCGCCATGGACCAGCACCACGCGAACACCGATCAGCGAAAGAAGAACGATATCTTCCATCACCTGCTCTTTGAGCTGATCGTTGATCATGGCGTTGCCGCCATATTTGATGACAACGACCTTTCCGTTATATTTTTTGATATAGGGCAACGCTTGAGTCAGCACTTCGGCGCGTTGCGCGTTGGTTAAAGATAAAGGCATTTTACTTTACTCCTTATTAAGTACGATAATCGCCGTTGATTTTCACATAGTCATAGGTCAGATCGCAGCCCCAGGCGGTGGCTTTGGCATCCCCGCTATGAAGGTCGATCAAAATTTCAATTTCATCCTCCAGCAGGATCTTTTTGGCAAGGTCTTCGGAGAATTCCACCCCTGTCCCGTTTTCGCAGACCAGGATCTTGCCCGCTTTGGAAGCAAAATGCAATTCCACCTTGGAAACATCTACTTTTGCACCGCTATAACCGATCGCGCAAAGGACTCTGCCCCAGTTGGCATCGGCGCCAAACATCGCTGCTTTGGTCAAGGAAGAACAGATGACGCTTTTAGCGGCAGTTTTTGCGGTCTGCAGATCGGCGGCGCCGCAGACGGTACATTCCAGCATCTTGGTGGCACCTTCCCCATCCCCTGCGATCATTTGGCAGAGGGCGACAGTGACGGTATTGAGTGCCTTCATAAAGGTATCAAAAGCGGCACCTTCGGCGGTGATGGGGGCATTGCCCGCCAACCCATTGGCAAGGACCACCACCATATCGTTGGTAGAAGTATCGCCATCGACGCTGGTCATATTAAAGGTATTTTGGACATCGTTGCTCAAAGCTTTTTGGAGCATTTTCGATTCAATGGCGCAGTCGGTGGTCAAAAAGACCAGCATGGTCGCCATATTGGGATGGATCATTCCGCTCCCCTTGGCAATACCGCCCAAATAACAGGTCTTGCCATCAACCTCAAATTCCACCGCCACTTCCTTTGGCTTGGTATCGGTGGTCATGATCGCCTCTGCGGCGGGATGACCGTCGGTACTTAAAGAAGTGACCAGCGCATCCATGCCGTTGGCAATAGGTTCCAGATCCAGCGGTTGACCGATGACACCGGTGGAGGCCACCACCACATCGGCGGGGTCCAACTTTAATGCGTTACCGGTGAGGATACACATTTCCTTGGCGATCTCAATACCATTGGCATTGCAGGTATTGGCATTACCGCTATTGCAGATGACTGCTTGAGCGATACCGTTGGAAATGTTCTCTTTGGTCACGGTAAGGGGGGCACCCTTGACCAAATTCGTTGTATAGACCGCGGCGGTTTGGGCAGGAACTTCGCTTAAAATCAATGCCAGATCTTTTTTGCTCTTATTCTTACGTATGCCCGCGTGGATACCGCTTGCTTTAAATCCTTTCGCGGCGGTGACACCGCCTTGGATGGGTTTCATAATATCAAATTGCTCCTTAATCTAAATTTTTATCGGGTGCGTCGCCCAAAACGATATTCATACATTCCAAAGCCGCACCGGATGCGCCTTTACCCAAATTATTATAGCGGGCCAAAAGCAGGATCCGATCGGCATTACCTTGGACGGTGATCTCCATTTTATCGCTATCACCGTAAGCAACAGCAGAATAAAAACCATCCGCATCGGGGCTTTCACTCCAGACCACCATCGGGCCTTGATATTTCTTGCGATAGATCTCTTTGATCTCCTCGATGCCGAACCCTTCGTTCAGTTGACTTGCAAACAGAGGGACCGTCACCGCCATTCCGCTATAGAAATCCGAGACAATGGGGCAAAAGATGGGATCGTTATCGATCCCTGCGATCGCCTTCATTTCGGGCAGGTGTTTATGGGATTGACCCAGCGCATATTGGCGGGGGGCTTGATAGAGCGGGTCTTGTTCTTCTGCTTCATATTGAGCGATCATCTGCTTTCCGCCGCCGCTATAGCCGGTGATGGAATGGCAGGTCAGCAATGCACCTTTAGGCAAAGCGCCCGCTTCCACCAACGGTGCGACCAAGGCGATAAAGCCGCTGGCGTGGCAACCGGGGACGGCAATGCGCTTGGCATTTTTCACCGCTTGATAGCGTTCTTCCGAAAGTTCGGGGAAACCATAGCACCAATTCGGGTCGGTGCGATGGGCGGTGGAGGTATCCAACACAACGGTATTGGGATTTTCGATCATCGACACCGCCTCTCTTGCCGCCGCATCGGGCAGGCATAAAAAGGCAATATCGGCTTGATTGAGCATCTCCTTGCGGGCGGCAGGGTCCTTACGCACCTCTTCCGGCAAGATCAACAGTTCGATATCATCCCTTGCGGCAAGCCGCTCACGGATCCGCAGACCGGTGGTTCCGGCACTGCCGTCGATAAATACTTTTTTCATTTCAGATAGTCCTCAACAAATTGGATTTGGGCAGCGACCGAATCGGCACCGGTACCACCGGCGGAGATCCGCTTGGAAACGCAGGTCTCCAGCGAGATCTCCTCATACACATCCGCCTCAAAGAGCGGGGAGAATTCTCTTAAAGTTTCTAAGGAAAGTTCGTCCAGCACCTTTTTCTCCTCGATGGCGCGGGCAACCGTCTGCCCGACGATCTTATAGGCGGTGCGGAAAGGCAGCCCCTTTTTCACCAGATAGTCGGCAAGGTCGGTGGCGTTGATAAAGCCCTTCCCTGCCGCGGCATACATATTTTCGGGGATCGCCTTCATCGTTGCAATCATCGGGGTGAAGACCCGCAGGCATTTTTTGACCGTATCGATGCTATCGAAGATGGCTTCCTTATCCTCCTGCATATCCTTATTATAGGCTAAAGGCAAGCCCTTCAAGGTGGTCAGCAGAGCCATCAAGTCGCCGTAGACACGACCGGTCTTGCCGCGGACCAATTCCGCCATATCGGGATTTTTCTTTTGGGGCATAATGCTGGAGCCGGTGGTATAACTATCGTCCAGCTCCACAAACTTAAATTCCCAGGAAGACCACAATATGATCTCTTCGGACAAGCGGGAAAGGTGCATCATCAGCACCGAGAAAGCACTCATCAGTTCCAAGCAGAAATCCCGATCGGAGACGCTATCTATACTATTGAGGGTATAGCCGTCAAAACCCAACAGTTTAGCCGTCTCGGCGCGGTCGGTGTTATAAGTAGTACCCGCCAGAGCGCAAGCACCCAAGGGGTTTTGGTTCATCCGCTTGGCGGCATCTTCCAATCGCCCGCAATCGCGGATCAACATCATACAATAGGCCAGCAGATGATGACCGAAGGTGATGGGTTGGGCGCGTTGCAGATGGGTATAGCCCGGCATAATCACATTGGCATTGGTTTTTACCTGCTCCGCCACCGCCGCAATCAACTCTTTAATCAGACCAAGGACCTCTGCGGTTTCGTCCCGCAGGTAGAGGCGGATATCCACCGCCACCTGATCGTTACGGCTGCGGGCGGTATGGAGTTTTTTGCCCAGATCCCCGATCCGCTTGGTCAGCACCGATTCGATAAACATATGAATATCTTCGGCGGCGGGATCGATGGCCAACACACCGGTTTCCAGATCCTGCAAAATTCCGCCCAAGGCTTCGATGATCTCTTGACCTTCCTGCTCGGTTAAGATGCCTTGCTTGGCCAACATCGCTGCGTGCGCCACCGAGCCGCGAATATCCTGCGCGTACATCCGCTGATCAAAATGGATGGAGGAATTAAAATCGTCCGCTTCCCGATCCAACTCTTTTTGGAAGCGCCCTGCCCACATTTTTTCCATAAGAAAAAGTTCCTTTCAATTTGGCTTTGGGCTGTTGCGATTTTCGCAACAGCCCACACCATTTATAATTTAGATATCAAGATTATTCTTTTTCCGCATCTTGGCGTTGACCTTGATGGGCAAACCAAAGAGATTGATAAATCCTGCGGAATCCTTTTGATCGTATACTTCGTCTTCATCGAAGGTAGCGATCTCGGGATCGTATAAGCTATATGGAGAAGTGACGGATGCCAAGATCATATTGCCCTTATAAAGTTTGAGTTTGACATCACCGGTGACGGTCTCTTGGGTGCTATCCACAAATGCCATAATCGCCTTGGTGAGCGGAGAGAACCATTGACCGTCATAGATAATTTCGGCAAACTTCTGACCGACCAATGCCTTATAATGAGAGGTTGCACGATCGAGGCAAAGGGTTTCCAGAATTTCATGCGCCTTATAGAGAATGGTGCCGCCCGGAGTTTCATAAACACCGCGACACTTCATACCGACCAAGCGGTTTTCAACAATATCCAGCAAGCCGATGCCGTTCTTACCGCCCAGCTCGTTGAGTTTCCAGATGAGGTCGACCCCATTCATCTCCACACCGTCGATGGCGGTGGGGATGCCCTTTTCAAAATGGATGGTGACATAGGTGGGGACATCGGGAGCCATTTCGGGAGAAACGCCCATTTCCAAAAAGCCGGGTTCGTTATACTTCGGCTCATTGGCGGGATCTTCCAGATCCAAGCCCTCATGGGAAAGGTGCCACATATTTTTATCTTTGGAATAGTTGGTTTCGCGGTTGATCTTCAAGGGGATGTTATGCGCTTCGGCATAAGCGATCTCCTCTTCGCGGGATTTGATATCCCATTCCCGCCAAGGAGCGATGATGGGCAGATCGGGAGCAAAGGCTTTCAAGGTCAACTCAAAACGGACTTGATCGTTGCCCTTACCGGTGCAGCCGTGGCAGATGGCATCGGCACCTTCGGCGATGGCGATCTCTGCCAACCGCTTCGCGATGCAGGGGCGAGCCAGCGAAGTGCCCAGCAGATAGTTCTCATAAACGGCACCTGCTTTGACTGCGGGGAAAACGAAATCATTGACAAACTCTTCGTTGAGATCCTCCACATAGAGTTTGGATGCGCCGGTCTTGAGCGCCTTCTCTTCCAAGCCTTCCAGCTCATCGGACTGACCCACATTACCGGAAACCGCGATGACTTCGCAGTTATTATAATTTTCCTTCAGCCAAGGAATAATGATGGAGGTATCCAAGCCTCCGGAATAAGCCAAAACAACCTTTTTAATGTTCTCTTTATTCATTGCAATGTCCTCCGATTGAATAAAATTCAAAAAATATGAATAAATCTTACCACACACTTTTCATAATTGCAACACTTTTTTGTTATTTTTTTATACTTTTTATATATTTAACAATGGAACTCGCCTTTTTTTCGCTGTATTTGTGTAATATATGCACAAAACCGCGAATTATGCAAAATTTTATGCATAATATGCATATTTAGACAATAGAGGTGCATACTTTTTTCCTTATTATAAATAAGAAC
>JAZSBU010000004.1:0-13446 GCA_045602565.1 Eubacteriales bacterium | reverse complement strand
CTATCGGCGATTACATACCAATCCTTCGGATTGGATAAAAAATAAAGCACTTCTTTCGAAGTGCTTTATTTTTTGGCTGGGATAGCAGGACTCGAACCTGCGGAATGACGGAGTCAGAATCCGTTGCCTTACCAACTTGGCTATATCCCAACGAACGTTCAATATTATATCAAACAAAATTCCATTTGTAAAGTAAAATTTTGAACAATTATAAAATATTTTTCATTATGGTTGACATAAATCAAAGAAAACATTATAATTCTAAGAGTATGCAATATTAAAATAATGATAGGTGAAAAAATTGAGAAAAAATAAACGTTATATTGCAAAGCACCAGCGGGTACTTGGCAAGCCGCGGCTCTTTCAGGATCCGGATGCTTGGTTTCGTCGCCCGTGGGGAAAATATGTGGTCAGCTTTCTTGCAACCTTGGTTGCAGAGACGGCTTTAGCGTTATTTTTGCTATACGGTCCCATTGCGTTCTTCCGCGATACGTTGATCACTTCGGCAATGTCGACCTTGTCGCATAAATACTATGCCACCACTTTTTATTCCGAAGAAACGATCAAAGAAGTTTTGGCAAAGCATAAGGTGACCAATCTGACCACCAAGACCGAAACGGATGCGATTGACACAGGGGAACGAAAAGACGATATCAATCTCAGAAAGATCACAGGCCGCGGCTATGTGGGCTATGTTCTTGAAATTTCGAACCCTGCTTGGGTGCGGTTGGGTATTCCCAGCAACTTTGGCACCAAGGGGCAGAAGATTCCCCTCTTAATTGAAGACTATAATGCCATTGCCGGTATCAACGGCGGCGGATTTGATGATCCCAGCGGCTGGGGTAATGGCGGCGCGGCAATCGGTACGGTTATTATAGACGGTGTGATGATTCAGGAAACTTGGCAGGATTCCAGCAATATCATCGGATTTAATGAAGACGATGTTTTGGTTCTCGGAACCTATACCAAGGAAGAGGTTAAGGATCTGAATCTGCGGGATGCCTGCGAATTCTATCCGTTTCTCATCATTAACGGCGAACCCGCCGATATCAAAGGTGACGGTGGCTGGGGCATCGCTCCGCGTACCGCCATCGGCCAGCGGAAAGACGGAACGGTGGTCTTTGTCGTCATCGACGGTCGTCAGCTTTCTTCTGCAGGCGCTACCATTAAGCAACTGCAGCAGGTAATGATCGATGAAAAATGCTATAATGCCGCCAACCTCGACGGCGGTTCTTCCACCGTATTGTACCATGTGGACGAGGGCGGTGTGGTCAATAGCCCCAGCGGCTCGGATCGCGACGGTATGCGCTTCTTGCCCAATGCCTGGCTGGTCATCGATCCCGAAGGCTATGAGCCGCCGCAGGATCGCCCCCCTTATGACAAATGATAAAAAATGCTTGAATCCAAAATGGATTCAAGCATTTTTTTAATTCAACCGGATGGGACCGAAATTGCGAATTTGTAAAATATAGCAGCATCCTTCCCCAAAGATTTGCTCCATAGCGGCGCAATATTCCGCGCTCTTTTCTTGGGGGACATAGGCTTGAACGGTGCCGCCAAAACCGCCACCGTGAACGCGAAAAGCACCTTTATTGCCCAACTGCCGTTCGGCGATGCAAAGAGCAAGATTGATGGCTTGAGAGGTTGGATTTTGCGGTGAATAAATGTTTTGCAAGAACTTTTGGGAAGAATCCCCCGATGCCCGAACGAGGGCTTTGAAGGCTTCAAAATCCTGATGTCTTAGGGCATCCCGCAACGCATCCACACGTTTATTTTCATCAAAAAAATGGATGGCACGAAGCAGTGCGCGTTCCGAAAGAATTTGATGTAACTGCGGCAGTCGTTCTTCAAATTCTGTTTTGGAGACTGCGCGGAGATGCTCTTTGCCAAAATGGGAAGCGACCGCGTGCATTTCCCCTTTGATGGCTTCATAATCGGCAGTGAGGTCGGCGTGGTCGCTTCGAACGTCGGTGATGACCATATCGTAGCCGCTTTTGGAAAAATCAAAGGGGAGAGGGGTTACCTTGGGAGCGGCAGGGTCTTCAAAATCGATGGAGATCATACCGCCGAACGCACAGGAAAGCTGGTCTAAAAGACCGCTTCCTTTCCCGAAGTAAACATTTTCGGCAAACTGCGCCATCTTTGCCATCTCGATGGGCGATAAGTTGCCGTCATTATATAAATGATCGAAGATGCAGAGGATCGCCACTTCAAAAGCGGCAGAAGAGGAAAGCCCCGCACCCTTGCAAACATTGCTGGTGATATAGGCGTCAAATCCGCCAATGGCAAAGCCTGCTTCTTTCATTTTGAAAGCCACACCGCGTACCAGCGCGGCAGAGGTTCCCTTTTCTTCTTCTCTTGCGGTCAGATCGTGGGTATCCACTTCAAAGGAAGGATAACCTTCGGAAACGATCCGAATGATCCCATCGCTGCGGGGGTGTGTGAATGCAATCAAGTCCAGATCAATGGCGGCTCCCACCGCTTTTCCTAAATTATGATCGGTATGATTGCCGCAGATCTCGCTGCGCCCGGGGGAGGAAAACAGGATGGGCTGATCCTCGCCGAAGAGAGCGTGGAATTGCGCAATTCCGCGATCTATTCGTTCTTGCTGGTACTCCCATTGAGTTGCGGGGTATAATTTTTTTGCTTGCTCCGATAAGTTCATTGGTGGTTTCCTCTTTACTTCCATAATTTGCGCTTCCTTGGGATGGATTATAGCAGAAAATAGGGCAAATGTAAAGGTATGCAACATAAAGTAAAATTAAAAATATCAAATTTTAACCTTAAATTGAGTTTTTAACGACAGGTTGCAAAGAAATAAACAATTTTTTAATTTTATGTTGCAATTTTTAACGATATGTGGTAAAATTGGATTTGTCTTTAAGTATACAAAAGATGTCAGAGAGGTATTGCATGCAAAAGTATGTAGAGCGTGAAGAGCATTTTTCTTTCGACCGCGAATTTTTTCAAGATATTCAGCTGGATCTTTGCTGTTGCCATCGATATAATCCGTCCGAGCGGTTGGGGCCCATTGTTCCCGATCGGTATGTGATCAACATTCTGGAAACCGGCCGCGGTGTGCTGGATATCGGCAATCGTCGGTATAATGTGGTGGCAGGGCAGGCGTTTGTGTTGTTCCCCGATAAGTCGGTCACCTTGAAAGCCGATAATATGGAGCCTTGGAATTATATCGGTATCGTTCTTTCCGGCAAGGATGTCGGGAAATTCATCGAGCATCTGGGCCTTACTTCCCAAACTCCGCTGATCGATTTTTCCACCTCTCATAAGGCAATGGATCTGGCCTACGATCTGTTTATGGAATGTGAAAAGAAATATCGAAGCCAATTTTCTATCACCTCCTGCTTTGTCAATCTTTTGGAATGTTTGGAAGAAAGTTTGATCTCCCGCAAGATTCCCGCCAAGAACTTTTATATGACCCGCGCGGTGGAATACATAAAAGAAAACTATTATAAAAATCTCAGCGTGGAAGAGATCGCCAATATGCTGGGTATCGAGCGGAGTTATCTTTCCCGCCTATTCAAAACCTATAAAAATAAGAGTACTCAAAACTATATTATTGACTACCGAATTCAGCGTGCCAAAAAAATGTTTGAGGAAGAAGACCTCAACGTTTCTCAGGTCTGCAGTGCGGTGGGATATACCAATATTTATTGCTTCTCCCGCATTTTCAAAAGCCGTGTCGGTATGAGCCCCAAAGAATACCGCGAAATGTGCAAGCGTGTCAATACTATCGAATAAGGAAATCCCCGATACATCTGTATCGGGGATTTTTTATGGGTCATATTGCTTTTTTAATTTTGATAGAATCTTCTTTTCCAACCGGGAGACTGCCACCTGGCTCATTCCCAGTTCGGCGGCGGTAACGCTTTGCGTTTGATCTAAAAAATACCGTAAGACCATCAGCCGTCGTTCGTCGGGGGAGAGGGTATCCAGCATTTCCCGCACCCAGACCCGCTCTATAATATGGTTTTCCGGCGAGGAAAGCTTGGGTGCGATACCGCCCTCCTCCGGCGGAAGATCCAAAGAAACCGTCGGGCGGGTGGCCTCCATCGCCGAGAGGATCGCTTCTTGGGAAAGGGAGGTATATTCCGCCAACTCCGAGATGCGTGGTTCCCGACCGAGTTTTTGCAGTAATGCGCGGGAGGCACGGTCAATTTTCAATTTGTCTTCTTTATATTTCCGCGAGACCTTGATACTGCCGTTATCCCGCAGATAGGTCTTGATCTCGCCGATGATCTTTGCCACCGCATAGGTGGAAAAACGAACCTCTTTTTCCGGATCGAAATCCCGCGCCGCCTTAATCAGCCCCATCGAGCCGATCTGCATCAGATCATCATCTTCCACTCCAAATCCCCGATAGCGTTGGACCGCCATGCGAACTAAACCTAAGTTTTCTTCGACCAAGCGGTCTTGCAGAAGCGGCATCAATCCTTGGCTTTTATGTATTTGGTTAAGGTTACGGTTGTACCCATCCCCGTCTTTGATGTAACCTTGACCTTGTCCATACACGCTTCCATTACTGTGAACCCCATCCCACTTCGCTCCTCGGCGTTGCCGGTCGTAAAGAGCGGCTCCATCGCTTGAGCAATGTCCTCGATCCCTTTTCCGCGGTCTTTGATTTTTAAGACTAATTTTCCGTTGGGATAGAGTCGGCCGTTGATGTTGATCGTTCCTAATCGGTCGGCATATCCGTGTACGATCGCATTGGTCACCGCCTCGCTGACCGCTGTTTTAATTTCGCTGATTTCTTCCACCGTGGGATCTAATTGGGCAGCAAATGCCGCCACCGCAATGCGGGCAAACCCTTCGTTTGCCGAGCGGGAAAGAAAAGAGATGCGCATTTGATTATTCGCTTTCATTGGGATCCTCCTTTACAATTACATATTTTGAAATTCCTGCCATATCGAATACTTTTTTGGCAGCTCCGCAAAGATGGCGAAGTTCCACCTTGCCATCGTAGTTCATCATCAGCTTTCTTCGCCCCATCACAATGGCCAGCCCCGAACTATCCATAAAACTGACCCCGCCGAAATCCAGCACCAAGCGGGAGGGGGAGTGGCGGCGGATCTTAAAATCAATGCTGTCGGAAAGCCCGCGGGCGCAATGATGATCGATCTCGCCGTAGAGCCGAACTTCCAGCTCATCATAATTGTTTATAAAATCAATGTTCATTTTTACCTCCGTTCATTCATATAAATAGTAAAAGCACCCTTTCGATCCATTATATCGAAAGGGTGCTTTTAATTTTGTCGGTATTTGCAATTCAAATAAGTTTTTTTAATTCTTTGGCGACCTCACCCGCCAAATAGAGGGAACCTGCCGCTAAAATGCAGCCGCTTTGCTTTTCCATGGCGAGCTTTGCCGCCTGCTCATAACTATCGCAGGCGATGCAATCATCGCAGAAAAGATCGGCCATATTTTTAAGATCAAAGGCGGTCATTGCCCGCGGCAGCGGCGGCTGAACCGCAATAAAGGTTTTGGCACGGGATGCTAATTGCCGTACCGCATATTGATAGGGCTTATCCTTCATCATCCCAAAGATGATAGTAGGATCTTTCAGTTCTTCCCATTGATCCATCGCCTTTAGAAGCATATCAATGCCGTCCTTATTATGCCCGCCGTCGATAAAAATGTAAGGATCGTGGGAAAGACATTCCAACCGCGAGGGGATAAAGGCATTTTTAAGACCGTTGCGGATCTGCTCTTCGGTGCAGGGAAATTTCTCTTGGATCAACCCAAGCGTTTCCAAAACAACTGCGGCATTATATGCCTGATGGCCCCCCCGCAAAGAAACGAAATATTCTTTTTCTTTATAGCGGAATTTCGACCCTTCCACAGTGCAGGAGATGAGTTGCGTCGGCGCGCAAAGGGTGAGGGGTGCGGAGAACGTATCGCATTGTTTTTGAATGGTGGCGATGGCGTCCTGCGGATTTTTTCCGTAGAGGACAACAGGACAATCCTTTTTGATGATCCCTGCTTTTTCATAAGCGATTTCCGCAATCGTGTTGCCTAGAAATTCGGTGTGGTCCAAAGAAATGGAGCAGATCACCGAAGCCAACGGCTGCTCAATGATATTGGTGGCATCAAACCGCCCACCCAATCCGACTTCCAAGACGACAATGTCGCAACCTTGGAAATAGAGAAATCCAATGGCGGTAACGATCTCAAATTCGGTAAGGGGTTCATCTAAATGCTGTTCTGCCTCCATCACCTGTTCCGCCAATTCTGCCAAACGGTCTTTTTCGATCATCTCGCCGTTGATGGTAAAACGTTCCCGAAAATCATAGATGAAAGGGGAGGTGAAGCAACCTACTTTGTATCCCGCTTCCTTGAGTACCGATGCCAGCATGGTTGCGGTGGAGCCTTTGCCGTTGGTTCCCGCAATATGGAGCAAGGGCAACCCTGCTTTGTGAGGGTTGCCCAGTTGCTCCAGCAATGCCGCGATGCGATGTAACCCCGGCCTCACGCTATGCGCACTGTGCCGATGGATATAATCTAAGGCTTGCTCGTAGGTCATCATCTGTTTTTCATTTCCTCAATGCTCTTGGCAAGGTCGTCGATCAACGCTTCAAACTTCGCCTTTTTGGCATTCTCGGCTTCCACCAAGGCGGCGGGCGCTTTGGCGATAAATCCTTGGTTGGAAAGCTTGCTGTTGACGCGCTTGAGCTCGCCTTCGGCCTTTTCCAATTCCTTGGTCAGGCGGGCGATTTCACCTTCGATATCCACGAGTTCAGCAAAGGGGATATAAAGGGACGCGCCATTGCAAACCAATTTAACCGTTCCTTCGGGTGCAGGCTGATTGATCAGAACCTGATCGGCGCCTGCCAACTTTTGATAGAAGATCTCAGCCCCTTCAAACCACTCGGTATGGGCGGTCTCAATATAAAGGGTTGCCTTTCTGGAATGGGGAACATTCATTTCGGCGCGGCGGTTGCGGATGGCTTTGATGGTTTCCATCACATGCTCCATCTTCTCGGCACCTGCGGCGAAATTCAATGCGGGATCATACGCGGGGAAGCGGGCGGTGACGCAAGCTTCTTCCGAAACAGGCAGAGCCTGCCAGATCTCTTCGGTGATGAAGGGCATAAAGGGATGTAGCATCTTCAAAGAACCGGAGAATACATGCAAAAGAACGCGTTGGGCGGTGGCACCTTCTTCGCCGCCGGCATAGAGGCGGGGCTTGACCAATTCAATGTACCAATCGCAGAAGAGATCCCAAATGAAATCGTAGACCTTCTGCAAGGCTAAGCCGATTTCGAACTTATCCAAGTTTTCGGTAACATCGCGAACAACATCGTTGTAGCGAGTCAGGATCCATTCATCCTCGGGCTTGAGATTTTCTGCTTTGAAGGTCAGATCCTCTTCCTTCAGATTCATCAAAATGAAGCGCGCCGCATTCCAAACCTTATTGGCAAAGTTGCGGGAGGATTCCACACGCTCGGGATAATAGCGCATATCGTTGCCGGGCGCATTGCCGGTGGCAAGGGTAAAGCGCAGCGCATCTGCGCCGTAGTCTTTAATAACTTCCAAAGGATCGATGCCGTTGCCCAAGGATTTGCTCATCTTGCGGCCTTGGCTATCGCGAACAAGACCGTGGATCAGAACATGCTCAAAGGGAACTTCGCCCATCTGCTCCAAGCCGGAGAAGATCATACGCGCGACCCAGAAGAAAATAATATCATATCCGGTAACCAGCGTGCTGGTGGGATAGTAATAATCCAATTCGGGCGTTTTATCGGGCCAACCCAAGGTGGAGAAGGGCCAGAGCGCCGAGGAGAACCAGGTATCCAAAACGTCCTCTTCCTGCCGCATCGGTGCGCCGCACTTGGGGCAGGTATGGACATCTTCTTTGGAGATGACCATCTCGCCGCAGGCGTCGCAATAGTATGCGGGGATGCGGTGACCCCACCAAAGCTGGCGGGAGATGCACCAATCGTGAACATTTTCCATCCAGTTCAGATAGGTCTTGCTGAACCGTTCGGGAACGAACTTGGTGGAGCCTGTCTTGACTTCCTTGATGGATTTTTCCGCCAAAGGCTGCATCTTAACAAACCATTGGCTGGATGCCATCGGTTCGACCGTGCAACCGCAGCGGTAGCAGGTGCCGACGTTATGGGTATGGTCCTCGATCTTGACCAAGAAACCGCCTTCTTCCAGATCGGCAACGATCTGTTTGCGGGCTTCATAGCGATCCAAACCTTCGTATTTTCCGCCGTTGGCGTTGATCTTGGCGTTGCCGTCTAAAACCAGGATCTCTTCCAAGTTATGCCGCTTGCCGACCTCAAAGTCGTTGGGGTCGTGGCAGGGAGTGATCTTAACGCAGCCGGTACCGAACTCTTTATCGACATATTCATCGGCGACCACGGGAATTTCGCGGTTGACCAAAGGCAGGATCAGCATCTTGCCGACCAAATGGGCATAACGCTCGTCCTCGGGATGGACCGCCACTGCGGTATCACCCAGCAGGGTTTCGGGGCGGGTGGTCGCGATGGTGACAAATTCGTCGCTATCCTTAACAGGGTAGCGGATATGCCAAAAATGACCGGGTTGCTCTTCATATTCAACCTCGGCATCGGAAAGGGCGGTGGTGCAGTTGGGGCACCAGTTGATGATGCGGTTACCCTTATAGATCAATCCCTTTTCATAAAGGTTGACAAATACTTCTTTGACCGCCTTGGAGCAGCCTTCGTCCATAGTAAAACGCTCGCGTTCCCAATCGCAGGAAGAACCTAATTTCTTCAGCTGATTGATGATGCGGTCGCCATACATCTTTTTCCAATCCCAAACACGCTCTAAGAATTTCTCTCTGCCCAGATCATAGCGGGTCAGCCCTTCTTCCTTGCGAAGAACCTCTTCCACCTTGATCTGGGTGGCAATTCCTGCGTGGTCGGTACCGGGCACCCAAAGGGCATTGAACCCTTGCATCCGCTTATAACGGATCAGAATGTCCTGCAGGGTCTCATCCAAAGCGTGGCCCATATGGAGCTGGCCGGTTACATTCGGGGGCGGGATGACAATGGTGAAAGGCTCCTTGCTTTCATCCGGCTCGGAATGGAAATAGCGGCCCTTCATCCAGAAATCGTATATGCGGTCCTCAAACTCTTGAGGGTTGTATACTTTTTCAAGTTCTTTCATTATTTATATCTCCTTTGATTGTATACTACATCTTTACTATTATAATTTAAGTAAATATCTTTGTCAATCCTTTTTCCAGCCTGGAAGATCACTGCGCTGAATGGCACCGAAAAGCCGTTCGTTGAGCCCGGGGAAGCGTTCTTCCGCTTCCTTTAAAAGATCTTTGGTCTCTTTACGCATCGATGTATGGTCCATCGGGCAAGGGTTCTTGACAATGGGGATCTCCAATCTGTGCACCGCATTTTCGATCTGCTGCTCCGAAAGATAGATCATCGGTCGAATGGCGCGTACATCCTTGCGGTCCAGATAGGTGACCGGCTGAAAGCAACCGATCCGCCCTTCATATAATAAATTCATCGCAAAGGTCTCCACCGCATCGTCCCGATGGTGCCCTAAAGCAATGGTGCGGCATCCGTTTTCGATGGCGGCATCGTGGATGGAGCCGCGGCGCATCTTGGCGCAAAGGGCGCAAGGGTTGCTCTCTTTGCGGATGTCAAAAACCAAGGGGGCTATATCGGTCTTTCGAATGATGAGCGGGATTTCCAATCGATCACATTCTTTTTGCAAGGTTTCTATATCAATATTATTGAAACCCAAATCGATAAAGATGGCAATCAACTCAAATTGGGCGGGATGGTAGTGGGAAAGGTGCTTCATCGCGTGGAGCAAAAGCATCGAATCCTTACCGCCCGATAGGGCGATCGCCACCCGCTCCTTGGGCGCGATCATATGAAAATCATCAATGGCGCGGCGCAAATAGCCGGAAATCTGTTGCATAGTGTTCTCCTATCCATAGTTTACCAGCTTATTTTAAGGCTTTTTCGCTAAAAAAGCAAATAATTTTTGTAAATGCAAAGTGAGTAAATCAAAGAAAAACAGAGAAAAACAAAGATATATCGAGATTGAAAAGTGTAAATTGATTTTTTTGAAAAAAGGTGTTGACATTGGGTTTTGGTTGTATTATAATAACGTGGCAATGAAAAAGAGAAAATAAATTGGAGGAAGAAATTCGATGTCTACTTTTATGAAAAAGCAAGAGCAAGTCGATCGCAAGTGGTACATTGTTGATGCAGCTGATAAGCCGCTCGGCAGAGTTTCCACCCAGATCGCAATGATCCTGATGGGCAAGCATCGCCCCGACTACACCCCGCATGTGGACGGTGGTGACGGTGTTATCGTTCTGAACGCTGCCAAAGTTGTTCTGACCGGCGATAAGCTCAATAAGAAGTTCTATCAATATCATACCGGCCATATCGGCGGTTTGAAGGAAATCAGCTATAAGCGCTTGATGGAAAACAACCCCGAGAAAGTGGTTGAATTGGCTGTGAAGGGCATGCTGCCCAAGAACAAGATTGCATCCGCTGCAATGACTCGCCTGAGAGTATTCTCCGGTGCAGAGCATACCCTGGGCGCTCAGAAGCCCGAAGTATTTGAGAAGTAAGGAGGACTTGACCAATGTATAATAACGAAAATTATTTCTACGGCACCGGCAGAAGAAAGTCTTCTGTTGCCAGAGTCCGCTTGCTTCCCGGTAGCGGCAATGTCACCATCAACGGCAGAGCGATGGACGAATATTTCGGTCTGGAAACCCTGCGTATGTTGGTTCGTCAGCCCATGGAACTGACCGGTACTATGGGTAAATATGATGTTATCGTCAACGTTGTCGGCGGTGGCGTCAGCGGTCAGGCAGGTGCTATCCGTCATGGTATCACCCGCGCTCTGATCGAATCCGATGAGACCCTCAAGACCGTTCTGAAGAAGGCCGGTTTTGTAACCCGCGACCCCAGAATGAAGGAAAGAAAGAAGTACGGTTTGAAAGCCGCAAGAAGAGCTCCTCAGTTCTCCAAGCGCTAATCGCGACTATATCAAAGCACTCACTTATGTGGGTGCTTTTTTTATTAAAAGAATCTAATTTGACGAGATTTATTTTTTGTTATATAATGATCTTGTATTTTTGAAAAAGGGGATGGGGACATGGAAAAGATATATCTTTTATTAAGCCAGAGCGGCACCCTCCCTGCGCGTGTTTTAAAATGGTTCACCGGCGCGGAATATAACCACATCTCCCTTGGCTTTTCCAAAGACCTATTGACGATGTATTCCTTCGGCCGCCGCTATCTGTATCTGCCCATCCCCGGCGGGTTTATTGCCGAAGGGCGCGATCGGGGAATCTATGGGCGCTTTCCCAACGCCAAGATTGCCCTGCTGGAATTGGATGTCCCTCACGAAAAGAAAGAAGCCTTAGTCGAACGCCTTGAAGCAATGTATAAAAATAAGAAGAGATACCGCTATAATTTATTGGGCGTTGGCTTGGCGGCATTCCGCATCCCTTATCAACGGAAAGAGCACTACTATTGCTCCGAATTTGTGCGGGATCTTTTGGTGGAGATCGGCATTTTAAAGGGCGAAGATTTTCAGCGGATCGTTCAGCCGATCCATTTTTTGGATCTTGAGGAAACCAGGATGATCTTTTGCGGAAAATTATCGGAATATTTTGCTGAAAAATAGTCAAATTTCCAAAGGAAGAATACCGATATTTACCGAATCAATATAGATTGCACAAAAATAAAAAAACCGCTTGCTTTTCCGTTGACATTTTTTTTAGTTTTATATATAATAGACAAGTAGAGAACGACTCTTTGCGACTGACGGATCATGTGGAGTTCACCACAATGGAGCAAAGGGTAAAAAGCCGACCGTCTGGGCGCACCTCTCCTGCAAGGAGTCGTGCGCCCTTTTTGTTTTATAAAATAATTTCGGAGGTATAAACTTATGAGAAAAGTCGCAGTAATGATGGGGAGCGACAGCGATCTGCCCATCGTTCAAAAGGCAATGGATACGCTGGCTTCCTTCGGTGTTCCTTATGAGGCGCATGTTTATTCCGCCCATCGCACCCCGGAGCAGGCAAAAGACTTCTCCCAAAATGCAAGAGAGAATGGCTTTGGTGCCATTATCTGCGCCGCGGGGATGGCAGCTCACCTTGCAGGTGCAGTTGCCGCCAATACCACCCTGCCGGTCATCGGAATTCCCATCCAATCCAAATTGGGCGGGATGGATGCCCTGCTTTCTACCGTGATGATGCCTCCCGGAATTCCCGTCGCGACCGTTGCCATCGACGGCGGTGTCAACGCCGCGTTGCTGGCGATTCAGATCTTGGCGGTGGAAGATGCCGAGCTGGCAAAGAAACTCAACGATAAGCGCGTCAAGGACGCAGAAACCGTGTTGGCAAAGGATGCCGCACTTCAAGAAGTTTAAAAATTTAATTCATATAAAGGAGAACGAAAAAATGAAACTTGTTTACACCGGAAAAACAAAAGACGTATTTGCACTGGATAACGGCAACTATTTGCTGAAGTTTAAAGATGATTGCACCGGCAAGGACGGTGTCTTTGATCCCGGCGAGAATGCGGTCGGTCTGACCATCGACGGTGTCGGCGATGTCAACCTGCGGATGTCCATCTATTTCTTTGAAAAGGTCAATGCCGCCGGCATCAAAACGCATTATGTGGACGCTTCCTTGGAAGATACCACTATGGAAGTTCTTCCCGCTAAAGTATTTGGTCACGGCCTGGAAGTCATCTGCCGCCATAAGGCTGTCGGCAGCTTTACCCGCCGCTACGGTGATTATATCGAAGAAGGCGCCGATCTGCCCGCTTATGTGGAGATGACCTTTAAGGACGATGCCAAGGGCGATCCTCTGGTAACCAAAGACGCGCTGGTTGCTTTGAATGTGATGACCGACGCGCAGTATGAAGATATGAAGGCGATGACCCAGAAGATCACCCAGATCGTTGCCGACGATCTGAAGGAAAAGGGCTTGGTGCTCTATGATATCAAATTTGAATTTGGTTATGATGCCGAAGGCAACGTGATGCTGATCGACGAGATCGCATCCGGTAATATGCGCGTCTATAAGGATGGCAAGTATATCGACCCCATGACCTTGAGCGAGCTGTTTTTTGCATAATCAAGTATTTTAATAGACCAAAAGCGAAAATCCGCCCCTTAAAATCAGGGTCGGATTATTCGCATTTACTCAAGGAGGACTCATGGGAGGATTTTTTGGAATAACCTCAAAAGAAGAATGTCTGCAAGACGTTTTCTTCGGTGTGGATTATCATTCCCATCTCGGAACGCGCAGAGCAGGCCTGGCAGTTTATGATAAAGAGATCGGTCTGCAACGTAAACTGCACAGCATCGAAAATTCCCCGTTCCGCACGCGGTTCGAGCATGTTTTTGATGAAATGCGGGGAACAGCGGCCATCGGTTGCATCAGCAATACCGATCCCC
>JAZSBU010000003.1:0-4819 GCA_045602565.1 Eubacteriales bacterium | reverse complement strand
CAATAACTTTGCCCGCAGAAAGCACGTTCTGGAATACGACGATGTCATGAACAAACAGCGCGAGCTGATCTATGCCCAGCGGCGGCAGGTGCTGGACGATTCCGACCTGAAAGAAACCGTTCTGAAGATGCTGGACGATTTCGTTTCCGCCCAAGTAAACGCCCATCTGGCAGGGGAAGATACCACCCTTTGGGATTTCGACGGTCTGCGTAAAGAACTGAGCGGTATTCTGACCGAGAATGATCTGCGCTACCCCGCCGAAACCCTGCCCGAATTGGATCTGGACGATGTAACCGAAACGGTGCTGAAAAAAGCCCACGCCGTCTATGAGCGCAAGGAGCAAGAACTCGGCGGCCCGATGATGCGGGAAGCGGAGCGGGTCATCCTGTTGCGCAGTGTCGACCGCAACTGGATGGAGCATATCGATAATATGGACGATCTGCGCCAAGGCATCGGCCTGGAAGCCTACGGCCAACGCAATCCGGTGGTGGAATTTAAGTTCCAAAGCTACGATATCTTCGATGCGATGATCGAAACCATCAAGGAAAACACCGTCCGCGGTATCCTTTCCCTGCGCTTGCGTAAGGAAGAGGAAGTCAAACGCGAAGCGGTCGCCAAGGAGACCGGTACCTCCGCCGGTACCGACGGTACCACCCCCAAAAAGCAACCGCAGAAGGTGGGTAAGAAAGTGGGACCGAACGATCCCTGCCCCTGCGGAAGTGGTAAAAAGTACAAGAAGTGTTGCGGTTCTCCAAGTGCGAAGGCTCATAACTGAGCCTGAACGTGGACCGTTGAAATGGACGACCTTTCCGCTTTTTTTACCTTCGGCATATCATTATATAGCCGAAGGATAAAAGAAAACGAAAATCTCATTCCATTTGAACGGTCTGAACAAAGTATAAAAATAGAACAGCCTGCCGATTGCGGCAGGCTGTTTTTTATTTGGCTATTTCGAATATTGTTCCGTCCGGAACAGGGCAGACCGGTTCGGTATTCTCGCCGTGGCGGAAGGATGGAATCTCTGCTGATTCTTTGGCAATAAATTTCCAGCCATCCCCAGCTTTTTTGAATACATATCTATAATCGAATTCCCCTTGGGTTTGCAAGGTCAGCTTGGTTCCTTCAATCGTATAAGTCCCCTGCGGCGCAAAGCTGCTGAAGTGGCTGAACACAAAAGTAAACCGCCCATTTTTCCTCAAAACAAACGAAGGAGGAAACGGCTCAGTTTCCGCCGTAGATTTATAACATTGATCCTCTTCCGAATTATAACCGTAATCGGTAACCCCCAGCATGATGCGATCATCCACTTCGCTCAAATTCGCTTTTGGGGAGCAAAGGATCAGCGATCGATCTGCGTTGTTGCGCTCGATGGAATAATCTTCCGAAGAAATCGACACCCGAATTCGATTCATTTTAATGGCAGTATAAGATTCATAAGGATAATCTACTGTTCCACCGTCGCTGTATAAATAGGTGGTGCCGTAGTCTTTTTTCCATTCGGCATAGAGCAAATCCAAAACCTTCGGATCGTTTTTCAATGCCTGCCGCAGTTCCACTTCTTTTCCATCAACATCGATGTAAAAGTTTTCAATCTGATAATAATAGATATCATAATCAAAAAGAGCACCCAATTCATCCTTGGTGATCCGCACCAATTCGGAATAATCGTTGGTTTCCACCCGTTTGACCATCGAATCGGAAGGCTGCTCCGACTCTTGCTTTTGTGGTTCTTCGGTTTGCTCATCATTCTCTTTTGCCGGTTTTTGCGGCTGTTCTTCGGTAGGCTTGGAAGGTGTTTGCACCGTCGGTTGCTTTTCTTCGGCGGAGGATTCCACCTGCTCGCCTACTACCGCTTGCTTGCCTGCTCCGTCCTTTTGGGCGCAAGACGCACAGCAGAGTAATGCCATAATCATTAAAATAGCAATCCATCGAGTTTGTTTTTTCATCTTCCAATACCTCCTTGATGAATACTGATGTAACCTAACCGCGTGTCCTGCTTGGCTATGCATTGATGAATATCGATGTAACCTAACCGCGTATCCTGCTTGGTAATGCATTGATGAATATCGATGTAAGCGTAACCGCGGACATTGATCAACAATACATTGATGACCATCAATGTCGAGCGTTGACATGTATGTTGATCGGTCATGCATTGATGAGCATCAATGTCGAGCGTTGACATATATGTTGATTGGCAATACATTGATGAGTATCAATGTAGCGTAAACGTATGCCCTGTTATCAATAATACGATTTAGAGCAACCATTTGTTCTCCTATTTTCATTATATATTCTAAATTTACCTCTGTCAAACAAAAAACAGCCTGCCGAAAATTCGGCAGGCTGTTCTATTTTTCTTTGTTTTTTCGAATCGTTCAAATGGGATGAGATTTTCGTTTTCTCTTACCGAAGACGTATGTCGATACGTCAAGGGAAGAAAAACGGAAAGGTCGCCCATTTCAACGATTTTATTGATGAGACAGATGAATTAAATACGCATTGATAAATCCATCGATGTCTCCGTCCATTACTGCATTAATATTACCCATCTCAAAGTTGGTGCGATGATCCTTTGCTAGGGTATAAGGCATAAAGACATAGGAACGGATCTGGCTGCCCCAGCCGTTGCTCATTTGGTCGCCCTTGATATCTTCGATCTTTTCGAGGTTTTCACGCTCTTTGATCTCGATCAGCTTAGACTTGAGCATTTTCATACACATATCGCGGTTTTGGAACTGGCTGCGTTCGTTCTGGCAGGAGACCACAATGCCGGTGGGCAGGTGGATCAAGCGAACGGCGGAGCTGGTCTTATTGACCTTTTGACCGCCCGCACCGCTGGAACGGAACACTTCCATTTTAATATCTTCGGGGCGGATCTCCACCTCGACGCTATCATCGATTTCGGGCATGACTTCCACCGATGCAAAGGAGGTCTGACGGCGACCGGAGGCATCAAAGGGAGAGACACGCACCAAGCGGTGCACACCCATCTCGCTCTTGAGATAACCATAGGCATACTGACCTTCCACCAGGATGGACGCGCTCTTGATGCCCGCTTCATCCCCATCGAGATAATCCAAAACAGTCACCTTATAATCGTGCCGTTGGGCAAAGCGCAGATACATCCGGTAGAGCATCTCCACCCAATCCTGCGCCTCGGTACCGCCGGCACCGGCATGGAAAGTGAGAATGGCATTATTTTGGTCGAATTCCCCGCTCAAAAGGGTCTGCAGGTTGGCCGCTTCCAACCGCTTTTCATAGGCGGAAAACTCGTTGACGACCTCTTCCTCCATCTCCTCCAGATCCATCTCTGCCATTTCCAGCAGAGCACCCAGATCTTCGTGGGCAGAGACCAGCTTTTCATAGTTTTCGACCGTCTTTTTATTGTTCTTAATGACCTGCAGCACCTTTTGGGAATTGGCAATATCATCCCAAAAGCCTGCCGCCGCGGTCAACGCTTCGTCCTCTTCGATCTTGACCCGCAGTTCGGAGATCTTCAGCGCCTTTTCCAAGGTCTCCAGATCTTTTTTAAATTCATTGAATTTTTGCTTATAATCTTCAATAATGATCATACTTTTTCCTCGCACAGTTATTCTAAACACATATTTTAACATAGTTTCATTCCGATTGCAAGCAAGGGATGAAAAAAACTCTCTTGGTGGCAAAAAATCTATTTACATTTGATTAAATAAATTATATAATGTTATACGTATAACTATGTAAAGGAGCAACTACCTTATGAAGATCAAATCCTGCCTGGCAGGCGCCACCATTTTCGGCATCGCCGCCGGCATTTTGCGTCTATTGCAATATTTCTTTACCATCGATGAAGCAGGCTTTTTCAAAATGGGGATCTTATCCACCCTCCTGAATGTCGGCCTGATCATTGCGCTGGGGCTGGGCACGCTTTGGATCGTGGTCTGCGGCTTTGGCGGCAAAAAGAGAGAGACCGAGTTTGGCGCGCTTTTCACCAAGAAGAGCCACAGCACCTATTTTATCCTGCTGGGCTTGCTCGCCTTTGCCGATGGAGTGCATCGCTTTCTCACCCTCGCCGATCGGCTCAACCGCATTGTCGCCATTTTAGGCATCATCGCCGCAATCCTTTGGATCGTTTTGGGCGATCGGGCGGTCAAGGGCAGAACTTTGGGGCTTTTAGCCGCATTGCCCATTCTCCATTTATGCGGAATGATCCTTTCTTATTTCTGGCAGACCTATAAATATATTCATAACAGCGAATACATCCTGCTCACTTTGGGGCTCTGCGCCTTTTTGCTTTTCATTTTAGCGCTGCTCAAGCCCGCGGCGGACGGATTCAGCACCCGCCAGCGCCTTTGCGCCACCGCAGGGCTTGCGGTCATCTTTTCTTGGGGTGTCTTCCTGCCGGTGATGGTGGGTCAACTGCTTAAAGGATTTCGAACGCTCACCTTCTCGGAACTGCATTTCTTCCTGCTGGCATTAGTACTGCTCCCGCTGGCCATCTATATCCTCAAACGGCTTTCCCAACTGCCCAAGGAAGAGCCGATCGAAGAGATCGCCGCGCCGGATCTTTCCCATCTCAATGAGTTCCTTTCAGACCTGCCGGAGATCGACGACGAAGAATAATCGCCTCTTTTGGCGGAAAAACTTCTCTTATGAGAACGTTTATTATTACCATCTTAATTTTACTAATCTCCGCCTTGGTGCTTTGGGGCATCAATGCGGCGGCCGCGGGTACCCATATGATTTTAGGGGATAGCGGTTATACACCATTTATTCAGGAGATTTTTCAGTGAACCAAAAGAACATTCGTAACTTTTCCATCATCGCCCATATCGAC
>JAZSBU010000002.1:0-13741 GCA_045602565.1 Eubacteriales bacterium | reverse complement strand
AGCAACCCTGTCCACACCCAAAGCAGGATGCGCCCGATATTTAATTTTCTTCGGGTGAAATTGCTCATATCAGTTCAATGAAACGATTACCTTTCCGATCATTCGATCTTGATCTACCGAGCCGATCTCTTTCAATCGGCTATCCATTGCCACCTGCCGCTGATCGCCCAGAACGAAATAATGGTGGGCAGGAACGGTATAGGGAAACTTCAAATTGCATTGACCCAAGGTCTTTTCGGTCGCATAAGGTTCCTCCAACACCTCGCCGTTGACAGAAACCGCCCCGAACGCATCGATGGAAACATCGTCCCCTTCCGCCGCGATCACTCTGCGGACCAACACTTTATTATTAAAATAAAACGCGACAATATCGCCTTCCTTGATCTTTGCCAATTTATTTACAATCAGGATCTGCCCATCCTTTAAGGCCGGCTCCATTCCCGATCCGTAGTATTTCACCACCGGAAATACCATCTGGAATAAATTTAAAAGCAACGAGGTTGCTAAAAGGACCGCCAGGATGATCAGCCCTGTGGAGCGCAGCCATTGCGCCTGCAGCTTTGCATTTTTCTTCAAATGTTTGCTTCCCGCTTTCATCTCTGCGCCTCCTTAATAATAAATAAAAAAATATATATTAATAGAACATATATTATACTCCCTTTTTTTGCAAATTTCAATACCTCTCCGAAATTATATGAACCCTTTTTTGAAATCTTTTCGGATTTGACATTTATTTTAAAATGATATATAATATATATTTAATATATATACTTCTTTTTAAGGGGGTGATGGATCTGCTTGGCTTAACTGAATATCTCGACCTTGCGCCGCAATGGATCTATTGCCTTCGGTTGCTGATCGCGCTTCTTTGCGGGGTAATTCTCGGTGCCGAACGAACCTTTCGTTCCAAGGACGCCGGCATTCGTACCCACGCGATCTTGGCAAGCAGTGCGGCGCTCTTTATGATCATCTCCAAATACGGCTTTTTGGATCTGGGCCTGCCCGCCTGGTCGCAGGGCTTTGATCCCACGCTGGTCGCAGGGTTCATCATCGACGGTTCGGGCTTTCTCTGCGCAGGCATCATCTGCAGCAGACCCGAGGGGGACATTATCACCGGAATGACCTCCGCCGCCAACATCTGGGCGACCGCCGCCATCGGTATGGCGTGCGGTTGCGGGCTGGAGCTTTTGGGCATTTTGTGTACCCTGCTCTTACTGCTCAACCATTGGATCCTCTCCTTACGCGGGGTGCAGATCATGCCGCTGCGTACCCTAAAGATCACCGTGGCAAACAACGCGCAGGTGCGGCAACTGCTCAGGCAAGCGCAGAAAGACTACGGCGTTCAGCTGATCTCTGCCCGCTATTCCCGCTCGGACGAGGAAGGAACGGTGCAGGTGCAGATGCAGATCCGCTCCCAAAAAACGATCCGATTTGAAGATACCGTCCGTTTTCTGGATACCCATCCGGAAGTGAAAGATATTTCGATCTAAAAGGAGATTTTAATTATGTTTGACTCTATCAAAGAATTTTTCCATACATATCCCATCTTTGTCTACCTGCTGCGTATGCTGCTGGCTACCCTTTGCGGTGCCTTCATCGGTTTGGAGCGTACCAAGCGTTCCAAGGAAGCGGGCATCCGTACCCACTGCATCATTGCGGGCGCGGCGGCACTCTTTATGATCATCTCCAAATACGGCTTTGCCGATATGGCAATGATCGAAGGCTCCCGCGGGGCCGATCCCGCGCGTATTGCCGCGCAGGTGGTGACCGGTATCTCCTTCCTGGGTGCCGGTGTTATCTATAAAAACGGCAGCACCGTCAAGGGGCTGACCACCGCCGCAGGCATTTGGGCGACCGCCGCTGTGGGTATGGCGTGCGGAAGCGGTTTATATTGGGTCTGCCTCTTTATGACCGTTCTGATCATCGGCGTGCAGTTGCTGATGCACCACTTCAACGTGGGCTACGACGCCTATTCCAACGGCGAGATCCGCATCACTTTAGTGGATACCCCCGAGATCCGCAAGATTTTAAAGGAAAAGCAAAAGGAACTTGGTATCACCATCGTTTCCTCCCGCATCACCACCTGCGCCGATAACACCCTCAATATGGTCCTGCAGGTGCGGATGAAGAATAATATCCGTTTTAGTGACGTGCTGAAATTTATGGATGAACACCCTGAAATCAAATCGTTGAGCGTATAACGCCAACGAGTTGATTTCAGCGATATAAATCTGCTCTGCAGATCTATCCCGTCTCGAAAAAAACCAAATTCGTAAAATAAGGTATATAATTTTATGACCTACATTGTTTTTGACATGGAATGGAATCAGCCCTTCTCCAAGGAGACGGCGATCCAATCCCCCATCTATCTATCGGGCGAGATCATCCAGATCGGTGCCATCAAACTGAACGCGCAGGGCGCGGCGATCGATTGCATCGACCTGCTGATCGCCCCCACCTTCTACCGCAAACTGCACCACCGCATCCGAAAGATGACCGGCATCTCCCGCGAGATGCTGCAGGGGCAGAAGAAATTTAAAGCCGCCATCGAAGACTTTAAAAATTGGTGCGGGGAGGATTGCGTCCTGCTCTCCTGGGGCTACGATGATATTCAAATGCTGCGGGACAACCTCTTGATGCACGATCTGGACGAAGATTGGCTGCCCCCCTGCTTCAACCTGCAGGGCATCTTCAACCATCAGATTGCCAAGGAAAATCGCCAATTTTCGCTGGAATTTGCAATGGATAAATTAGGGATCGTCCCCAATCTGCAGGTGCATAACGCCTTCAACGATGCCATCTATACCGCAAGGGTGGCGGGTGCGTTGGACCTGAAGGAGGGCATCCGCAACTATACCGAGCTTAACGGTATTTTATGGCATAGTATGCATAGCACCAAGGATTTCTTCCCCACCTTCCGCACCCCCGAAAAGGCGTTGGCAGACCCCAAGCTGAAGATCCTGCTCTGCCCCATCTGCGGCGAGAAGCTGACGGTCCCCGATTTCACCACCATTGATGAAAAAAATGCCGAGTGCCTTCTGCCCACCAAACACGGCACCCTTTCGGTCAAGCTCAAGTTGATGAAGAGCCAACGAAAATCCTACTATATCCGCCGTACCATACGGTTTATATGAGATCAATTCACTAAAAAGGAGGTTTCCCCATGGAAGCGAAAAATTCCATCCACGCAGGCCACCGTGAACGGCTGCGGGCGCGCTATCGCGAAGCGGGATTGGATCATTTCACCGACCACGAGATTTTAGAGCTTCTTTTGGGTTATACCATCCTTCAAAAAGATACCAACCCTATCGCCCATCGGCTGATCGAGCAATTCGGCAGTCTGCGCGGTGTTTTAGAGGCGGGCGAAGAAAAATTAGAGCGGGTCCATTTGGTGGGGCCCACCACCGCCTTCTTCCTTTCGATGCTCCCCGATATCACCCGCCGCTATTATGAGCAGTTGGCAGACCCGAAACCGCGGCTGATGAACCCCGAGCAATGTATTTCCTTTTTTATCCCCCGCTTTATCGGGTATAAGAACGAATGTATCCTCGCCGCTTTTCTGGACGAGACCAAGCAATTGATCGACTACACCTCCATCGGCCAAGGATACAACAACACCGTTCATCTCCACGCGCCCACCCTTTTGCAGGAAGCCAAAAAGCGGGGTTGCCGCTATGTTGTTCTGGCGCATAACCATTTTACTGATGCGACCCCTTCGCTGGAGGATATTTCGGTCACAAGCACCGCCCGCGCCACCCTGCTGACCGGCGGAATCGCCCTGCTGGACCATGTCGTTGTCTGCGGCACCAACGCCATCTCGATGGTGGAAAGCGGGCATTTTAACCTAACTAAACCCAAACTTGACGATTAAAAAATCTCTCGATCGATGGATCGAGAGATTTTTGTCATTTAATGTACTTTTTCAGCGACCGCAGAACGATCGGCAAGATCAACGCAAAAATGATGGCGGAGATCGCGCCGGTCGCGATCCGCAGGGGGATCTTGACCAAAGTGGCAATATAGGTGGAATAGCCGTAGACGGTCTGGTCGATCAGGATGCCGACGGTATTGAGCAGCGTCACCACCACCGAAGAAAGCACTGTTTCAACGGCGAGAATGGCAGGATGGGTGCTCTTTTTAAAGGCGCGGAACAACCAACCCATCACAAGCCCCCGCGCCATCGCGGGTAATACCCAAAGCAGGGTGGTCGGCATCAGCCCATAGATCCATAATTGGACAACAAGCTCGCCGATAAAACCCGTCACCGCGCCCCAAAGGGGACCGGCAACGATGGCAACGATGACCACCGGCAACCCGCTCAGCGAAATCTTCATCGACCCGCCGAAGATCGCGCTGGCACTTTCCGAAAGGAAATCCAGCCCCACATACACCGCCGCCATCACCGCGGCAAGGCACAACATTCTGAGTTTTTTGCTATTCATAATAAAAAATACCTCCTTCATTCCACTTCGAAAATCAGGAGGTATCGTCCTATCTTTTTCGGCAGCGGGATGCGAATACCGCACGGCAAGGGCATTCCGCCCTTTTCGTCCCGAAGGCAACTCCCCGTCCCTCAGGCACTTAACCCGCGACATTCTACTCTGATGCCAACTATCATACCATATTCTTTTACATTTTGCAACAAAATATTTGCTCGCCCTCCAACTTTCCATCGGCAAAGGAAACGGACATGGGCGTGCGATTTTGGTGGGTGGTATAGGAATAGCAGCCCCGCCGCAGATCGCAGCAACAGGTATAGCGGGTAAAAGCATCCCCTTGGGGCAGGCGCACACAGCCGCGGGGAACGGAGATATTATCGGTCATGGAAAAGAAGGCTTCTTCCCCCTCGCCCCTCAAATGGGCGCGGATAAAGGCCGCCCGAACAAAGCGGGAGGCGGAGGAATAATCCCCCGGCAACCCCACCGCTTGGAGCCCCCGCCGCGCTGAATGGGGCGCAGGCTCTGCCGAAAGGTGCCGCAGTTCTTCGTACCGCAACCTATGATAAGGATAGGGCGGGCTGTTGGTCATCACCCCCTCGGCGGCGTCATAGATCTGCAAGCCCTCCGCCGTCGGCTCTAAGATCAGCGCGCCGCTCTCATCGGCGACCATCCAATGGAGCGGCGCGTTGGGCAGATCTTTCGCAAAGGAAATATCGCAAAGCTCCTGCCCACGCAAAAGCCGCCGCGCCTGCGCCAGATCGGCGCATTGCCCCAAAACCCAAGGAATCAGCTCAAAGGGTGCAACGCTCCCTTCTTTGGAATAATCGGCATATTCCGCAAACTGCAGTCCCGCCATCGCCAGCCCCTTTTCGTTCATCCCATCAAAAAAGAGCGGTACCCCTTGCCGGACCGACGCCATCCCAAGAATCGCGTAATGACTTTTGAGGGGCGGCTTGACGCAAAACTCCAGCGGCATCCGCCGCGGCACCAAAACCACCTGCTCCCCGAAAGAAAGTTCATAATCCAACGTCCTGCCAAAATATGAATTCCATACAATCGCTGTGCACATCACATTCACTCCTTTTATGTTATTCTGCCCTGAAAAACCGTTCTTTATCTTGACATTCTTCAAAATAAAAGATATAATAAAATCTCGATACGGAGGAGTATCGAAGTGGTCATAACGAGGCGGTCTTGAAAACCGTTTGCCCAAAAGGCACAAGGGTTCGAATCCCTTCTCCTCCGCCATAAAACAAAAGCACACCTTTGGGTGTGCTTTTGTTTTATCGTAGAGAAAATAGAGGATGCGAACCCTTCGGGTTCGTCGAAACAGCCACCAAGGCGCGTCAGCCTTGGTGGACTGCGAAGTCGGGAGCAGGAAGGTTTTGTCGGGCACCGCCCGCAGCGGTCGACAAAAACCGAGAGCGCAACGCATCCCTTTAACTTTTCTCTTTTCGTTTTTCTCTCTTCACTCAAATTATCGTTTCCGTACCAATTCATTTGGTACGCTCTATGCATAATTCATTTGTGCTCCTTCCTAACAAATCATTTGTTAGCCCTCAATTCATTTGGGATATATACAAATCATTTGTATGTTTCTGTCCCGTTTGCAACATCAAAATATTCTTCGCGCGGTGCGCTCGATATCTTTTGTGTTGCGGCACCTGCTAACCTGCTCCCTTCATCTGCCACAGGCAGCGGTCGCAGTCGCAACCAATTCATTTGGTACGCTCTATGCACAATTCATTTGGTACAGCACCCTTAAAAAAATAGAAGAACCGACCTTTCAAGGTCGGTTCTTTTTCATTCCTTTTTAAATCTCTTCCCTAAAACCGTTCAAATTGGGATGATTTTTTGATTTCTTCGGGCGCAGGCGTATGTCGATACGTCAAGACCGAAAAATCGGAAAAGCGCCCAATTTCAACGGTTTATTCGGTTTATTCTACAGAGAAGATATAGTGATACACCGGTTGCCCGCCGGGCAGACACATTATCTCTGCTTCCGGCATCTGCGCCTGCACCTGCGCGGTGATGGCCTCGGCCTGCTCTTCGGTGACATCTTCGCCATAGTAGATATTGATATAGGAGCCGCCGTCCTTACCCAGCTCTTCAAAGAGCTTGCGAACAACGTCTTCCATCCGATCTTCCACAAAGGTGACTTTGGTCTCCATCAAGCCCAGCAGTTGGCCCTCCTTGATCTCCTTTTCATCGAAAACA
Source organism: Eubacteriales bacterium (assembly GCA_045602565.1). Lineage (GTDB taxonomy): Bacteria > Bacillota > Clostridia > Oscillospirales > QAKW01 > QAKW01. The sequence continues at coordinate 7,085 of JAZSBU010000002.1, read as the reverse complement.
GAGTCGCGGGCGGCATAGGTGACCTGCGCGGTCTTGACGGTTTTCAGCATCGCGGTCATCGCTTCGGCAAGAGCCTCGGTTTCCAAGGTCTCATCAAAACCAAGCATGGCGGTGATGCCCTGGGGCACGGTCTTGCTGGGGATGACGACGACTTTTTTGGCGGTGGAGAGTTCTTTCGCCTGCTCCGCAGCCATAATGATATTCTTATTATTAGGAAGAACGAAGACGACTTCGCTGGGAGTGCGGTTGACCGCCGCCAGGATATCGGCGGTGGAGGGGTTCATGGTCTGACCGCCTTCCACAACGGTATCGACACCCAGATCCTTGCAGACCGCCGCCAAGCCGGAGCCGGCAACCACCGAGACAAAGCCATACTTTTTGGTGGGCTCTGCCAAGGCATTTTCAGGCTCGGCGGGCTCGCTCTTTTGGCGGGCGCGGAACTCTTCCTTCATATTATCGATCTTCAAATTGACCAACGAACCGTAGCGGAGCGCTTCTTCGATGGCGCGGCCGGGATGGTTGGTATGGACATGGACCTTGATGATCTCGTTATCGGGCACGCATACCACGCTATCACCGATGGATTCCAAATAAGAACGCAGCTCGGCGGGGTTATCTTTCTTGGCAGTTTCGTCCACAGTGACGATATACTCGGTGCAATAGGTAAAGGTGATATCCTCTTCCCGCATCGGCAGTTCATCCACCACCGAATCGGTGACTGCTTCGGGTGCCTCCTGCGGCTCGATGGGTTGACCGCGCAGCGCGGAGAGCATACCCTCCATCACAACGGCAAAGCCCTTACCGCCCGCATCGACCACCCCTGCTTGCTTGAGCTGGGGCAGCATTTCGGGGGTCTGCTGCAGGACTTCGTTTGCCTGCTCCACATAGTATGCCAACGCCTGCTCGACGGTGGTTTCGGGCGCATTCTCCAAATAGGCGGAAAGATTTTCCGCCGCCACGCGGGAAACGGTCAGCACCGTACCCTCGGTAGGCTTCATCACCGCGCGGTAGGCGGCTTTGACACCCAACTGCATTGCCGCGGCAAAATCAGCGGCGGTGGCGGTCTCCTTCTCTTTGAGGCCCTTGGAGATCCCGCGGAAGAGCAGCGATAAAATAACGCCGCTGTTGCCCCGCGCACCCTTGAGCATCGCGCCTGCGGCGCGGTCGGAAGCCTGGGCAACAGAGCAATCCCCCATATTCTGCAGCTCGCGTGCGGCGGCAGAGATCGTCAGGGACATATTGGTACCGGTATCCCCATCGGGGACCGGGAACACATTCAATGCATTGATGGCTGCTTTCTGGTTGCTGATATGATTGCATCCGGAGATGACCATCTCGCAATACTGCTTACCTGTTATCATAGATAGTTTTCTCCTTCGAATTATACGGTTTTGATCCCGTCGATATGGACATTGACCTTCTTGACGTTAAAGCCGGTCATCTGCTCCACATTATATTTGATCTCCTTGGCGATGCTGCGGGTAACGGCAGGCAGATTGACGCCATAGAGAACCACGATATGCATTTCAACCACAACGCCATCCTCTTCCTGCAGGATCTGGACGCCCTTTTCATAATGGTCCTTTTTCAGCAGGGACACCAAGCCGTCGGTGGCGGATTTGGCGGCCATACCGACCACACCGTAGCAGGAATTGGCCACATGGCCGACGATATTTGCAAACACGGTTTCGGTAATGTTAATGCTTCCGTTATGATTATCAATTGTCATAGCAGAAACCTCCTTTTAAAGTATATCATCCTATATTATATATTATTTTTGCCAAAAATACAATAGTTTTTTGTTGCGCCGTCAAATTCTACAACTAAAATAAAGGATCTGGCGGGCATTTGCTGCCTTTTGCAACAGCGATTCGGCGGCGGCGCGGCGGGTTTCGTCCAGATTGGTAAAGGGGTCGTCCAATACCATCGGCAGGGGTTCACGGCTGAGCATTTCGCTTGCCGCCAAGCGGAAAGCAAAATACACTGCATCCCGCGTGCCTGCCGAAAATTGCTCGGCGGGGAAACTGCCTTCGGCGGTCTCCAAACGGATGGAAAAGCCATCGTCCATCATCACCCCGCGGTACTTTCCGTCGGTCAAGAGTGCCAGATAATTGCCCGCCGCCTCGCAAAGCTTGGGGGCAAAGCGGGTATTCATCTCTTCATTGGCCTCTTTGAGCCAAGAGAGACTCTGCTGAATGGCTAAGAGTCGCTCTTCGCCCTCGGAAATCTGCTGCTCCAAAGCGGCGTTTTGGGCGATACATTCCTCCAGCCGCTCCCAATCCTGCCGCAGATCCCGCGGGTCCAACGCATCCTTTTGCTGCCGCAGGTCTTCCCTCTGCAGTTCTTCGCGGCGCAAAATCAACCGCACCTGATCGGCGGTTTCTTCGGTTTCGGACGCATCCTTTGCCAGCGTTTCCAATTCCTCGCGGGTCTTGCCCGCCAAAATTGCCTGCTCCTGCAGGGCGATGGACTCTTCCCCTGCACCGCTTTCATAGACACCCCAGGCGATCTGCAGATCCCGCACCTCCTCCTTGGTGAAGATGCGGTGTTGCTGCCGTAGTTGTTCTAATTTTTGGGCGGCGGCATCGGCAAGTTCCTTTGCCTGCTGCTGCGCCTGCCGATCGGCTTGCAGGTTGCGTTCCAAGCCCGACCGCTCGGCGCGGCGGGCGGTATTCTTTGTCAGCATCAAAACGGCGGCAGCAAGCCAAAGCCCGCCCAACACCAGATACAGCGGCCAGACCGTCAGCGCGGCGGCCAAAATGCCCGCGGCCGCGCCTGCCACCAACAAAATCAGCGGCAACGCACCGCCCTTAGCCTCCTTAAACCGATCCCATTCGGCTTGGGCGCGGTCCAGCGCAGACTGCGCCGCCTGCAGATCCCCCTGGGTTCGTTCGGCGGTCTCAAAGGCTTGCTCCAATGCCGAAAGCACCGCCTTTTCCAGCCGCGGTTTTTCGGCGCGGGGCAGATTTTTGAGTGCATCCAAGCGTTGCAATAATTTCAGCGCATCGCTGCCCTCGGCGGCGGTCAGCCGCTGCTGCAACAAAGCGATCTGCTGCTCCTTTTGGGCAATGGAGGCTTCCAGAGCCTGCCATTGCTCCCGCTCGGCAAGCCGCTTCTCCACTGCGGCGCGCAGCATCTGCTCCCGCTCTTTGCCGAGAGTGAGCGCTTCCTTTTGCTCCACCAGATGCCCGGCGTTGCGGGTGCGGTGCTTATATTGGGTATGCAATTTATTCAAATACTCTTCCGCCAAGGGATAAGAAACATTTTCATCGCCGGTGGCGGCCATATTTTTCAGTGCCACATCCAGCCCATCGGTGCGGGAAAAGAGCAGGTCGCCCTGGGTGATGCAGAAAGAGCGTAAAAAGGTCTCTCCATCCAGCCCCAAAAACCGATTGCCCGGCTGCTCCTTATTGGCAAGGATCAATTCTTCCCCGTTCTCCAGGCAGAGGATCTGCCGCTTTTCCATCCCTCGCCCTGCGGGGCGGCGGCGGGTGATCCGCCAGGTCTTGCCCTGCAGTTCAAGATCCAAACTCCCCGCAAGATCCTCCCCGCTCCAAGGCAGGTAGGTCTTGAGCAGTTTGGTATCATAACCGTAGAGCATATAGTAAATGAAATAGATCAGCGTGGTCTTGCCAAACTCATTGGGTTGCAGATAGTTGTTCAGCCCCGCTTGGGGTTGCAAGGAAAAATCCTTAAGTTTGCCAAAGGCACCGACCGAGATATTTAAAATTCTCATAACCGCGCCTCCTTTAGAGCCTGCAGGCCCAACCGCAAGGCTTCTTCCAGCCGCGGGCGGTCCTGCGGAGCGGCGGCTTCGATCTCCGCCATCGCGCGGCGGACAAAGGCACCCTGCAGGGTATTTTGCTTTTTCAACACTTCCACCGAAAGAGAGGGGTCGGTGCGGTCTTTAATTTCCCGCCCCGTCCGTTCGGTATAGATAGCAATCGCCGATGCCGGATCGGCGGAGGGTGCACCCTGCAAAAGCAACCGCCCCACGGTATTTGCGGGGATCTCCACCGCCATCAGCCGCTCTAAAACAGCGGCATCGTCGGCACAGCCCGAAAGATCAATGGGGTATTCCCGCCAGATCTTCTCTGCCACCGCAATCGGCTCGATCTGCATCGATTGGGTATCGATCAAATAGATAAATTTTTCGCCCAACTCGTCAAAGCCTTTGCCCTCGGGAATGCCGGGGATCAGCAGGCGGCAGCCGCCGATGCGGCGTTGCTCCCCTTTATGGATATGCCCTAAGATCGCCAGATCCAATCCGCTTTCCGCAAGGGTTTGGGCGGCAATGGGGCAAAAACTTTCGTTCCCGCCATCCACCTGCCCATGACCCAAAAGGAGGTTCACTGCCCCTTGGGGTGCGCTGAATCCTTGCAGCGGGTTACTGCCCCCTTGTTCGCGGGCGGCGGAATAGCCCCAAAGACGGACGTTTTCGCCAAGGGCGACCCCCGCCAAAGTTTCGGGGAAGAGATAGACCCCCTCGGGCAGGTTCTGATAAAGAGCGGTGACCTCTTTGGGATCATGGTTGCCCGCCACCAAAAAGACAGGCATTCCCGCCCCGCTCAAAAGGCGGCGGACCGCATCTTCCACCGAAGGCTCCAAAAAGGGGCGATCCAAAAGATCGCCGCCGATCAGCAGCGCTTTGGCCTCATATTCCTTCGCCGCCTGCAAAATGCGCGCCAAAACGGCGGCATCTTCTTGCCGGCGGATATGTAGATCGGCGGTAGCCAAAAGTTTCATTCATTTCACCTCGTTTATATTCTATATTTTTTACTCTTAAAAGTCAAATAGATTGACATTGAATAAAAAAATAAGTATAATAATTTTAACTATGCATTTCAGGAGTTGAAAGAACGTGAGCGATAATAAGAAAATGGTAAAAGAGATCACATCGATGGATGTGGATTTCGCCCAATGGTATACCGACATTGTCAAGAAAGCGGATCTGGCCGCCTATTCCAATGTGAAAGGCTTTATGATCATCCGCCCCTATGGCTTTGCGATGTGGGAACTGATGCAGGGCGCTTTGGATCAAATGTTCAAGGATTTGGGGCATGAGAATATCTGCATGCCGATGCTGATCCCCGAGAGCCTTTTGAATAAAGAAAAAGACCATGTGGAAGGGTTTGCGCCCGAGGTGGCCTGGGTCACCTTCGGCGGCAGCGAGAAGCTGGAGGAGCGGTTCTGCATCCGCCCCACCTCCGAGACCTTGTTCTGCGATCATTTTAAGGACGTGGTCCAATCCTGGAGAGATCTGCCGCTGCTGTATAACCAATGGGTTTCGGTGGTGCGCTGGGAAAAGACCACCCGCCCCTTCCTGCGTACCCGCGAATTCTTATGGCAGGAGGGTCATACCCTGCACGCCACCCAAGAAGAAGCGGAAAAAGAGACCATTCAGATGCTGGAGACCTACGCAAAATTCTGCAGAGAGTATCTGGCGATCCCTGTGGTGCAGGGCCGCAAGACCGATAAAGAAAAATTTGCCGGTGCCGAAGCCACCTATACCATCGAAGCGCTGATGCACGACGGTAAGGCATTGCAGAGCGGTACTTCCCATTATTTCGGTGATGGATTCTCCCGCGCATTTGACGTTACCTTTACCGATAAGGATAATAAACTTGCCTATCCCCATCAGACCTCTTGGGGCTGCACCACCCGCCTGATCGGCGCGGTGATCATGACCCACGGCGATGATAACGGTTTGGTCATCCCGCCGATGATCGCACCCACTCAGGTGATGATCGTCCCGGTCGCCCAGCATAAAGAGGGTGTTTTGGAAAAGGCAGAAGAGGTGATGAACACCTTGAAATCCGTCTGCCGCGTCAAGATGGACGCATCCTCCAACAGCCCCGGCTGGAAATTTGCCGAATATGAAATGAAGGGTGTTCCCCTCCGCTTGGAGCTGGGCCCCCGCGATATTGAAAACGGCGTTTGCATCCTCTCCCGCCGCGATACCGGCGAGAAGATCACGGCGGAGTTGGAGAAGCTGACCGAAGTCATCCCCGCCCTGCTGAAAGAAATTCAGGAGAATATGTATCAACGCGCATTGGATCGCCGCATTGCGATGACCTATACCGCGCATAATATGGACGAGATCAAAGAGATCGCCGCCACCAAGCCCGGCTTTATCCGTGCCATGTGGTGTGGCGACGAGGCCTGCGAGGTGCAGCTCAAGGACGAAGCGGAGGTCACCTCCCGCTGTATGCCCTTTGAAGATCAGGAGCAGGTCAGCGATGTTTGCGTTTGCTGCGGAAAACCCGCCAAAAAACTCGTATATTGGGGTAAGGCTTATTAAAAATAAAAGGCACAGTTTATTCTGTGCCTTTTTTCAAAAGTATTGCAACAATTCGTTGCGGTCAATCGTTTGATTATATGGAAAGGAATCGTTTATGGCCTATACCGATACCCAAATGCAACAAATGATTGCAGAATACGGACCGACGGTTTATCGACTTGCCATGGCGCAGTTACGCCATCGCGAAGATGCCGACGATACATATCAGGATGTTTTTTTAAAGCTGATCCGCCATCAGCCGCAGTTTGAAAACCCCACCCACCAAAAAGCGTGGTTCATTCGGGTGACCATCAACTGCTGCAAGGATCGGCTGAAAAAGGCATCCCGCCGCGATCTGCCCTTGGAAGAGATGGAGCCGCGCTCGGAGGATCCCGACCGCTTGGCGTTGCAAGAAGCCCTCTCCCGCCTTTCGGAGCAGGCGCGCACCTTGGTGCATTTATATTACTATGAGGGCTATACCTCCGAAGAGATCGGCACGCTGCTGGCGATGAACCCCTCGACCGTACGCTCTAAGCTCAAGCGTGCGCGTGGGAAACTCAAAGATTTTATGACGGAAGGAGAGGACGACATTGTTTAAAGACGAATATAATAAGCAATTTGAAGAGATCGTTCCCTCCCCCGCCCTCAATGAAGAGACCCTTGCATTGATGCAGGAGGCGCAGGCCCACGCAACCCCGAAAAACGCCCGACCCCAAAAACAACGCTGGGTACTGCCGGTCTGCGTCAGCGGTGCGGCGGCGATGCTGGCTTTGACGGTCGGCTTAGCGTTTTGGTTTGCCCGCCC
>JAZSBU010000001.1:0-10255 GCA_045602565.1 Eubacteriales bacterium | reverse complement strand
GCCTGAGAGACGAGAGATAGGGAGCATCGGAAAGCCGTCAGTGCTTGACGAGGCGACCATATCGAACGTCGGGTCATAGACCGAGCCCAGCAGGGGGAGCCAAAAAGAAAAAGCACACCACACGGTGTGCTTTTTCTTTTTGTGTTTGTGTCCTTTAGGACACAACATCATTTGCGAGTTTACTCGCAACATCATTTATCCGAAGGATAACATCATTTCGCTTGTGGACACAAAACGATGTTACACCTTTCGGTGTAAACGAGGTTGCCTTCGGCAAACAGTGTTGTGTTTCGCACAAACGATGTTACGGCCATGCCGTAAATGATGTGGGCTAACGCCCAACGTTGTTGCACTTTATGCAAATATATGTTATAATCTATACTGCAAGAGAGGTGATAGCAATGAAAGAAGATAAACTTTCAGACTTATCTATGCAATTATCTGTTGATATTTTGAAACTTACAAAAGAATTAAGGGCAAAACACGAAACTGTAATTTCTATCCAAATTAGCAGAAGTGCAACAAGTGTTTGTGCCAATATTGCCGAAAGCAAATACGGGCACAGCCGTGCAGATTTCATTGCTAAACTTGAAATTGCATTAAAAGAAGCAAACGAAACGGGCAAATGGCTTGAAATGCTTTTGAAATCGGACTATATTGATAAAGCAACCTATAAATCTATTGATAAAACTTGCGCAACAATTCGCATATTATTGATTGCTTCGATTAAGACGGCGAAAAGCAAATTAATCAAATGAACATATGAAGGTGATAATATGAGTTTTAATAAGACAATCCAAATGTGTATTTTCGATGGAAACCCTAATGGTAGAATTATGTGTGAATTATCCAATTGGAATGGTCGTGTTTACAAAGTATCCAGAAACGACTTGAATGAATTTGCAAACCGTTCTGATTCTGAATTTACTGGGGTGTATTTTCTTTTTGGTAAAGATGAAGATAATAATGATACCGTGTATGTCGGCGAAGCTGAAAAAATGCTTGTCAGATTAAAGCAGCATCTTAAAGACAGTAATTATTGGAATGATTGTGTTGCTGTTATTTCTAAAGATAACATTTTAAATAAGGCACATGTCAAATTTCTTGAGAATAAATTTTATAATTTAGCTAACGATGCAAAACGTGCAATAATAATCAACAACACCGTTCCTACATGTTCATCTATTTCAGAGTTTGATGAGTCTATGTTGGAAGAATTTATAGAAAATGCCAAACTTCTTGTTAATACATTAGGATATAAGGTTTTTGATAAAATTGATGTTTCAATTATGGAGAATAACGAAGCAAAACAAAATGTTTTCTTCATTAAGGCTGCTAGAGGTGCAGATGCAAAAGGATTGCTTGTAGCAGATGGATTTTTAGTGGCAAAAGGTTCTAAAATCGCAAAAGATACGGCCCCAAGTATGTCTGCTAACTTGGTGAGTTTAAGGAACAAGTTGTTCGACAAGGGGATTGTAGATCAAGAAAATTCGTTTGTTTCTGATTATGTATTTACAAGCCCTTCGCTTGCTGCGGCAGTTGTGATGGGAAGAAATGCAAACGGAAGAACAGAGTGGAAAACTATTAACAATAAGAGTATTAAGGACATAGAAGAAGAATAAATAACATAAAGAAATCACGGTTCTTGACCAGTTCTTTTTCGGACACGAATGACAAAAAATTCCAAGTCTTCGGACTTGGAATTTTTTTATCCATTGCGAAAGCAATGGTATATCATCAACGATAGCGTTGCTATCGTTGTATCTCATCAGTCCGTAAGGACTGTATATCATCACGCGTTAGCGTGTATCAAAAAGCTTTCGCAATGATGATATATAACTTCTAACGAAGTTGATGATATGCAATTCCTCACGGAATTGATGATATACAATACTCCGCATTGATTTATCACCGCTTTTATGGTATAATATCCAAAAAGGAGTTGGTAAAATGTTTAAAAGAAGAAAAATTACAAATCCATGGGAAGGAAAAATGAATCCTTTCAGAATAATTGGGAACGTTTATTTTGTTGGAACCTTCCAGGCTTCATGCCATTTGATTGATACAGGGGAAGGGCTTATATTGATCGATCCTGGATATTCCAAGACCTTATACCTTGTTGTCCGCTCAATCTATGAGTTAGGGTTCAATCCCAAGGACATCAAATACATTATTAATACCCATTGGCATGGTGATCATACTGAAGCAACGGCGGCAATGGTTGATTTGTCCGGTGCAAAGACTTTGCTCGGTCATTATGATGCGGAAAAAGCGAGAAAGTATTTTGATCCCGATATTTTAATCCGTGACGGGGATACGCTTTCACTCGGCAATACAACTATATCCTTTTTGGAAACACCCGGCCACACCAAGGGGACGATTTCATTTTTCTTTAATACACAGGACGATGGAAAAGTCTATCGAGTAGGTATGTTTGGCGGCGCAGGAGCCAATACGATGGCACAGGGACATTTTGACTATGACGGTTGCCGAGAGGATTACCGCAACTCTTTACATAGATTACAAAATGAAAAAGTGGATGTCTTTATCGGTAACCATGTTTGGAACAATGATACTGCTGTTAAGGGTGAATTGCTTTTAAAAACAGGCGAGAATAAATTTATTGACCGAAACCTTTGGCACGAGTTTCTTGCATTTTGCGAAAAACGTTTGAATGATGTTATTTCAAAAGATATATAAAGAAAATCAGTCTTTTTGATCGGTTCCATTTTGAGTGTCGGTCCCAAAAAGAAAAGTCACACGATCGTGTGGCTTTTTTCTTTTTACTATTCTTTTTGATTTATGAATGATTTTCTGCTATACTTTGTATGAGAGTAGCTGCCCAATAAAAGGAGAACTTATTATGCAACAACGTATTTTAAAAATACAAAAAGAACTATCTTCTGATGAACTATTGATCGTCTCTAATGAGGTGAATCGACGTTATTTTACGGGATTTCACTCTTCGGCGGGATTGCTCTTAATAACGGCATCAGACGTATCGTTTTATATTGATTTTCGTTATTTTGAGAAAGCACAAAGAGAAATCAAACATTGTGACGTTTCTTTGCTGACCAGCACCGAAAAAACCTTAAAAGCATATATTCAAAAGCATAATATTAAAAAGGTTTTTTTGGAAACATCCTATGTTCCAATTGATTTAATTTCTTTTTATCGTAAGATGATACCGGAAAACTGCGAAATTTCTTTGGATTCGCGTATTAATGATAAGATTTTAGAGATTCGTTCCATCAAAAGTGCGGAAGAAATTAAGAACATTAAAGAAGCGCAATGTCTGACGGATGAAACCTTTTCATATATTCTCGATCGCATCCAAAAAGGAAGAACCGAACTTGAAATAATGCTTGATATGGAATTCTATATGAGAAAGCAGGGGAGCGAGGGTGTTTCTTTTGACTTTATCGTTGTTTCCGGTAAAAACTCTTCGTTACCGCACGGTGTTCCTACAAAGAAGCTGATTGAAGATGGGGATTTTATAACGATGGATTTCGGCGCGGTGGTCAACGGTTATCACTCTGATATGACGAGAACGGTTGCGGTAGGTAAGGTGAATGACCTGCAAAAAGAAGTATATGAGACCGTTTTAGCAGCGCAAAATCAAGCGTTGGCGCAAATCAAGCCGGGCGCTGTTTGCAAAGAGATTGATGAAGTTGCCAGAAAGTATATCTATCAAACGGGCTATGAAGGTTGTTTTGGGCATGGGCTTGGTCATAGCGTTGGCTTGGAAATTCACGAAGCTCCTTCATTTAATACAACAGATTCCGGCATATTGAAACTGGGAATGGTATTAACGGTTGAGCCGGGTATTTATTTAGAAGGTCAATTCGGTGTTCGAATTGAAGATATGGTATGCATCAATGAAACAGGATATGAAAATATAACAAAATCGCCTAAAGAACTGATTATATTATAAAAAAGGAAGCAGCAACGCTGCTTCCTTTTTTAATCTTCGTCGGATTCAGTTGTTCGGCGATGAAATTTGGATAGGGGATTACTCATCGACGCTTCTTTAATTGATTCGCTATCTACATGGGTATAAATCTGCGTTGTACCAAGGTTTTCGTGGCCCAAGATCTCTTGCAGTACACGAATATCCACATGGCCGTGGCGGTGCATTAAAGTGGCCGCAGTATGACGCAGCTTATGGGTAGACAGTTTGCGGTCATCCAAACCCGCAATTTTTAAATATTTCTCAACTAAGTTTTGCACCGCTCGGCGGGAAAGACGCTGCATATTTCTACTGATAAACAACGCTTCCGGATCCTTTAATCCTTCTTTGGGGCGTTCATAGGTTAAATAATCATCTATAGCATCGCGGCAGGCTTGGTTTAAATGAATTGTGCGTTGTTTGTTTCCCTTACCGGTGATGACAACATATTCGTTTTTAATATCGTTAATATTTAATGACACTAATTCAGCAAGTCGCATACCGCAATTCAAAAATAACGTAATGATTGCGTAATCGCGGCGGCTTTTTTTGATTGCAGCGAGCAATTCTGTGCTTTCTTCCAATGAAAGGTGCTTTGGAAGAGTCTTCGGCAGGGAAGGGGTTTGAACGTTATCCATCGGATTACTTTTTAAATGATGCATTCTTTGTGTCATATAGCGAAAGTAAACGCGTAGTGTAGACATTTTTCGAGCAATCGATCTGGAATTATTATTTCTTTTTTCTCTTAGATAATAAAAATACTCATAAATATCTTCCAAAGTAATGGAAGCGACAAAATCGATATCAATTTCATTGATGGGAATATCGTGTAACTTTGTCTGAGGAGGAAATTTATCTTTTTTATATCGCATAAAACGAAAAAAGTTTTCCAGATCCAGCAAATATTCGTATGTAGTGGATTTTGATTTTCCCGCAACGACTTCAAGATAAAAAATAAAGTCCTTTAATGTTTGGGGAAGAGCTTCATAATTGATCATACGGCACTGTCCTTTTAAATAGTATTAACTGCACAAAATGAATATTTTGTGCAGTTAAGGGGAGGAGCTTTTGAAAAATAAAGGGTTTTATCTGCATTATTGCTCTAAAATTGCATTTAAGAAGCATCTTATATTATTAAATATATAAGTAGGTTTCTTTCCTTCAAACCTTTCGGCATCTTCCATTGTGGATTCACCGCTGAGCATCAATACAGTATCAATCCCTGCATTACTTCCACTTGCAATATCAGTATATAAACGATCTCCTAATATAATAGTTTCCTCTTTTTTGAATCCTGCCCGCTTAATTGCTATTTCAATCATTGCGGGCTCAGGTTTTCCAATAAATTTGGGACGACGTTTTGTGGCATTATAAAGTGCTTGAGCGATGGAGCCGCAATCAGGAACCGATCCATACCATGTCGGGCAAACCCAATCCGGATTGGTTGCAATATAATCAACCCCTCTATTTAATAAGATACATGCATCTTCTAGTTTTTGAAAGGTTAATTCGGTGTCAAATCCCATAACAAGGCATTTAATTTCATTAGAAAGCTTGTCTGCAATATTCAAACCGTAGGAATTCAGTTCGTCCTTTAACGCTTGCGTTCCAAATACATATAATAAGTCGCTCGGGTATACCTTTTGCAGATATTCGGCTGTTGCTTGCGCCGATGTTGTGAAATCCGATTCATCGGCGTTGATACCGAGTTTTTTTAATTTTTCGATGTATTTTTTTACACTTTTAGAACTGTTGTTTGTTAAATACATTGCTTTGCCATTGATTTTTTTAACATAATCTAAAAATTCAATGGTTCCATCAAATAAATTATCGTCTAAATAGATGGTTCCATCCATATCCAGCAAAAACAGTTTCTTTTCATTTAATTTCATTAGTACGTTCCCCTTTTAGCTTCGGTGGCAACTACATTTAAAAAATCCTTCTAAACTCAAATAATAACAGCCATTTTGCATTGTAAAGCCAATTTTATGGGCCAATTTGTCGTATTTTGGTGGCAAGTATACATACTTTACACCGTTGATATCCATAATGTTTAATATTGCTCGACATAGTCCATCCAACATCAAGATATCACCGTCGAATCCGCTTATAGCGTGGATTTCCCCGCTCTCGCCGCCATATTCAAAGACAGCGCAATGTAGAACTTCTCCTTGTTCGATCGTTGCTATGACGTGAAATTCAGGCTGCCAATCAATATTATGAGCAATGCAGATTTTTTGAGCAAAATCTTTATCTGTAATCTTTTTAATTTCGATCAAATTTATCACCTTACTTTTTAAGTATTATAACGTATATTTAATGTTTCTGCAAGTTATTTTCGTTCTTTCGTCAACAGACAAGCGGGATTTTGCATAGAATTCAAATTGAGGTGAGAAAATTGTTGCTGCCACTACAATATTTTTTGGATCAAACGATCTTTTTGATGCTGCATTTAACCGGAGGAGCAACCTTTCCAAAACCGTTGACGATGGCGGAAGAGCGATATTATTTAGAAGAATTTAAAAACGGCAATATTGAGGCAAGAAATGTTTTGATCGAACGCAATTTAAGGCTGGTTGCACATATTATAAAAAAATATTATGCAACCAGCAAGGATCAGGATGATCTTGTATCCATCGGTACGATCGGATTAATCAAAGGAATCTCTACATTTAATCATAAAAAAGGCGCTCGTCTTGCCACCTATGCCGCAAGATGTATTGAAAATGAAATTTTGATGTATTTCAGAAATCAAAAAAAGAGGCAAAACGATGTGAACATCAGTGACCCGATCGAGACAGATTCCGAAGGAAATTCACTTACTTTTTTAGATATCATCTACGAAGAAGAAGCATTTGCTGAAAATCTGGATCTGAAAATAAACAGTAAAAAACTGTATGAATTTCTGGAAAAGTTCCCTGAACGAGAAAAAAAGATTTTGATTATGCGTTATGGCCTGTATAACAGCAAGGCATACACACAGCGGGAAATATCAAAAAAACTGGGTATTTCACGCAGCTATGTCTCCAGAATTGAAAGCCGCGCAATAAAAAGGATGAATGAATATTTTATGAATTCAAACGAGCGGTAATTCAAATGAATTACCGCTCGTTATTTTAGTGAATGATCGTACCTGAAATGTGCTGAAAACTGGATAAAATTTGAAGTTCTATATGGTGTTCTTTTGCCAGTTCGATGCATCTTTTGCGAAGCACCTGGGAACCATTGTCTGCGATCTTCAACATTTGATCATATGTTAAACGATCATATTTCTTGGCATTCAAATCAGTTCGGGGATCGGTGGAATAGATTCCGTCTACATCTTTGTAAATTCTGCAGATATCTGCTTTCAAATATGCGGCTAACGCAACGGCAGATGTATCGGATCCTCCCCTACCCAATGTTGTTGTATTCCCCTTTTCATCAACCCCTTGGAAGCCGGTGACAATGACTGCTTTTCCTTGCTTAAGATGGTTTTGAATACAATCGGGATTGATGCGTATTATTTCTGCATTTCCATAGGTTTGATCGGTTAAAATTCCGGTCTGCGCCCCTGTGAGCGATATGGCAGGAACATTCATGGCGTTTAATGCTATGGCAAGTAAAGATGCAGAAATTTGCTCTCCGGTAGAAAGCAAAGCATCCAACTCTCTTAAATTGGGCTCGGGATCTATTTCTACAGCCTTGGCGTATAAGTGGTCTGTATCATCGCCTTGGGCCGATACTACGGTAACGACCTGATATCCTTCTTTCATTCTTCGTGCAATGATATTGGCCACATTATATAAGCAAACCCGATCGGCAACCGAAGTTCCTCCGAATTTTTGTATAATTAGGCCCATAAAAACCTCCAAAACTACGTAGTTTTATAGTTTATATTATTCTAACCGCGTTCTTTTGCCACAGGTTTGACGCTTAGTACACCATTGAGTTTTTTCATATCGTCAAACAAAGATTCTAAATCCGTATCCATATTCAATGTGTCAAACGAGATTGAGACCGGAGCAATACCGTTCATAGGAATATTTTGATTGATTGTTAATATGCTTGCGCCTAAAGAGGACATTAATGATAAAACGCGCGATAATACACCGATTTGATCGGAAAGATACAAAATAATCGTTATGATATTCTGCTGGTCTTTTTCCAAAAAAACATGTACAAAATCGCGATATTTATAAAAAACACTTCGCGAAATACTTACCCTTTTGGTGGCTTCGTTTACAGTCTTGCATTGCCCTGTTTGCAATAAACGCTTTGCCTCGACAACTTTTGAAAAAATTTCGGGCAATACGCTTTTATCGATTAAATAATATTCTTGTTTCATTCTTTATTCCTCTCAAGAACTACAGATGTATTTTTGTCGAATACAATATATCATATCAATGAAAAAAATTCAAGGCGAAAACTTTTTTTCCAAATATACTTTATTTTTACAATATCGGTGTGATATAATAAACTAAATAATATTTGGAGAGTAAGAATGTTATCAAAAAGAGATTATAAAAAACTGCATTATTTGATTCAAGTAGCATTTGTTGCTGTATTTTTGTTCTTGGCGTACTTAGCGGTTCGTTATGTTTTTGGCGCAATTGCACCGTTTATTATTGCGTTCATAGCTGCATCATTGGTTGAACCGATTGTTCGTTTTTTTGTTTCAAAGTTTCGTCTTCCGCGCGCCGCCGCCAGCACGATCGGCATTATTTTGCTGTTGATCGCTTTTTTTGCGATTGCGTCATTTGTATCGGTCTTTATATGGAAAGAAGGCAAAGACTTAGTTTTTCGCCTTCCAAACTATATTTCATCGATCGCGGAGCATATCAAGCATTTAATGCAAAATGACACCGGTATTTTTTCTCATTTATCCGACGAATCCATTGCCAAAGTGATGGATTATATCGCCAATTATGATTACAGTTCGTTGTTTACAGGATCCATTGGCGGAGTTGTCTTGGGTTATGCCGGAAATATGGTGGTGCAAATTCCGAATATTTTGGTTTTTTTCATTGTTTCGATTGTGTCCAGTTTTTTTATGTCCATCTCCTTCCCTACAGTTAAAAGCTTTATTTTGGCGCAATTTAAACCGCAACAACAAAGTTTGATTCTTGACGTTAAAAAGACACTGTTTTCAACTGTCGGTAAATATTTGCGGTCTTATTCCATCTTAATGTTCGCCACATTTTCCGAGCTTTTAATCTTCTTTTTAATTTTTGGATTTCAACCTGCTCTTCCTCTTGCGTTTCTTATCGCGATTGTCGATATTTTACCTGTCTTGGGTGTGGGAACGGTTCTGATTCCTTGGTCGCTGGTTTCGTTGCTCTCCGGTGCTCCTTGGCGCGCTTTGATTTTGATCTGTATGTATATTGTCGTAACCATTGTTCGTCAGGTCTTGGAACCCAAGGTTATCGGCGATCATGTCGGAATGCTGCCGATTCTTACCCTGTTCTGCATTTGGGTTGGTTTAAAGCTTTTTGGATTCGGCGGTATGTTTTTGATCCCGATTACAGTTGTCATTTTTAAAAATCTCCATGAGAGCGGAAAAGTAAAACTTTGGAAAACACCCTCGGAAGAAAATACGTTGGAAAAGGAAGAATTTGATAATGGAAATTCTTGAATTGAAACAAAAATTTTGTGATCTTTATCGCTCAAAAATCAAGCGTGAAGGCGCCGAAGAGTTGCTTGAATATCTTTGCAGCGGCGGATCGGATTTCTTCACTGCGCCCGCAAGTACTCGTTTTCATGGGAATTATGCGGGTGGTCTTTGCGAGCATAGTTTAAATGTTTATCAATGTTTGAACGAATATTTAAAGAGACCATATACGAAGACTTTGTTTTCCAATGAATACAGTGAAGAGAGCATCGCAATTGTTTCATTACTTCATGATCTTTGCAAAGTGAATGTATATAAGACCTCTATGCGCAATGTAAAAAACGATGCCGGAGTATGGGAAAAGGTCCCCTACTATGAATTCGACGATAATCTTCCCTATGGCCATGGAGAAAAAAGTGTATATATTATTGGCGGATTTATGCGTCTTACGCGAGAAGAAGCGTTTGCCATTCGATATCATATGGGGTTTTCCGAAGAAAAAGATATTCGAAATTGTTCCAAAGCGTTTGAAATGTATCCTCTTGCCTTTGCGCTGGCAACCGCTGATATGGAAGCCTCTCTTTATCTCGAAGAAAAAAGATGAATTGTCAAACTAAGTGCAACACTTAGATAAAGAAAATTCAAACAAATCAACTGGTTTTTTGAAACCTAAAACTTTTTTGGGCCTGGCGTTGATCAACGCCAGGTTCTTTTTT